>JAGXGR010000038.1 GCA_024636645.1 Legionella sp.
ACCATGGGATTGTCAATGAAAAAGACATACAGCATACCTTGTCTAAAAGGGTGCATCTCTCTGTTTGGGATTTATATGAAATCACCAGTGAACAGGCTGATACCAATAAGGTTCTCCATGCCTTTGTTGCTTCTTTGTGCCAACAATACAATTTGAAACAAGAAGAATTACCGCGCGATCTGGATAAACAAATAGAACGGATTATTAATGAGACGCAGGCATTGATACCTCAAATACATCATATAAACGGCTGTGAGTTAAATGCTGAAGTAGTACATGAACAACAACAGCAGCAAGAACAACAGCAACAGCAGCAGCAGCAACAAGAACAGCAGCAAACACTACTGAATCAGTATCAACAAAATCATAATGTCAGGCTTGCATTAGAAACTTATGATGAAGCGGATGAACTGGATGCCATTTTCAACAATGAAAATTCCAATTATTCTGAGTTTACACTACCTGAATGCGAGCATATAAAAATACCCGCCATTCTCTTTAATCCGCGCCATTTTAACCCCATCCAACAAACGGATCATGATCAAATTCAGTTCATGAAACCGATCGATAATATCATTATTCAACGAAGCCCTGAGGGTGTTTATCGTTATCTTGCCTGTACGCCTGCTGGCGCCAAGGTGTTTCGGGAGCAATTGAAAACCAGGCCATTTAAGGCGGACTCCCCCAGCTATATGATAATTGATTCCTCTGGTAATGCTTTATTTAAATCACCGAATTGCAGCAGGGACATGCTAAAGGATTGTCAACATTCAGATAGCTATAGTGACATGATGTGTTATATGCAGTTACTCAAAGGACAAATGACCCAGCCGGAAAAAATGAGTGAATTTGTTAAATCCTATTATCTGACCAAAGAAAAATACCTTGATCTCGTATCAGCTATTAAAAGGATTCATATCTCAGCAACCCCGGTAGAACTTGAAAACCTTCCTTATTTTGAGGCCTTATGCGGCTGGAAAGAACTGGATGGGCCAATTAAAGCACGCCTGGCTGGTGCAGCTAAGGACAAAATGCCTCCAGTCGACACAAAAGCATCTACAGTAGAACCGCCAACCTTGCCACAGCGAGCGGTGATAGGGTTTATGCCTGATGTAATGGAATCTGTTTTGCCGCCATGTGTTTTGGGCCTGGAAACCAAAGTTCCTCATTTGATATCGGATAATGCTTTAATACCTCAGGAACCACAAACCGCAACAAGAGCTGAAGTCTCACATGTACCGCCCTCTGAATTACCTCAAATACGTTTATTGAATGAACCACAGCGTATTGATGTTTGGAACAATGCCAGATTACGTGAAATCGTATTACAAGCGACCATTGATTACCGGGACTACCATAAAAATCCTGCTCAAAATCACGAAAAAAGTAGAGGCAAACGTGGCTTTTTTTCCTTTATACGCCATGGCCAGACAGGGATGAATAGAGCCAGACTACTGCATGATGCAATAGGGCGCATGGAAACTGTCGATGACATCATGAAAGAACTAAATGATTTTTTTACCAGAGAAAAAAGAAATTTCCATCGCCACTCCCTGGCATCCTATGTATTGGATGGATTGTCAACGTTCCTGCGAGAAGAAGGTTCAACTGGCTTGCAAGTAGATAATAACAATAAATACCACTCTCTTGACTGGGACGATTGCAGACTCAAAATGAACTGGAGTCCAGCAGAATTTCCAGCAAACGGACTATAAAAATTTAATAGCAACGCCAGTTACACTGGCTTGTCTAATTTTTTAAAAAAATATACCCGTAATCTTTCAAAAGGCGAGGTTTTAGGCGACTTTATTTTTCGTTCTGCTAGCTGTTAAAAAGCGAGTAATGGCTATTCCCTTGCGAGTTTTTTAACAGCGAGCAGAACGGAAAAGAAAAAGCATAAAACTCGCCTTTTGGAAGATCACGGGTATATACTATTTTCTTTATCTATTTAAAAAAGAGAAGACCATGGATTGGACGGCCGTATATACCCAGGAATTTCTAGCAACCAGCATGCTCATTCTTATATTCATCGGCGTGGCAATTGCAGCCGCTTATATATGGACCTTAACCCGGTTTTTTAATGAATTACGCATGCGAGAACCAGAGGTATGGGAAAATATTGGTGCTCCAAGTTTACCTAACATGGTATTTTTACCCTATAGAAAATTTTATAAATATTATTCCTTTTTCAAGATTCTCAGAGCACGCAGTCAGAGTGATTACAAGTATGCTGGAAAAGCTTATTTTATGTTGCGCTTTGGCCTGGTCTATTGCCTGCTGTTGGTGATGAATGTGATTGCTCTTGTTTTTTCCATATTCGGTTAACAGGCTATGGTTAACGAACTTTTTAACAAAAAAACACCCTGTTTTTAAATACACAAAAGAAATTAAAAATTAATAAAAAAATGTGGAAAAAAACCAGATTCTATCCATACTTAGTTTAGTTAAAGCTGTTCATTACAAATGATTAGCAAAGTAATGAGTAAACCCGTTATCATTGTGAAAGGATGTCATTATGAGAAGCATTAGCAAAAAAATGAATGTGAATTATCTGGTTATTTCACTTCTTTTAGTTTTTGCTGCCAGTGCCGTTAAAGCTGCACCGCCTCCCAGCGTAGCGCGTTTGAGCTATATTGAAAACGTTGTCAGCTTTCTGCCTGGTGGAACCAATAAATGGGTTAAAGCCAAAGTCAATCGGCCGCTCATCCAGAATGACAGCCTTTGGGTAGCTAAAAATTCACGCACTGAACTGCAACTGAGATCGACCGCATTAAGACTCGACCAGTCAAGTTATTTAAAAATATTTAATCTTAAAAAAGACATCGCTCAATTTCAGCTCACACAAGGGAATATGATTTTAAGCGTGTACAATATAAAACCCAACCAAAAATATGAGATAAATACACCCAACCTGGCATTGTCAATAAACAAAAAAGGCATTTATCGTGTCGGTGTAAGCAAAGCAGGCACCGTTGTCAGTATACGCGAGGGAGATGCTATCGTTTATGGTGAAAAATCTGCTTTCACGATACGTGCAGGATTTTCCTGCAGCTTTACCGGCACCAGTTTAAAAGGATACAGCTGTAAAGCCCTTAGATCATTGGATGATTTTGCTAAATGGAGTGCACAACGAGATCGCCTTTTCCAGAAAGCCTCTACCACTAAATATGTATCTACTGCGGTGATTGGCTATGAAGATCTTGACGCTCATGGTACCTGGAAATCAGTAAAAAACCACGGTTATGTATGGATTCCTAATGAAGTAAGCGTTGATTGGGCTCCCTACCGTACCGGACAATGGACATGGGTAAGACATTACGGTTGGACCTGGATAGATGAGCAACCATGGGGCTTTGCACCTTTCCATTATGGTCGCTGGACCCATGTTGAAAAAAGATGGGCCTGGGTACCTGGTCCTGTACATGTTGAACCAATATATGCCCCGGCATTAGTTGCTTTTGTAGGCGGTAGAAATTTTAACATTGCAGCCGGAAGAAGAGGCGTTGCCTGGTTCCCACTTGGGCCAGGGGATATCTATATTCCACCTTATGGTGTAAGCCGAGATTATTTTACACAAATTAATATTGGCAATACCAATGTTAGTAATACCTTAATTAATCAGGTTTATAACGATAACAGCACTAATGTTACTTACCAAAATTTTGGGGTAGTCAATGCAGTGACTGCTGTTCCCACCAAAACATTTGTTCAATCGCAACCGGTCAGTGAAGCCAATGTGGTAATATCTGAGGAAACCTTACTACAAGCACCGAAAACTGCGTTTCCTGAGGTGGCACCGGATACTACGAGTGTTCTTGGCAGTGAAGAAGTCACAGAGGCACAACCTGCAGAAGACATTGTTGATCAATCAGCGATTGTAAAAACAGAACCGGCTCCTGAACCCGTTCCTTTTTCCAAAGAGCAAGAATTATTGACTAAAAATCCAGGCGAGCCCTTAGCTGAAAAAGAAATTCAATCCTTACAAAAGCAGGAAGGCGATCAACAACCAGCATTGAAAATGGTGGATCCAGCAGTAACTCCTGAACCTATCAAGGAAATACCTGAGGGATCTGCTCCTGCTATAGACACTGAACAACCCGGTCTCACCCCACCTGCTGAGCTGCAACAACCATCTGATGAGTTACAACAACCACCTGCTGAGTTACAACAACCATCTGATGAGGTACAACAACCATCTGATGAGCTGCAACAACCACCTGCTGAGTTACAACAACCTTCTGATGAGCTGCAACAGCCGCCTGTTGAGTTACAACAACCATCTGATGAGCTGCAACAGCCGCCTGTTGAGTTGCAACAAGCTCCAGTTGAAGTGCAACAACCGCCTGTTGAGTTGCAACAAGCTCCAGCTGAGGTGCAACAAGCTCCAGCCGAAATGCAGCAACCACCTGCTGAGATGCAACAAGCTCCAGCCGAAATGCAACAAGCTCCAGCCGAAATGCAGCAACCACCTGTTGAGATGCAACAGCCACCAGTTGAGGTGCAGCAACCACCTGTTGAGGTACAGCAACCACCAGTTGAGGTGCAACAACCACCAGTTGATGTACAGCAACCTCCAACTGACATACAACAACCATCAGAGGAAGAGCTACAGGTCACTTCAGAACTGCAAGCGCCTCGGCCAAAGATTCACCCTTCATCTGATGGAAAAACACCGCATAATTATGGAGAAAAAAAACCTCCTGTTGAACATCCGGAACGTGATGTACCATTAGCGCCCTATGGGCCTAAAGTGCCGCAACACCCCAAGCTGCCTGGTGAAGTGTAATAACATAAGCTTTGAATAAAGACTCCTGATTAAATTTTCTATGCGGCAGCCCTGTCTAAAAAACCGGGCTATTTACATTTTAACAATAAGGGGATAGCATTTTTTAATAATGGGTAATACTTGGGTGCGTTGACACCCTTAAGTGATAAAAGGATTTATCATGATTGTATTTTTATTTGGTTTACCAGGGGTGGGTAAAACCTATATCGGTCAATTGATGCAACAAAGGCTTGGTGCTTTTTTCTGGGATGGCGATGAAGCATTAACCCGGGAAATGAGAGAAACCGTAAGCCGGGAAGAAGCTTTTTCTGAAGCAATGACCCAAGCACTGACATCAACACTTATCCATAAGATTAAAGACCTTCAAGCTGAAAATGATTTCATTGTGGTATCCCAGGCGATGTTAAGAGAATCGGATCGCCAATTTTTTCGTCAATGTTTTGATGATATTCAGTTTCTTTATATCAGCTGCGGACACGAACAACTCAATGAACGCATTGCAAAGCGCGCCGATATGGTCAGTGTTTCCTATCTTGAAAAATTGATTAGCGCCTTTGAACCCTACCGAGGACAAGCTGAATCTTATCCTGATGTTCATAATGATAACAAAACAGATGAACAGTTGATTAATGAGATAAGAGAGCAATTAGCAATACCATTAAGTCATGGGTGTTGGTCTTTTTTTTCTCATTACCCTAAAATACTTATTGCAGATATAAAAGAACTTAAGTCTTGCCTGCCTTCCATTTGATAGAGTGTGAATGCTGTATTTCAAGCCAGCTTTATTGATACCGGAATGCCAAAAACCTGATAGATTTCAGGAATGGGTTTATCCAGCTTGATAATAGCAATCAGTTTATTCTCTCTGGTTATCATTGGGTTCATTTGCGATTGTGGTAATTTTTCGGCATAACTTGGGGTATTCACAATATGTCCCACCACTCTCTCATTGTTGGGAAATTTAACCCAGACTTTTTTTCCTTTGTAGACATCCTCGGTATATTTTGGATCGATAAAACCAATGACGCGTAAATTCTGTTTTGTGACGATAGTGATCAGTTCCTGGCCGGGAGAAACGTATTCGCCTTCGTGTGTTTTTATGCTCATTACCGTGCCGGGTTTGGGCGAATGCATATCAAAATATTGCATTTTTTCTTTGACTTTATTGATGTCATTTTCAATTTCCAATATTTTTCTTTTATAATTTACCTCCATCAAGGTTTTTGTCTGTAACCTTGTGTCTTTGATTTGCTGCTTTAATGCGGCGTAATTTCTTTGCGCCTCAATGTAGTTTTTTCTTGCGGCCTCAAGCTGTAACTCAATCATATCCCCCTTTTTTGCATATTTCTTAAAGCGTTCATAAACCACCTTACTGGAGACAACATCTTCTGCTGCAACGTCAAGCAGTTTATATAAATGACCGGGCGTTTGATCAGCAAGCGACTGCATGAGTTTAGTAATGCGTTTTTTCTCCCTTTGCAGGTAATTTAATCGGGTTTCGGCTTCTGGGGAACTAAATTTTAAAATGGTTTGTTGTTCATTTACTTTTTGCCCGGGCTGAACATTCAATGATTTAATATAACCCTCATCAGGCGCTTTCAATGAAACGGTGTCATAAGCCACCAGGCCTGAAAAGCGAATCAAAAAAAATTCATTGACGACTTGATAGATGAGAAAAAGCATCGGGATACTTAACAGCAATACCATTAATATCCATCGTAATTTTGGAGGTGCGCGCATGCTTTTACCATATTGAACAGGCAAGGTTTCTTTAGGCCTTTGTTTTTGCAGTTGAATTCCCATAACGACTTGTCCCACCTATTTTGTTTTGCGCAGTACCCACCATGGTGCCATCGATGTTTCTTCATGGCCTTTGAATATAATTTCATTCAAAATGAAAAACGTTGCCATAAAGCGCATGACTTGCTGATAAACGGGCATTAAGAACACCCAACCTATCATATAAAAATCCTGTTTCGGACGTTCAGAGACTAGAATCAAAAATAAAAGATACATGAAAAGCCCAACAAACAAATAATAGATATAAATTATAATAAAAATAAAAATAACTAACGGCAGACTGAATTTAAAAAACAAAACAACCGTATAAAAAACAATGATAAAAGGAAGCGCCAATTGATAATATAAACCATACCAACTGAAAAAAAACAATTTGGTTCGGCTCATCATATTTGAACTGAATTTTCGCCAATGACGTCTGACATAGATATAAAACAGATCACCATCCCAACGCATGCGTTGCTTCATTAAATCCCTGAAGGTAACAGGCGCAGCTGTCCAGGCAATAGCAAAAGGCTCATGAACGATTTTTAGCTGGGGATAACGACTGGCATACACATGAAGACGTAAAGTTAAATCCAAATCCTCTGCCGTTCCATTCAGCCAACCGCCAATTTGGCGTAAAAAACTGGTTTTAAATATCCCAAAGGCGCCAGAGATATTGTTTATGACATTTAATTCACTCAAACCAAATCGTCCAAGCTGAATGCCTATCATAAATTCAATGGCTTGCAGTCGAGTCAAAACGGAGTCTGTCATATTTCTAACTCTTACAGCACCGGAAACAGCGATAACATTTGGGTTTTGAAAATGACTCACAGCGTTGGTTACTGTTTGATTGTCAATGGAAGTATCTGCATCCAAAATGAATAATACCTCACCTTTTGCCAATTTCAGACCAAGGTTCATTGAGTTGGCATGCCCTCCTCGTGACAATTTTTCCACTACAGTAAACTTTCTATTCGCTATTTTATTGAATCTTTCACCAAGTGCGTGAGCAAATTTAGCGGTGTCTTTATTGTGAATGGCATCATCAATAATAATGAGAGTTTCTATTTTCCCTGCATATAGCTGTTCTGCAACAGCTTGCAGTGTTAACCGCATTACATCAAAGCTTTCGTTATAAGCAACAATCACTACCGTAACGATAGGATAATAACGTTTGCGTTGCGGTTTATACGTCATATAAATCCAGCCTTTGATGCTGTATAAGATTGTTATCAGATAAAAGGGCAATTCAATAATGAGCACAAATGGAAAAAATATTAAAAAAAATGCTGACAGGTTTGATGATGAAAACACCATACTCAAATAGTACAGCAGTTGATAGTACCCTTCAGTCATGGCTGGCTATCCGGTTATTTAATTCCGTCAGCATGATGTCTGCTGTGATATTTTCAACAAATATCTCATAAGAGGTTAACACGCCGCCGGCTATTTTTATTGGCATCTCACTGTCTGTTTGTTCTGTTGTAAACTCATAGATGCGTTCATAAATGATATTGCAGCCTTCCAATGGGGTCATGGGCAGAAAAAACAAAATGGTTTTATTGTCTCGACTCACCAGATCACTATTTCTTAACAGATTTCTAACCCGTGCAAAAAACTCCTGTAGCAGTTTTTCTGTTTTCAGTGAGCCCAGAGAGGATATCATCTCCTCTTCGTTTTCTACCCTGAAGGCAAGAAGGCTGAAGCTAAGGAAATCATAACGCTTGGCAAGTATAGTCTGCCACTTGACGATCATCATAAAAATGCTGAGATCTATGAGTTTTAAAAACTGGCTTAATTCTACAATAAGGTGTTGATCAATCCCTTTAGCAAAGGATTCTCCCCGCCGTGCCAAACGGTATTCATACAGCCTCTTGCTTTGCAGATCCTGAGGATCTGATAATTGTGCACAAACCATACAAACGGCATTAACAGTCGCTTCAAAAAAGAAATGATGGCAGTCCTGACAAATTTTATCCTCCATGGGTTTATCATAATCAATGCCGATATGCCGTAGCTTCACATGACAGCGATTGCAGATCAGTTCTTCCTGGCGTAAAAATTCGGATAATGGACCGACGTTGCCACAGGAGAAGCAATGAATAAACGATTGGGTTGCAATGTGCACTGACTTGCAATTAGGGCAGCAATTTTTGAAGTTCAGCAAGCCTGACTTGCAATGCGGGCAAGATTGAATTTCATCTACCAACGTTTCATGTTTGATTAATTTCCGGCTTTCCATGCTTTGCAGCATATACCAGTAATGTTGCGCCTCTTCACGAAACCCCAGACTATCCAATAAAGGAAATTGAAAGCCTGTCACCGAATGGTAATCAAGAAAACCTTTTAATATAAATTGCTCCCTTACAAACATGTAACTGACTATGGCGCGTTCAAAATCGGTAATTTTACCTTTTTGTACCTCTTTAATCAGCTGTAAGCGATCATTAATGATCAGGGCTTTATCCAAGCTGTTTTCTGTAAATTCACCATCCATAATTTGCTCATGGTGCACAGGCGGTGTGCCTAAATAAAAAACAGGGCTTAATTGGTAACTCTCACTGTCTCTCAGCTGATAGAGGATATTTTTTGCAGCCAATTCCTCAAAATTAATAACAATAAAAGGGCAGTTTTTAGATGGCAATTCCTCTACAGACGCAATAATATTCACTAACTCATCAAGTGGCTTATGCAGCGGGAGTTTTGTTATTGCATAGCCCTTTGTTTGTTTAGCCATGACCCAATTCCCTTTGTTTTTTATATCATTATAAATTATACCATAGCATATAAGTATAAACGCTGTAATTATCTTCAATCAGGATTGGTTATAAGACAAAAAACGTGGTTTAATTACAACCTCTTTGATTTTTACGAGATCACTTTTATGAAGGCATTATTAGCTGTCAGTTTAATCGTTTTGACCTTTTCATCGGTCCATGCCAGTAAACTCAGTCATTTTTTAAACAAGCAACATGAACGTCAAGCCGCGCGCGAGCAAGCGGAGTTGCGACAGGACATGAATTTTCAAGATTTCGCTTTTCGTCTGGACAAACGCTATACAGATAATGACGGTCAAAACTGCAGAGATTATATTTTCCGCAGTCGTTCCAATCCTTATCGTCATGGTTATTACACCGTTTGCGAAGAAAGATAATCATTTTTTTGCCGCTAAGAATTCCAATTCATTTCTTCTGTTGGGTTGCGGCTTGACCTCAACCCGGTCTACACTTATTAAATGACATAAGAACCGGTTTAATTCAATTTCAAGGGAGTGAAATGATGACAACAAAAATTCTGGTTTTGTATTATTCCAGTTACGGTCATATTGAAACCATGGCCTATAAAG
Source organism: Legionella sp. (assembly GCA_024636645.1). Taxonomy (GTDB): domain Bacteria; phylum Pseudomonadota; class Gammaproteobacteria; order Legionellales; family Legionellaceae; genus Legionella_D. The sequence goes on from JAGXGR010000038.1 coordinate 9,921, forward strand.
TAGCAGAAGGTGCCAAATCGGTGGATGGCGTTGAAGTGACGGTCAAAAGAGTGCCTGAGCTGGTACCTGAAGAGGTTCAAAAAGAATCTGGCTACAAACGAGATCAAAAAGCCGAGGTTTCCTCTCCCAAAGATATGCTTGATTATGATGGCATTATTTTTGGCACACCGACCCGTTTTGGTAACATGTGTTCGCAAATGCGCAATTACCTCGATCAAACAGGCGGCATGTGGCTGGAAGGAAAGCTCATCGGAAAAACCGGCAGCGTTTTCACCTCCACAGGCACGGGAGGCGGTAATGAAACCACCATCACCTCGTTTTGGAATACACTGGCGCATCAAGGGTTTATTATTCTTGGTGTACCCTATTCCTGTGATGAATTACAGGATACATCAGATTTCAGAGGCGGATCGCCCTATGGGGCAGGCACTGTTGCTGGTATAGAGGGTAAACGCACACCATCGGATGTAGAGTTAAAAATCGCTCATTTTCAAGGACAGTACGTTGCCAGGATAACTAAAAAACTAAAAGCAGAATAACGAGGCCTAAGGATGGGATATTTAGTAGATGGAAAATGGAAAGATCAGTCTTATCAAGCCGATTCAAAAAACGGCCAGTTTCAACGAAGCGAGACGAAATTCAGGCATTTTATAGGTCAGGATGAGCCGTTTCCCGCAGAGAGGGATCGCTATCATCTCTATGTTTCACTGGCTTGCCCATGGGCTCATCGCACGCTGATTTTCAGACGGTTAAAGGCGTTGACTGATCTGATTACTGTCACTGTTGTCCATCCAGATATGCTGTCTAAGGGCTGGGAGTTTAAAGACGAAAACGGCAGTAACAGTGAACCCCTTTATCAGTTTGATTATTTATATCAAATTTATACCAAAGCCAAGCCGGATTATTCTGGCCGAGTCACGGTTCCTGTGCTCTGGGATAAAAAACAGGAAACCATTGTCAATAACGAGTCTGCAGAAATCATTCGCATGTTTAACTCTGCTTTCAACGCTTTAACGGGTAATCAGCTGGATTTTTATCCAGAGGACTTGCATTTAGAAATTGATGCTATCAATGATTTGGTATACCACAATATCAATAACGGTGTATATAAATGCGGTTTTGCCAAGACGCAGGAGGCTTATGAAGCGGCGTTTGATAATTTATTTAATGCCCTGGATGAAGTAGAGCAGCGATTAGAACATCAAACGTATTTAGCAGGCGAAAAATTAACTGAAGCAGACTGGCGCTTGTTTACGACTTTAATTCGTTTTGATGCCGTTTATTTTGGACATTTTAAAGCCAACCTTAAACGAATAAAAGATTACAAATACCTGTCTGCTTATTTAAGAGCCTTATATCATTATCCCGGTGTGAAAGAAACGGTTGATTTCCATCATATCAAGCGCCATTATTATTATAGTCATACGGAGATTAATCCCAATCAAATTGTTCCTGTAGGACCTTCGCTGGAGTATTTGGGAATATAAGCAGGGGCTTGGATATTTGGGAGACATGCAAAAAATCCAACGCAGGTGCAAAAAAAACGTTCTATTCAAAGGCCGGTTCGTTTCTATTTGTTATTTATCCCGGGTTGGCTTTACCTTACCCGGAATAAATAAATGGCGTTTTTATATATCTATATTTTCAGCTTCAAGCGCGTTGTTCTCGATAAATTCACGACGGGGTTCTACATTGTCACCCATTAAAGTAGTGAATATTTCATCTGCGGCAACCGCATCTTCAATGCTGACCTGTAACATTCGTCTTGTTTCAGGATCCATGGTTGTCTCCCATAACTGATCAGGATTCATCTCTCCAAGGCCTTTATAGCGTTGAATGTTCTGGCCTTTCTTGGCTTCATCCAATAACCAGTTCAAAGCCTCTTCAAAGGTTTCTACCTCTTTGGTCTTCTCGCCGCGTTTGATAACGGCGCCCTCGTCGATCAGGCTGACTAATTTGGATCCGAGATTGACCATTTCCTTATAGTCTTTTGATAAGAAAAATTCCGCATTAAATTTTATAGAATTTTCTATGCCGTGCTGAGTAAGAATGACCCGGGGCAAATAGTGATCGTTTTCCTCGTTCTCATAAACATCCACAGAAAACTTCTGACTTTTATCAGATAGCTGTTGCAAACTTGAATGCAGCTTGTTAACCCATTTATTAACAATGTCTTTATCATTAATGTCTTCATTGGTTAAAACGGGTAAATAACCAATACGCTTTAATACTTCCAAAGGATATCGTCGTTTGTATTTGGCGATGATTTTCTCAACTCGTCTGAACTGCATAACCAGCTCTTCCAAAGCAACTGCTGTAATAGCAGGAACATCCGTACCAGGAAAGAATTCGGCACCCTCCAGAGCGTTTTTGGACAAATAATCGTATAGGGCTTCATCATCTTTTATATAATGCTCTTGCTTGCCTCTTTTAATTTTATAAAGCGGCGGTTGGGCAATATAAATATATCCTCTTTCAACCAATTCCCGCGTTTGCCTATAGAAAAAGGTTAACAGCAAGGTGCGTATATGCGAGCCGTCAACATCAGCATCGGTCATGATAATGATTCGATGGTAACGGACTTTATCAGGATTATATTCATCAGGACCAATACCACAACCCAAGGCGGTGATTAAGGTTGCTACTTCCTGCGATGCAAGCATTTTATCAAAGCGAGCTTTTTCTACATTGAGGATTTTACCCTTTAGAGGCAAAATGGCCTGAAATTTCCTGTCGCGGCCCTGTTTCGCTGATCCGCCCGCGGAATCTCCCTCTACCAGATACAGTTCAGATAAAGCAGGATCCTTTTCCTGACAGTCAGCTAATTTTCCGGGCAATCCGGCTATATCCAAAGCGCCTTTACGACGAGTCATTTCTCGAGCACGCCTTGCGGCCTCCCTTGCTCTTGCCGCGTCAATAATTTTACTGACAATGGACTTGGCAACGGCGGGGTTTTCTAACAGGAAGTCATTCAGGTATTCAGAAACCAGGGATTCAACAACGGACTTCACTTCAGATGAAACCAGCTTGTCTTTCGTCTGGGAGGAAAACTTGGGATCCGGTACTTTCACAGATAACACCGCAGTAAGTCCTTCACGCGCATCATCACCGGTCGTTGATACTTTGGCTTTTTTAGCAAACCCTTCGCTTTCAATATAATTATTCAAGGTGCGCGTTAACCCCGCTCGAAAGCCAGCCAAATGCGTTCCGCCGTCTCTTTGAGGAATATTGTTGGTAAAACAGAAAATGGTTTCCTGGTAAGAGTCATTCCATTGCATGGATAAATCCACGATCACGCCGTCTTTTTCACCTGACATGGCAAAAACAGTGGGCATGATGGCCGTTTTTTTACGATTCAAATGCTCAACAAAGGCCCTTATTCCGCCCTCGTAATGAAAAGTATCCTCTTTCTGAGTACGCTCATCTTGTAAATGGATACATACCCCAGAGTTCAGGAAAGACAGTTCGCGTAATCGTTTGGCAAGAATATCATAGTGGAATTCAATGTTGGTAAATGTAGCCGGACTGGGTTTAAACCAGATTTGAGTGCCTGTACCTTTTGACTCACCTGTTATAGCCAGAGGCGCATCCGGCACGCCATTATGATAATGCTGCTCATGAACACTGCCATTGCGACGAATCAACATATGAAGCTCATCGGATAGAGCGTTAACGACCGATATGCCTACACCATGCAAACCGCCCGACACTTTATAAGAATTATCATCAAATTTTCCGCCGGCATGAAGCACCGTCATGATAACTTCAGCAGCGGAGCGGCCCTCTTCCTGATGGATATCAACAGGAATGCCACGGCCATCGTCTTTTACCGTGATGGATTCATCAGCATGAATGATAACGTAAATGGCTTTGCAATATCCGGCCAGGGTTTCATCAATGGAGTTATCGACGACCTCAAACACCATATGATGCAGTCCAGTGCCATCATCTGTATCACCAATATACATCCCAGGACGCTTTCTTACTGCATCCAGTCCTTTTAAAACTTTAATATTCGATGAATCATAACTGGCGTTCACGCTCATTATGCTATTCCTCACTGCCTACGCAATAGTATAAATTGAATAATATATTATACCATAATTCCTGGCAATTTAACATGCCATCCGGGGGTATATACACGGCTACCGGATTAAAACGTACAATCTCGGTTAGGAAATCCGAACTGCGACCGTCAGGAAGCGGAAACGTTATATGGATGCTTTAAACGTTCGGTTTTTACTTTCAAATACCGTCATAGGTATACCGTGCTCATGAACGACATATTGTATGGTAGCTTCGGTTTTTCACAGATATTATGTACTGCCGTGACTCTTAACTTTTCCGCTCCCTGAGGGTCACGGCTCGGATACGTCGTTGTTATCCGCTGCTGCATACAAATTTTTGCCGGCATTGCTCACCCGATGAACAGGTGTTTTGTAATTTGTAAGCGGTGAGGCGTTTCAAACCGACAAGGCTGTGTGTTTTTCCTGTTGCTTATGTGGTTATATTTTAAGCATGTCATGCTTGTGTTTCACGTGAAACATTGCTTGTATCTATGACAGAAAACTCACCCTCCGTGACCTTGAAGTAAGAAGCTTGACCAGCAATTTTGTCATTGATTGTGCTCAATGGCTCGGTCGAGGTAAACACCATCTGGTGTTTTTGAGATGAAAGGTAATCCATTAATTTATGCTGATGGTGGTTATCCAACTCAGCAGCCAGATCATCAAACAAATATAAACAGGGTTTATCAAGCATGATAGCTTGTGAAAGTTTCAAGGCAATAAGTATAATCTTTTGTTGGCCTCGTGATAGGACGTTTTTGGCTTTATTATCGGACGCTTCGATGATCAAATCGGCCTGATGGCAACCCTGTTGGGTATATAAGCGGAGCTGATCGTTGGGTAGATTTTTCTGCAATACTTCAAATAAAGAGCTGCCAAGGCCTTTCTTATCCCAGCCTTTAAAATAACTGATCTTACAATTAATGGAACTTAACTGGTTTAAAATAGCATGAAATTCTTCCTGCCATTGAAGGAAATATGCGTTCCGCTGCTGATCCAATTGCTCACCCAAGTCAGAAATTTGTTGATCCCAAATCATAAATTGCTGAGAATCTGCTCTCTGCTTTAAAAGCGCATTTCTTTGCTTGATTAAGCGTTTATACTGATTTAGCAAATGCAAATAATCATGTTTCACGTGAAACAATCCCCAATCCAGTAAACTGCGACGTACTGCAGGGCCTGCATCCATGATTTGAAACAAATCCTGATAAAAAACCTGAATGGGTAAGCTGTAAGCCAACTTACTGGAGGATGGGCAAAACTGATTATTGATTTTTACCAGCGTTGGTTTTGACAGAGATTTCTGAACACTGATCATGTCATTTTCAAGCGAGCGGCCAAACACCGTTAAATTGTCTGCGCCATATGATATGATAGATGAAAGATCACGTGAACGGAAAGAATGACCTGATCCTAATAAATAAAACGCTTCTAATAGAGAGGTTTTGCCGCTGCCGTTGATCCCGCTAACAAAATTAAAGCCAGGATTAAAATGAAGTCGAGCAGAAGATATATATCGAAGGTTATGAATATGTAATTCGCTAATGATCATATTTTCATGGGCATGAGGATATACTGATAACTGTCATTTTCAGTCGCCTCAATAAGAATGCTGCTTTCCGTTGTCGATAAGGATAATCGAACCTGTCCATCACCAAAATGATTCAACACATCAAGGACATATCCGGCATTGAGACCAATTTTAATTTCATCGCCTTCGGTTATGGCTTCCAGAGATTCTACCGCTTCTTCTTGTTCTTGATTATTAGCGATCAAGGTTAAAGTAGAAGGTTCCATATGCAAGGTAACGGCCTTCGATTTTTCATGAGCAAGAATGATAATCCTTGATAAAGAGCGTCTGAGAGCCGAGCAATCAAGGGTAATAAATTTGTCGTTATCCTTTGGTATTGCCTTGGTATATGGTGGAAATCGTGCATCAACCAGTTTTGATAAAAAAGTGTATTGTTGGGTAACAACCGTAAGATGTCCCTTTCCGGCAGTTAATAATACCGTTTTATCATCAATGGAACCAAGTAAACGCATTAATTCCTGAACCCCTTTGCGCGGCAATAAAAGACGTTGATGGCTGTTGCTTTCACAAGGATGACGGGATACAGCCATACGATGGCCATCCGTAGCTACAGCAGTTATCATTTGTGCGTCAAATTCGAGCAACAAACCGTTAAGAAAAATACGGACATCCTGCTGGGACATGGCAAAATGCGTGGATTGCAATAATTGTAAAAGCGACTGCGGCGGTAAATTAAGTTCAATCTCGTTATGGTCGTTATCGCTTGATGGAAAATTCTCTGCCGGCAAGGTGCCTAGTTTAAAGGAACTTCGACCCTCCTTAATGGTTAACACACCGTCTTTGAAAATCAAAGTGGGTTCTGCATTATCATCAAACGATCGAATAATGTCGATAAATTTTTTGGCAGGTACCGTAACTGCTCCAGCAGATTGTTTAGGCTGACATAAGACCCTGGCAGAGATCTCTATCTCGAGATCTGTCGCGGTAATTAATAATTTTTCCTGTTCAACACGAAATAAAAAATTGGACAAAATAGCGAGAGATTGCTTTTTATCAACGGCACCGGCCACCGTTAACAAAGGAGTTATCAAGTCGTTTTTTTTAATTGATAATTCAAACACAGCTTACTCCTTTTAGGATGACAAGATACGCATTAAATTTTTATGATCCTCGGAAAAATCACTTTCATCCTGAATTAACTCTTTGACTTTACGGCAAGCGTGAATCACGGTGGTATGATCCCGCCCTCCAAAATGATCACCGATTTCCGGCAGGCTATGATTGGTCAGCTCTTTAGCCAGGGCCATGGCCATTTGACGTGGTCTTGCAATAGAGCGACTGCGGCGTTTTGATAAAATATCAGCCACCTTGACTTTATAATATTCGGCAACCGTTTTTTGAATATTTTCAATGGTCACCAGCTTATCCTGCAAAGCCAGAAGATCTCGCAAGGCTTCATGAACAAACTCAATAGTAATCGCTTTGCCTGTAAAATGGGCATTAGCAATCACGCGACGCAAAGCGCCCTCAAGCTCACGAACATTGGAGCGAATGCGTTTTGCTATAAAAAAAGCAACCTCATAAGGCAATTCTATATTGGATTGCTCTGCCTTTGAAATTAATATGGCAACGCGTGTCTCAAGTTCAGGCGGTTCTACGGCAACGGTCAACCCCCAACCAAAACGCGACTTCAGCCTCTCCTCAACGCCATCAATTTCTTTGGGATAACGATCACTGGTTAAAATAATCTGTTGCTGACCTTCCAGCAAAGCGTTGAAAGTATGAAAGAATTCTTCCTGTGAGCGATCCTTACCAGCAAAAAATTGAATATCATCGATCAACAACGCATTGAGAGAGCGGTAAAACCGTTTAAATTCATTAATGGAGTTAGTTTGCAAAGCTTTAACCATATCGGCAACAAAACGTTCAGAGTGAAGATATAAAACCTTGGCTTCCGGATTGTTTTTTAAAATAGAATTACCAATAGCATGCATTAGATGGGTTTTGCCGAGTCCAACACCGCCGTAGATAAACAAGGGGTTATAAGCATCACCAGGACGTTCGGACACTTGCATGGACGCAGCGCGGGCCAGCTGATTGGAATTACCCTCAACAAAGCTATCAAAAATAAACTTTCGATTTAAATGGCTGCTCTTATAATCAGCCGCTTTTTTAACGACCGGTTTAGGTGATGACGCAACGGAGGCATTTGTTGGCCTCTTATCTGATGGAGCCGCTTGCTTACTGCCTACGTCAATGCTTACAGATTTAATATCATCACCAGATAATTGAGCAACTATTTCCTCAATACGGGTAAAAAAGTTTTTTTTAACCCAATCAACTACAAAGCGATTGGGAGCAAAAAGGAGCAGGCGTTGTTCTTCAGTATGAGCTTGTAAAGGACGCAGCCAGGTATTAAATTGCTGCGCAGGATATTCTTCCTGCAACAAACTCAAACATTTCTGCCAAACCATTGCAGACACAAAGCACTCCTCAATAAAGATATATACAAAATACTATCAGGTTATGTTGATCTAAACTTATATATTAGGGTCTGTGGACAATGGGGCGTACCCATGCCTACGTCCTGCTTCGGTACTTCATTGGGGAGCGGGACGTGGGAACGAGATTAAACCCACCCATTATCAACATACCCTAGTAATGAAAAGACATTGGCTATTCAATTATTATTGAAACGGTATCTCAACTTATTCAGTTTATCCACAAACGTAGATATTGCCATTGAAGAAGACTTACGGCAAGTGAATATTATTATTTTATCAATACGTATTATTTTACAACAAACATAAAGAAGATAAGCACTGGATAACTAGTGCCTAATATAATGTATAAGTTGGGTTTAACTCAACTATTAAATATTGACCCTGTTTTCATACCGGGTTTATAACCCATCAACCAAGGGAATACCCACAATATAAATTGTTATGCAAGCAACTGATATTTAACACAAATAAACACTTATTCACAGAAAAACATTTCCTTATAGTAATAATAAGTTAAAAGATATATTTATTTTATTATTATTAACTCAGCACAAAAAATTAAAAAAAATCCCGAACATTTTTCAATACATTTTTGTTTTCAAATTTAAGGGGGTATTTTTCATAAATGGGATAAGTGGTGAATAAACGTGCCTCAAAGATGTGAATAGATCTCGAGATAATAGATATGCACATTTCACAAGTGCTGAAACCACCGGTTATCTACAACGTAAATTATTAATTAAACCATTGACTTTAATGGTTTTTTTACACTTATACAAAAATAAGCGCTCAGTAGTAGTAATAAATAAATAAAAATCTTTATATTTAATTATTATTATGGCGTGGGGATAAAAAAACAGATGGATAAATTATTTACATCAATGTATTTGACAGTCTTAGAAAAGTTAACTATCATTGCCAGCTTATAAATTTTTAATGCAGGTTTATCATGAAACGTACTTTTCAACCCAGTAACTTAAAGCGTAAGCGTGATCATGGCTTTCGCGAACGCATGGCAACCCGTGGTGGGCGTTTGATTTTAAAGCGTCGTCGTGCCAAGGGACGAAAGCGTTTATCTGCTTAAGTGTTTTGTTTTAAAAAAACGCAGCGTTTACTAAATAAAGCCGATTACGACAGAGTATTCGTTAAAGCAAAAAAATTAGTAACCGCTGAGTTTATTGTTCTTTTTAGAGAAAATACGGCAGGCTAGGCTAGGCTGGGTTTGGCATTATCCAAAAAAGCAATTGCGAAATCGCATGACAGGAATCGAATCAAGCGACAAATTAGAGAAAGTTTTCGAAAAGCAAACCTGCCTGCTGTAGATATCATTTTTTTAGCAAAACGTGGTATAGCAACGGTAGATAATTCATCCATTGCTATCAATTTAGGTAAACTATGGCCTCGATTAACCGTAAGCTAAGGTATGCTTTTTGTCTGCCTATCAGAATATATCAATATCTACTCAGCCCTTTCTTTTATGGCAGCTGTCGATTTTATCCCAGTTGCTCGCATTATACTTTGGCAGCCATAAATCACTATGGCGTTTTTAAAGGCATTTACCTAGGCAGCCTACGACTCTTGAAATGCCATCCCTGGTCTGATAAGGGTGGCTACGATCCTGTTATTCCCAACGACGAGACTTAGAATGGACATACGACGTATAGTATTATATGCAATTTTGGCTTTTACGGTATTTTCACTTTGGAATGCCTGGCAAACTGATTACCCTGCAACCCGGCTTCAGCAGCAACAACAAAAGCCTGTATCAGAAGTCACATCCGATGGGCATTTATTACCGCAGATAACCACGCAAGGCAAGCCAGCAGTCGCTGTTGAGCCATCGCTCGCAGAAGAAAGCCCGCAAGAAAAATCTGAAATCATTCACATTAAAACGGATGTGTTAAACATTAACATCGATTTAAAGCACGGTGATATTGTTCGAGCACAATTGCTTGAATATCCAGTGAGCAATGAAGAAAAAGACAAGCCCATCACTTTACTGCAAAACCAGGCCGGTGAGCGTTACGTCGCAAATAGCAGCTTATTGGTTCCCAAGCGACAGGCCGTTGAATCTTTGAAAGTTAATTATTCAAGCCCCGAGAGCACTTATCGGTTATCACCGGATCAAAAACAACTCACTGTGACCTTAAACGGGCAAACAGATGAGGGGCTTATTGTTAAGAAAGCGTTTGTATTTACAAGGGATAGTTATCTGATTGATGTTAGTTATACCATCAACAACCAAACCGAAGGCCTTTGGAAAGGGTATATGAATACCCAGTTACTCAGAAGTTCGCCGAAAGAAGATAAATCAAGCATGTTTCACGTTGGATCTTTCACCGGTGCTTCTTATTCCAATCCTGGCCAAAAACGGTATCAAAAAGTAAGCTTCTCTGAAATGAACAAGAGCAATCTGGACACGGATGCCACAGGCGGATGGATAGCAATGCAGCAGCATTATTTCCTTAGCGCCTGGATTCCAAGTGAAAAACAAACGAGTAAATTTTACACACGGTCGCTTGAAAATGATTATACGATCGGCGCGGTCAGCCAGCCAATAACCGTAAAGCCTGGATCGACAAAGGAAATCAGTTCAAAACTCTATATTGGACCTGAAATTACAAGTGTATTGAAAAATATTTCACCCAATCTTGATATGACCGTTGATTATGGTTTGTTATGGTTTTTTTCTTCCCTGCTGTTTTCATTAATGAAAATGATCCACAGCATTGTGGGTAACTGGGGATGGTCTATTGTTCTTGTGACGGTATTAATCAAACTGGCTTTTTATAAATTATCGGCTACCAGTTATCGTTCTATGGCCGGCATGCGTAAACTTCAGCCCAAATTGCAAGCCCTGCGCGAACGTTTTGGAGATGATAAAGCCAAAATAAGCCAGGCCACAATGGAATTGTATCGGCAGGAGAAAATTAATCCTCTGGGTGGTTGTTTGCCGATATTAGTTCAGATCCCGGTTTTTATAGCACTTTACTGGGTGCTTTTGGAAAGCGTAGAGTTACGCCAGGCGCCATTTATCTTATGGATTAATGATTTATCCAGCGCTGATCCTTACCATGTCTTGCCTATTGTTATGGGCTTCACCATGTTGATACAGCAAAGACTAAATCCTGCGCCACCTGATCCCATGCAAGCCAAGGTGATGATGTTTCTACCTATACTGTTCACCGGTTTATTCTGGAATTTCCCAGCCGGTCTGGTACTTTACTGGATTGTTAACAATACGCTGTCTATATTGCAGCAGTGGTATATCACACAGAAATACAGCGATGATAAACCCATCAAAAAGAAATTGGTTGCAGCTAATAAATGACAGAAAGCAGTACTATTGTTGCCATCGCTACCCCGCCTGGCCGAGGCGGGGTGGGCATTGTCAGGCTCTCGGGTTCTAAAGCCCTGGATATTGCAGGTCAAACGACAAAACTAAAATCGATAAAACCACGCCAGGCTTATTTTTCCTCATTTTATCAAAATGGCATTTTGCTTGATCAAGGCATTATGATCTATTTTCAAGCCCCTCATTCCTTTACAGGCGAAGATGTCATTGAGTTACAAGCACATGGTTCACCCGTTGTGCTGGATCAACTGGTTAAAGCGTGTTTGACACTTGGAGCGGAGCTGGCAAAACCAGGCGAATTTTCGGAGCGCGCCTTTTTAAACGATAAAATGGATTTGACACAAGCGGAAGCCATTGCAGATCTGATTCACGCCAGTTCAAAGACGGCGGCCAAAATGGCTCTGAGCTCCTTGCAAGGTGAATTTTCAGCCAAGATTCAAGCCTTAAACCAGCAACTGGTTTATCTGCGTTTATATGTTGAAGCCGCCATTGATTTTCCAGAAGAAGAAATTGATTTTCTTAACGACGGTAAAGTGTCTGGTCTGCTGGATAATATCCTGACTGATTTGCAAGCCATTCGTAGCCAGGCACAGCAGGGCGTCATTTTACGCGAGGGTTTATCGGTGGTTATTGCCGGTCGACCCAATGCCGGTAAATCCACTCTGATAAATCAATTGGCCGGACGTGACATTGCCATTGTCACCGATGTTGCGGGAACCACTCGCGATGTCATGCGCGAGCATATTTTGCTTGATGATGTGCCTTTGCATATCATTGATACAGCAGGCATTCATGACAGTGAGGATCTGGTTGAAAAAGAAGGCATCAAACGGGCATGGCAGGAAGTAGCAAGAGCTGATTGCGTTTTATTAATAGTCGACACAACCCGGGATGAACCGCATTTAACCTTGAGCCAGGACATTCAGGCAGCATTACCTGAACATACCCCCGTCATTACTATTTTTAATAAAATTGATAAATCGGATATCACTGCAAAATCAGAAGGGAATACGATTTATATCAGCGCAAAATCAGGTGAAGGACTCCCTGCTTTAAAAGAAAAAATCAAAGAAGTTGTTGGCTATCAGCCGGTTGAAGGCCTGTTTCTTGCCAGAAGGCGGCATCTTAACGCGCTTGATACCGCTTGGGAATTAATAACAACCGGTCAAAAGCAACTCTCCAATCACCGTGCCGGCGAATTACTGGCAGAGGATTTGCGTTTAGCACACCAGTCCTTGTGTGAAATTACCGGAGAGTTTACTTCAGATGACTTGTTAGGTGAAATTTTTTCCAGTTTTTGTATTGGAAAATAATAGAAATCATGCGTTTTTAACGATAGCCAAGCAAAAGTTTTGATTAGTAGTTCCCTGCTACACACAAAAAAAATTTGTAGTTTCTTAATGTTGCCTTAATATTACTCAGTTATTATCAGCATCCCTAATGCGTATTCCCTGAGATTTTTTATGCCAAAATTAAATGATAACAAAGTACTGAATGAAATTTTAGAATCAGAAAAAAACTACAAAGGCAAAATTAAAACGTTAGTTAATTTTTTAAGCGGCCCTAATTTTGGCACGGTATTAAATGACTTGAAAACAAACTTAGATTCCTTACATGGATCGTCCAAAAAAATCATCAAGAACATAGAAGACACATTAGCTATGTTAGATAATGACAGCGTAAGCGAATTTGAGCGTTTTAATATAGGCATGGAGCGTCTTCTTTTAATGGATGCGTTTTATACCCAGTACGGTTCATACGTTTCGGTATTTAATGCTCTCCAGGAAATATTACAGAATGCTGAAGGAGATTTTAAAGAAATAGATAAATGTCTCGCGGCTCAAAACCGTGGGATGGGACTGGAATATTTTGCTATCGAGCCTATCCAGAGGGCAATGCGATATGAATTGCTCTTGAAAGAATTATTAAAATCTTCACAAGAAGAAAATAGCATTGATGAGCGGCAGGGAATAATCATCAAAGCACTTTACGAAAAAGCCAAAGAGAAAAATACCAGCGTTAATATGCAACAACATACACAAGAAGATGATATTGGTTATAGGTTCGGTGACATTATAGGTGGAAAATATCAACTCGGGGATATCACCAGGAGGATACAATTTACCTTATGGGGTAAAAGCAAAGCAAAAGACGACACCATAAAATTTGAAATACTTGAAGATACTTCCTCTGCCTCTGCAGTTGACTCTTTAAATAACGCTTAGTGACAGTTGTCCTGGAGTCATCGCCAACTTAGCTATTAAATTTAATTTACATTGCTTTCCACACCTCTTATCAAGCGGGATAAATAATTTTATTTGAAATATTAAAAAATGGCAAAGATGCAACATTCTGCCCTTGCTGCATTACCCCCTATGTGCTCAATATGAAAAAAATAAATACAAGAATATATTGTGAATTATTTTTTTTCATGTTAGCTTATAATTTTTACGCTCTGTTTTTTATTTATTTTTAGAGATCGTTTTTTATGGCCACTAAGCAAGCCTCAAACCGAGATACACGCCCTTTATACCAAGATAGAATAAATTTTTTCTCAAACTATTCTCATGAAACCAGCGCCCCCTTCAAGGAAAGAAAAGAAACCGTTGATACCTTTAACTTTAAGTCAATTTATGCCGAGAGAGTCTTGCTTGAAAGAGAATTAGAAGATTTGTTTGCGGTGCTTGAGAAACATAAAGTAGAAAATGATGCTTTTTGGGTGTATTGTTATTTTTGTGCCTGCTTACTAAAAAAGTATTATTCAGAATATGGCCATCCAGCAAAGGTTGAGCATTATCAAACGATAAAAAATAATATAAAACAACATTATGTTGATATTGATAACCATAATAATTCAATAGCCGCTCGGGATACTTTTGCTCGTTCTTTGATAAAAGACCTTTTGAATGCACTTAAAGAGCTGGCAGAAGACATTCGGAATGCATTTAAAGAGTTGGCATCCACACCTAAACATGCAGCCAAAATTCGTGACAGAGCTGGATACTTAAATCTTTTAAGGGTTTACTGGGTATTTTGCCGATTCTTTTTAGAAGGCGGATTATCATTGGGCAAGGCGATTAATATACTGGATAAGCTGGATGAGCTTTTGCATGTCCATATCGATGTCGATCATATTTTATCTAACTTTGAATGGCCTGCCATGGCGTTGAGTTATTTGAGCGTTGGGCTTTTTGCCGTTCGTTCAATAGTCAATATAGGCCTGATTATAAAACACACGTGCTTCCCTTCTGATGCTGCCGCCAAGTTAGGCAGGAAGACCCTTCTTGCTAATGAAATCAATAAGCGTGGTGTTGATATTGTTAATCATAGCGGGTGGGCGGCAATCAATGTCATTACCAATTTTAGTAAAATATGCCATATACCAAGCCCTGTTGCGCCATGGATAGTTGCCGGTTTTTTATTCGTGGATGTTGCAACGCTTCTGTATAAACGGCATGAAGAAAAAAAGGCATATCGGTTAAAGCGGGATGAGTATGATGACGAAATAAGTGATCTGCAGGCTATCATTGACAAGAATCCTGATAGTTTAAAAAAAATAAATTGTAAAAAGCGGCAAGCAATCCTCAAAGAACAGAAAAGGGTGCTTAAAGTCGACTGGGAAACAAAAGCGTCTACATTCGACCTTATGGTTGGAGCAACCTTTATGTTAATGCTTGGATTTTCAGGCTCAATGCTCATCAGTGCACCCGTTGGTGTGATCGCATGCTATCTTGTTTGTATGATAGCCGTTGCTATTTATTTATCGGATGAAGTGTATGCAAAATACAAAAAGAGCAGTCTCGAATTAGATAATGCCAAGCCTAAATCTGATACCATTTTGTATGATAAATTAAAATTGGACGAAGCAAAAAAAGCCTATGAAGCGGCACGCAAAGAATTTATATTAACCATGGTAAAATATACGCTCATGCCCACGCTGCTCATAACAACCTATGCCGTTTGTTTGCCAGCAGCTATTTCTCTGACTGTATTGATGCTTGGTTATGAATTATTTAAGGGATTGTTGAAGGCTTATAAAAAACATGCTAATGAGAAAGAGGATCAGCAACTACACTCTGAAGATGAAGCGCAGCAAGATGAAAACTATCCTGCTGCCGATGATGATATTGACTTACGCTTGAGTTATGTTTGAGGGTACATGGCATTAATTGCCGCCCTATCTTTTTCACTCAGATGATCACGTTGGCCAATGTCCAGCGCATCAAACAAAGGAACAATGGTCTTTTTACCATTTTTGCTGAAGGCATATTTGCCATAGTGCATGATGGATTGGTAGTCGTATTTGCCATAATCTTTCCCATCCGTTAAATGCTGGTTGAAATTATGCTGATGATCTTTTTCTATATTTTCCCAGACGATACGAACATATTGATTTCTATCGCCTCTTGATTGCTCATGCCATAAACCCAGCGCATGGCCAATTTCATGAACCGTGTTCATCGTTGTACAACGGGGGGCCAGTTTTATCATTTGCATTCCGCCCTTACGCCCAATATGTGATGAGCAGGTGGTTCCTGATGCCGGTGTAAATGATATATAGTCTTTGTAGTCATAGCGATTTTTGGAGTTTAATTCAATAAATTCAATGTTGCTATTTTTTTGCCAATGATCGATAGATTGATAAATAGCCAGTTTATTTCTAAGCGGCATCTCTTCATTAATTTCAAACGGAATGATGCCCTGTAACCAGCGGCCACCGCTGATTTTAGGAATGACCACAGCGCCTTTTTTTTTAAGCTCCTCAAGTTCTCCAATTAAAATATCGCCCTCAACGACAGCATCGCCATTGATATTTTCAAAAACAATCTGGCGATAACCAAGGAGTGGATCATCAATGTTGATTTGTCCTAATTCCCGGGCTTGGCTTAGAGAGACGGTGAGAAAAAAAAAGGCTAAGAAATGGCAATATTTCATGATTTAAATCCCTTTAAATAAATGATGTCAAAAGACCCTGGTAAAAAACTAAAAACGCAAACAGGTTAAGTAAGGCGGATATAAAGTTCAAGTATATTTGTATTTGCGATGGTTTTTCAGCGCAGCAAAATGATTAAGTCTGTAGCTGCAATGCGGTTTTATAAACCTCATTTTTATTTTCCTTGCTGATTAAACTGGTTAGCTTAACCGCTTGTTTTAAAGGCAGTTCGTTCATTAAAATAGTCAGCATTTCCTCATAGTCTTCTTTTTTATCAGATTCTGGCCTTGCAGTAATCATCACGACAAATTCCCCTTTTTGATGGGCTGCATCAGATGTCAACCAATTGATTATTTCTGCACCCGTGCCAGATACAAATTTTTCATAGCTTTTAGTCAACTCTTTTGCCATAACCAGTTCCGCCGCTACACCAAAAACTTCAATAATATCCTTTATACAATTTATAATACGGTGTGTGGATTCATAAAGGATAATCGTATGCGGGTTAATACTTAAGGCTTTAAGACGCGCAAGCCTTGCTGATTGTTTAGCAGGAAGAAAACCGGCAAAGGTAAAGGTATCACAAGGAATCCCTGCCGCAGACAAAGCCGCAATCAGCGCACAAGCGCCAGGTATAGGCGATACTGCAATGCCTTCCTTTCGGGCTGCTTTGACCAGGGGATACCCCGGATCACTGATTAACGGGGTGCCGGCATCACTTATCAGTGCTGCAGATTTTCCCTCCAGAAGGGTTTTTATAAGATGACTGCTTTTTTCAGATTCATTAAAGCTGTGCAGTGAGGTCAGCGGTTTTTTAATTCCCAAATGTTGCAACAAAGTACCCGAATGCCGTGTATCTTCAGCAATGATAAAATCCACTGACTTCAATATATTTAAAGCGCGCAAACTGATATCATCAAGATTACCAATAGGTGTTGCAACGATATAAAGTGAAGCAGAATGTATTGCTTGACGGTTTGTCATGGTTTATCCTCTTTTGTTGTTGCATTTAGAGCGTGACTTCATGTTAACTCAATTAATGAGCTATCGAACTTTTATTGTAATTTTGCTTTCTTTAATGCTTTGTCAATGCGCCAAAGTATCTGAAAGCCCTATGCAGGTTAATCAGCAATTATCCTCGCCATATACCTTGCCTGCAGCAAGCTATTTAGCCATGGCCCGCCAACAGGAAGGCTATGAAAAACAAAATGCCTTGATCATGGCGGCTGGCCGAATGACGCATGATGGCCAGTGGCGCAAAGGATTGACTATTTTATCACAGACTTCAAGTTTAACCCGTGAACAAATGAATGAAAGAGCGCTTTTGCAGGCTAAAATTGATTTAATGAGAGAGCGGCCACAGTCTGCCATTAATAAATTGGCCTCGGTTCGTCAGGTGACTAACCTGCCTTTATATTATCAGGTTCAATACCATGAAATGCTGGCCGAGGCTTATAAAGCACGAGGCAAGGGAACCGAATCAGTCAGTGAGCGAATAAAACTCGAACGCCTGCTGCCGGATGAAGCCAGCCGCATTAATAACCGGCGCTCTTTGTGGTTATCTTTAACCAGGCTTCCGGCCGCTGAGCTCGATAC
>JAGXGR010000039.1 GCA_024636645.1 Legionella sp.
ACCTATTCTGGCAATATGAACACCTATTCTGGAAAATTCAGCATAAGTGTTCATGTTCAATCAGAATCAGTGTTCATTTTCGTTCAGAATGGGTGTTCACGTTCAATCAGAATGGGTGTTCATTTTGGGGCAGAATATGCAACATGATGAGATCTTCCTTTTGTCATTTTATTTGTCCTTATAATACGAATATTTAAAATATAGCCTATTGCAGAAACAAATGGATTAAAATAACACATTGAGAGTGAAATTCAATTGAGCCTTATCGTTTTTCTTAGGAGATATTTTGGGTTCACCATGAGCTATACTTAAAGCCTCGAGGAGGAGCATGCATTATGACAATATTAATATGTATTGTAATTTTACTGGCAGCCATATTAGTCAAAATATTAATAAATGGATATAAGCTAATTCGATTAATTAATCTTGAAAAAAAATATCATGCATATATGCGGGTAAAGAGTCATGAATCTGAAATAATTCCCGATTTTTTAGAGAAAATTCCTGAAATTATTGATCTTTTTAAAAAAGCCGGCCAAAAAACAAAGATAATATCTCATATAGAAAATTCGGGTTTAGGATGTATACAAAATGTACAAGTAGACTTATATGAAAATATGCCGACTCGTGAATCTGAAATTTATACAGAGATATTTAAAAAATTTAGATATTCTATTGGTGTGTACAAGAAAAGAATATTTGAGTCTGTCAATCCTATTTATTGGATTGAGTTTTTAATTTTTCTACCTAAAAAAATCGTTGAATATCTATTAGGGGAAGGGCAAGAATCAATACCAAACTGGCTAATTAGATTACTTAACTTAGTCTACTGGGTTATAGGACTACTTGGTTCACTATTTGGTATTTTAGAATACTTTAAATAATTTTATGTACCTGCCTAACATTTCTAAACAACAAACTAATTAGCCGGTGTAGCCTGGGAGTAGGCCCAAAGGCCGTATCCCAGGTTTTCATTTTACTTCCATAGCTCAACAAACGCCTATATAATTCCATTCACAGGAAATCCAACTTCATAAACAATTATGGTTTATTTTCGCAGAGATTTTACGCCTGGTGGCACTTATTTTTTTACTCTTACCTTGAGAAATCGCAAATCACAATTATTAACTAGCCATATTGACCTGTTGGGTGAGGCATTTCGAAAAGTGAAAAAAAAATATCCCTTTAGAATGGAGGCTATAGTCGTATTGCCTGATCATTTGCATGCTGTGTGGAAACTGCCAGACGATGATTTTAATTACTCCTTACGCTGGCATCAGATCAAATCGTATTTTACAAAAAGTTTAATCAAGGAAGGCGTAAAAATAACAAAAGATCAACGAGGCGAGTATCATCTATGGCAACGTCGATTCTGGGAGCATCGAATACGTGATGAATCAGACTTTCAAGCACATATCGATTATATTCACTTTAACCCTGTTAAACATGGATATGTATCCTCAGCTAACGAATGGTCCTATTCCAGTTTTCATCGTTATGTTCAGAATAAAGTATTGCAAGAAAATTGGGGATATGATGGTGTCCAAGGTGAATTTGGAGAGTAAATGAGTGGTGAATGTAAACCTGGGATACGGCCTCTGGGCCTACTCCCAGGCTACGCCTGCTGGACAATCATCCCCATAGACTTGTCGAAAAGCCACGAAGTTTAAACAGAAAAATTAAACACTTTTTACAGCAGTTAGGTACGTTAACTATCCCAAACAACAATCAGAACTTATTAAACAGCTGGGACAAAAAAAACAAACTATTGATCACGGTGGATCGGCAATATACAATGTATCAATTTTAACCAGGCCATACCATTAAAACTTATGGCCCCATCCCCCTTTTTTCTATGGAGCTTTAAATATGCCACTTCAAGAAAAAGAAGAAGCAAAGCTTTCAAGTGAAACCTATCAAGTACAACAAGACATCATTGCTTCTTTACAAGATAAACAAAAGCAAATATTAGGCGGTAACACTTTCGCAAAACTTGACTATGACCAACAACTTCAGTTTTGCAAAATTAACAAATCGCTTATAGAAAGCCATTGGAAAAGTTTTAAAATAGCCAGAGATGAAGGAAACTTTGATGAGGCCATCAAAAACTTTACAAAAGCATTGGAGATGGGCTCTGAAAAAGTAAACGAATTATTTAAACTCCAATCCACGACAAATATCGCAGTGGATAACAAAATTTCTTTCTCAAAAAAACGCACTAAAAATCTTTATATGGGATTACGTTATCGATTAGGACTGGGTTTGGCTCAAAATGATAAAGAAGCCTTTCGATTTATCGAAGATGCAGCTCAAAAAAAAATGGCTTGTGCGCAAATTATTCTGGGTGTTTTCTATGAGAATGGCATCGGTGTAGCCAAAGACAAAAAGGAAGGGTTCGAATGGTTTCGAGTAGCAGCTGAGCAAGGGCATGCCCGCGCACAATGCAATCTGGGCTATGGCTATGAGACAGGCATCAATGTAGCCAAAGATGAAAAGGAAGCGGTCAAATGGTATCGATTAGCCGCTGAGCAAGGGAATGCTTGCGCACAATGCAATCTGGGCGTTTGCTATGATAATGGCACCGGTGTAACCAAAGACGAAAAAGAAGCGGTCAAATGGTATCGACTAGCCGCTGAGCAAGGGTATGCTTGCGCACAATGCAATCTGGGCGTTTGCTATCTATATGGCACCGGTGTAACCAAAGACGAAAAACAAGCGGCCAAATGGTTTCGATTAGCAGCTGAGAAAGGGATTGCTCGCGCACAATTCGGTCTAGGCGTTTGCCATGAGAATGGCACCGGTGTAACCAAAGACGGAAAAGAAGCGGTCAAATGGTTTCGATTAGCAGCTGAGCAAGGGGATGCTCGAGCACTACGTAAATTAAAAAATCTTAACACTTCCCTAGCTGATTATACAGTCGCCCTTCTCGATGAAGACCACGACAAGCTCATTGTATTAGCATTAAGCGACAAAGAACTTAGAGCTGCCTTTTTTGAAAAGGATATATTCGGTGTTATCAAGCAATTGGAAAATAAGGACCGTACTGCCATTTTTCTGCAAACCTTAGCACAGAGCATTCAAGGACTCGATAAAAACCAACATGCATCACGTACTGCTCTACTGCTTTCCGTGGATAAGGCTATACGCTCTGGACTAATAGAAAGCACTGAGGAAAACGCCGCTTTGATGACGGGCTTGCTGAAGAACTTCGAGCCAGGTGAAACCAAGCGAGGCCATATCAAAAACCTGATGCATTTTTTCTGTAATATAGATAATGAAGAGAATGCAAAAGAAGCCCTTGAGACCTTGTGCAAGCTATGGCATCGATCGCAATCATTTACTGATTTTCAAATGAATGATTCCGGTTTATATCGATTGATTGCAACAAGAATAGCCAGCCAGTTATTTGATAATCGCTATGTATTGGCCTTTACTAAAGATTTTTCTGAAAACAAGTTAAAGACCCTATTCTACGCCTATGAAACAACGCCTTCGTTTACCGTAGAGGAACTTAACAAAAGACTGGGCGAGTCCTTGCTGATTGAATCGAAAGACCTTCCTAAAAACTTATTGCCTGCATTAAAAACCTATTTATCAAATGACGATAATTTTAATGGAGAAAGACCTTATTATATTGAAAAGTTAAATGGCGCATTACAAAACGATAATCCAGGCAATGAAAAGGAATGGCAATCCCTGTTTGATGATTTAAAAGAATACGCTAGCGGTATTCTTGTCAGGCAAAAACGCCCTTCTCTTTTCAGCAATAAAACACTTTGCGATGAGGAAAGAACCCTCCTGCAAGCGCTTAGCAAAAGCGACACTGTAGCCGTGTCGGAATGGATGAAAGACCATATCGCCTCACACATGGAGTCTGCCAGCCCATCCGCTTCACTCGGATAATTGCTCATTAACTCTGCAAATCAACAACAAAACGAACGTTGATTTTTGAACAGGGTTTGCGAATGGGTTTTGACCGTAGATTAGTCCTTTCCGAACACCTTCTGCAGGTGTTTGGAAAACCATCGTTTTACAGAAGCCTCTAAACTGATAAAATGACTTTTTACATTAAAATATTAAATTCATGGCCACAAAAGAAGAAACCGTAACTTTTATCCTTGACCAGATTAAAGGAGCAGGATACATTTCAGCGAAAAAAATGTTTGGGGAATATGCGATTTATTGTGACAACAAAGTAGTGGCATTAGTTTGTGACAATATGCTTTTTGTAAAACCAACAGTATCAGGAAAAGTTTTTATAGGAGAGGTTGGTGAACAACCACCCTACCCTGGAGCAAAAAAATACTTTTTAATTTCTGGTGATCTTTGGGAAGATAGCGAATGGATGTCCGAATTAATTAAAATCACCCAAGTAGAATTACCAATGCCAAAGATCAAAAAAACCCAAAATAAGAAGAAATAATTCTTATCCATCACAAAAAACAGAATTCTTTCAAACCTTAACTGTCCTATTTGCAAGTCCTTAAAGACTAAAATCTTCCACTTTGAGATATCTCAGGTACGTTATCTATCGGAAATAAAAAGCAGTAGAGCATAACGTGCATAAACAAATTAAAGGAGGATCTATAGAGCAACAAGAGAACCTATAAAATTCACTAATCATTGCTGCAAGTGAAATAATCATTCCATGTGGAGAAACAGTCTATGTAACCTTAGCTTTGCTCTGAAGCGTCCAGTTATCCTCTATATTAAAGTAAGAATATATAATATTAAAACGCGATGTATCTATGCAATACTAGTTACTGAAGGAAAAATAGAGGGAAACATGCCAGCTGAAATTAAAAAGCGTTCATATACTCATGATGTCTCGTTTATTGAAGCTTTAATCGTTTGGGTGAGGATAGCAGCATTAAGCTTTGGAGGCCCTGCAGGCCAAATTGCTATCATGCACCGCATATTGGTAGACGAGAAAAAATGGGTGAGCGAAAACCGTTTTCTACACGCCCTCAATTATTGCATGGTTCTACCCGGACCCGAAGCCCAACAATTAACCATCTATATCGGCTGGTTGTTGCATGGCATCAAAGGTGGCCTGGTTGCCGGCAGCCTTTTTGTATTGCCAGGATTTTTAAGTATTTTGATGCTTAGTGTGTTGTACGCAGGATTTCATGATCTAACACTGGTACAAGCATTATTTTTTGGTGTGAAGGCTGCTGTTCTGGCCGTTGTGATTCAGGCAGTTATCCGGATTGGCAAACGAGCTCTTAAAAATATGTATATGTATATACTTGCCGCGGCTGCCTTTATAAGCCTTTTTATTTTCTCGATACCTTTTCCTATTATTATTGCAGCGGGAATCATTGGACTTTTAGGTAAACAAATAGCCCCTTCCAAGTTTGTGGTCATCAAAGCCTATGAGGATTCAGATAATAAAACTCACGCAATTGATTCAATGATCGATGATAACCCTGCTCATCATACGCAAGCCTCCCTCAAAAGAGCGGTGATGGTCATAGCTATTTGGCTCCCATTGTGGTTAATGCCTGTCATCATTCTAGCTCTGACTTTGGGTTTTGAAAATGTATTCACTCAGATCGGATTTTTCTTCAGTAAGCTTGCTGTGGTAACGTTTGGAGGAGCCTATGCCGTATTAGCTTACATGGCCCAAGAGGCGGTGCAATATTATGGATGGCTAGCCCCAGGTGAAATGTTAGACGGGTTAGGTATGGCAGAAACCACACCTGGCCCTCTGATTCAGGTGGTTCAGTTCGTTGGCTTTTTAGGCGCTTTTCGGGATCCTGGCGTGCTCAATCCATATTTTGCAGGTGTAGCTGCGTCCGTTCTTGCTGCATGGGTAACTTTTTGTTCCTTGCTTCTTGTGGATTTTCCTCGGCGCTCCTTACATTGAAAGGTTGCGCTACAATGGACTTCAAACCCCGTTTATTGGAGAAAATGTTTTTTCAAACTATGGAAGGGGGAAACCGCTACTAAATCAGTAACGGTTGGAATTTATACAGAGATCTGTCCACAGGGTAGCCCTCAAGGGAGAAGGGAGCAGATCGTGCTAACTGATTAAGTTCCATGCAAATTAAGATGGAACAGCCGTGTATATATAGTATTAAGATCCCATCATCACACATTCAGCTAAAACAGACTCGGCAGCCATTTGTGTCAGTTTGATTTCTTCCTGTTGATGCGCACTGGATACAAAACCTGCTTCATACATCGAGGGGGCAAAATAAATGCCTTTGTCTAACATGCCATGGAAAAATCGCTTGAACAGCACTTCATTTGAACTGGCTACATCCTGATAATTCAAAACCCGCTCTTTTTCATTAAAGCAAAAACCAAACATACCGCCAAGGGATGCTGCAGAAAACGGGATATGAAACGATTCAGCTACCTCTTTTAAAGCCGTCATCAAATGTGCCGTGCTTGCTGTCAGTTGCTCATAAAACCCCGGTTTTTCAAGTTCTGTCAAAGTTGCAAGACCGGCTGCCATGGCCAGGGGATTCCCTGATAAAGTGCCTGCCTGATAAACGGGCCCTTCCGGTGCCAGATAAGACATAATATCCGAGTGCCCGCCCAATGCGCCTACCGGCATACCGCCGCCAATCACTTTACCCAGGGTGGTCAAATCCGGCTGTACATTAAAAGCTTGTTGAGCACCGCCTTTTGCAACTCTGAAACCGGTCATCACCTCGTCAAAAATCAGCACCGCTTCATGGGTATCGCATAAATCCCTCAAGCCTTGTAAAAAGGCCGGTTCAGGAAGAACAAACCCCATATTCCCGGCAACAGGCTCTACAATGATCGCTGCAATATCACCTGCATACCGCTCAAATAATCTGGCGGTGTCTTCCAGGTTATTAAAATCTGCTGTTAAGGTATGTTCTGTGATACTGGCAGGTATCCCGGGCGTGGCAGGTATTCCCAAAGTGAGCAAACCTGAGCCGGCTTTGACTAACAGGCTATCGTTATGGCCATGATAACAACCGTTAAATTTTATGATTTTATTTTTGCCGGTGTAACCGCGTGCCAACCGGATAGCCGTCATAGTGGCTTCCGTGCCGGAATTGACCATGCGAATTTTATCAATGGATGGGATGAATGAAATGATTTTTTGAGCAAGTTTGATTTCAAGCTCAGTAGGTGCGCCAAAGCTCATGCCTTGTTGCAGCACTTCAATGACCGCATCAATAACTGATTGATGGCAATGGCCAAGAATCAAAGGCCCCCAGGAGCCGACATAATCGATGTAAGAACGATCGTCCACATCAATCAGATAAGCGCCCTTGCCCTTTTTAAAGAACACCGGTTCACCACCGACCCCCTTAAATGCTCTTACCGGTGAGTTTACGCCACCTGGAATGACGGTTTTTGCCAGGTTAAACAAGTCTTGTGAATGTGTCATATGTACTCCATGAACTGGGCCAGACCCTTATGCTTTATTATAAATAACCACACCAAGTGTCCAGTCACTGTTTTTATCATCTGTCGAATAACTGATATTTTTTTCTGGAATAATACCATAACCATCCACCATCAATGCATAATAATAAGCGGAAAACATACAATAGCCATAGAGATAATCATTATCAGGAAATTGTTGACTTAAAACATCCCATGGTTGGTGACATACGGATTGATCGGCCTGCTCTAACAAGCCCTTGTTGCTTAAATTGTCCTTATCAAAATGAAACATTTTTTCCTGAACCAGGTTAACAATACCGCCCATCACATACCATCTATCCACAGGATTGGCTTGCATTACCGGTTGAACCAGACGGTTAACACCATGTACATCGTTCATCAAACTGGAAATCTCATTTTTACAGCCAACCGCATCCCCTTGCGCAGTAGAGCCATCAGGTAAAGGATAATCATTGGAAAAGCAGCTTGAGGATTCAAGAAACTGGTGACTGACTTCTGTCTGACCCAACCCCAGGAAGCTATGGACAAACAAGGATAAATGCCGTCCATTGATGTCCAGCTCAACCTTGTCAGCACTTTGAAGAGACGATTCATCGTCAACGGGAAAAACTATTTGTACGGAAGCGCCGCCAAAATCCATCACACCCACCGGTGCTGTCTTTGAAGCAGCAGAGAACGTTCCCAGTCCATAATTCACGGCTAACCAGTCAAAAGTACCTTCCTCTTTGCCAGTGATCGTTTTCGCTTCTTTCAATTGCCAGTTTGGCTGTTGGGAGAACCACTGTTGTAGTTGTTGATAATACAATTTTTGTTTTGCCTGTGGCAGGAGTCGCATACCGGCTGTAGAATAAAAATATAAAGGCAGGGATTGAACGGGAGCATCGGCAAGCAATGCAGCAATATAAGCATCCACCTGCTGGGGATCAATCGTTGCAAAACCGGGCTTGACCTTTTTGGACCAAACGTCCTGAATATTGACAGGGGTATTTGTTTCATCGATATCGTAAGCGTAAATATGCAACCTGGAACCGGTACTTCCGGCATCGACAACCGCCGTGCAGCGATGTGATTCGCAGATTTCGGCATCTGCATACACTGTAGGAACAGCTAAAACTGCGTACAATAATAAAGCGAAAATCCTTAACATCTTAAAACCCATCAAAAACCGTATCGTGATTTTACTATGTGATCAGTTTGCTGTCAATTTATCAGTCAATTTGTTTTTAAAATTTAAACTTTATTTCAGATATGCCCTAAAAACTTTACATTCAGCCCAACAATCGATAGATTACTCAGTTTTTAACATTGAGCAACCATTATGAAAGAATTTAAACGATACATCTGTGTCATTTGCGGATTAATATACGATGAAGCTGAAGGCTGGCCAGAAGATGGCATTGAGCCCGGCACCCGTTGGGAAGAGGTTCCGGAAAACTGGTTCTGCCCTGATTGCGGCGCGGGAAAAGAAGATTTTGAAATGGTTGAGATGGATTAAAAATCTGCCCCTGCTGCAGGGGCGACCATATCAAAAAGGCTTCACAACCACCAAGAGCACAATGCCAACCAATAACAGCGTTGGCAATTCATTAAAAAACCTGAAAAACCGTGCCTTTTTTAGATTGGCATCCTTGGCAAACCGCTTCAAATAATACCCGCAACTGAAATGATAACCCCAGACAATAAAGACCAGACCCAGCTTGGCCTGCATCCAGCCAGTCTGTATAAAATACGGATTTAAATGCAACATGATCAAACCCAATACCGTGGTTAAAACCCCCGCAGGCCAGGTAATGCCGTAATAAAGCCGGCGCTCCATGGTTTTGAATCGCTGATTTGAAATCGCATCATGAACCTTGGCATGATAAACAAACAAACGCGGCAGATAAAATAAACCTGCAAACCAGGCGACCATTGCAATAATATGAAACGCTTTATAAATTAACACGCAGCCCTCCTCAGGACTTGGATTTTTTTCGACGACGCCCGGCTCGGACCAAATTCAATCCTTCGACTGCCAGGGAAAAACCCATTGCAAAATAGACATACCCTCTAGGAACATGGAAATGAAAACCATCAGCCGTTAAAACCATACCGATTAATATTAGAAAGCTGAGGGCAAGCATTTTTACCGTAGGGTATTTTTCAATGAAACGACTGACCGATTCACTGGCAAAAATCATCACCAGAATCGCACAGGTAATCGCTACTGCCATGACCCAAAAACGTGTTGTTAAACCAATGGCGGTTAATACACTATCAAGAGAAAATATAATATCCATAATAGCAATCTGTATAATGACTCCCCCGAAGGTGGCAGCTATTTTTGCAGTACCTGGCGCTACTACAGAGGTATCCCCGCTGACCTCCAGATGAATCTCCTGCGTTGCCTTGGCGATGAGAAATCCTCCGCCTGCCAAAAGAAACAGATCGCGAACAGAAAGAGAAAAATCACCTAAGCTGAAAAAGGGTGTGGTCAATTTCACCAGCCACATCGCAGAAGCCAGCAGCATAAGACGCGTCACCCAGGCAAAGGTCAATCCCCAGCGCCTGGCCTTTTTTCTTTGCTCCCGGGGAAGCTTTTCACTCAGTATCGATAAAAAAACCAGGTTATCAATGCCCAAGACGATTTCCAGAATGATCAAAGCCAAAAGACTTAAAGTAATATCGAGAAATTCCATGATCGTTTCATTATCCTTTAAAAAAAATTATTTATATCGCACAAACCAACCTTTTTTTAATCTCTACATCGTCAGTAATAATCACGCGACTTTTAGAATACCATATTTTTGCATATAAACTCTCTTAAAAGTGCTTTAGCTGAAAGGCTACTCCATCTTAATTTGCATTGAAGTTAATCGGTTAGCACGAGAAGGGTTGGGGATGAGGGTCGCTGGTGTGGCACGGTGAAATTTTGTTTGTTGTGCTCTCTGGTTCAACAGGGCAAGCGCATCAAAGTTTAAAAAGAATACTGTAGGGTGGCGCAAAGCGAAGCGTGCCCACCATAGTGGCAGAAGAACTCGAGTGGTGGGCACGTCGCTACGCTCCTTTGCACCACCCTACATGGTCATGTTCTGTTTTTAAACTTTGATGCGCTTGCCCTGATAAAAACAGCTTGACTTAATAACTACAAAATCAAATAATGGCCCCCTGAAAAATCTGAAGCAAATTTATTCAAAAGGAAGTTTTCATGCTAAAAAAGTCATTATCAATAGCGGTACTCAGCACCGGTTTAATTTCAACAACTTTTGCCGCCTCTTTTTTGCATGACTTTATGCCATCAAAGCAGACATCATATCCTGAGTATACTGATACAAAAAATAAAATAAATGAAGATTTTGCTGACTTTTCAGGTGACTGGACAGGACACTATATAAACCAGCCAGATGATGAATTTATAACGCTCCATATTAAAAATGATCTAAATAATATTTCCATTAACGGTCAACACTATAATATCAACGGCATTAACTCCAACACGGATAATACTTATTATTTAACTGAAGGTGAGCACATCTCTCTTCGCTGGGATGAAGATAGACATTCATTGCTGCTGAATGGAGTATATTTGAGCCAGGTTCATTACGGTACTTCAAGCGCCAGACTAGAGACTGCTATCATACACGGCAATCTTTCAATGGATAATAATCAACTGCTTTTAACAGTTTCTACTCAGGCTTATACTGACGGCGAAGCGGAAGGAAGCTTAAAACATGCATGCACACTCGCAAAAGAATAAAGAGGTCATTGTCTTAGCTGGCGAATAAAAAGCAAACCCGCCATGCCAGGTACATCACCGGTGCGGCCATAATTAATCCCAGCATCAATAATATAGGCTCAAAAAAACATCTGCCTATCTTTTCTAAACAGAATCCAGGGAAATCTGATTTTTTTCTTGCGTGAGTTCTCCAATATTTTTAAGCATTTGCTCAAGGTTATGTATTTATTTACGAAAGAGCTCGGCGGCTCTTTCGTATTGACTACATTGTCTATAATGGCAAACAGGCCCTATAAACCATTACTCATCGCTTTAATTTCTTCAACCATTTGGCGTGTTTTTGTTGCTGGTGTCCAGAACCACCGGCGGGTATCAATGGTATTTTTAGCTAAAGAGGTATTTTCCCAGTCAGTAATTCTTGATAGCACACTGGCCGAATCCAGGGACTGCTCTTCTGCCAAGCTGTCATACAATGCCTTTACGGCCTTAAATTTATCCTTTGTTGCTTCAGAATCAGGCTTGATACCAGGGATTGTTTCCAGTCGCTTATACAACTTATTTAATATCAGTGCCTGCCTGTTCTCTTTAGATGGCTTTTCAGGCGGAACCGGCAGGATATAAAACGGACTGATGATTTCATCCTGATGATAAATGGCTTTAAATGGCAGGTGTTGATAGGCAAATTTACTGATGCCCTTGATCATTTGCCTGCCATTTGGAATAAAAGATTCTAATAATGAAACGGAGGTATGACGGCAATTATCACGAGCACCTAATTGCTCAACATCTGTGCCATTAATCTCTGATACGTCGGTATATTTTTCATCATCCGGAATATCCTTTATATCGGTAAACTTGAAGGTATATGGGTTTTCTTCTTCAGGAAAATACAGTTGATTTTTATGACGTTCATTTGTTTGCTCATCATGATTTTGATATTTTCCCTTGAGCAAAGCCTTTAGCTGCCTGGCAAAATCCACATAGTTTTCATAGGATATTTCAAAGGCCTTGTATTCAAACGCCACTTGTCTATCTTTTTCTAAAGCATGTTTAAACCTGTAATCTCTAGTCAAGATACCAGGCACCGTTGTATAGAGTGTCTTCGTTCTTCCTTTGCAGCCATAGTCACTTGGGTGTGTTAAGCGTTTGCCAAAATAAGCCAGCGTATGCTTTTTATTCGCCTCAGCATCAACAGCACCTAAGGTGACCCAGCTGTGTTCATCGGCCTTACAGATGGCTATAAAAAATTTTGAGTTTTCAGATAAGCGAATCACACCAGTCATATTGCAACTCCTATGGTAGACGCCGCTGAATCAGCATGATCATTTTCAGCCAACAGTCTCAACAAGTCAGATTTTTTTAAATTGGAGACTATATAATCCCTGCTTTTTTCACCCAAATCTTCTTTAGTAACATTATCGCCTTTTTTAAAGACCATCACTTGTTTACGTTGACCTCCTGGTTCAATAATAGGGCTTTCACGGCGTTTATAGATTCTTATTTTAGGCAGTAAATCATCCTCACCCAATCGCTCAATCTCTTCTCTGAAGTATTCATTTTTATCAGCCATCGCTTTAATTAAATCAGCATGGAATGCGCGCATATCATTTTCTTCGAAGAAATCGACATCGTCATTGAGCTCTAATAAGATATCAAAGCGGGCAACATGGTTTTTTTCATAACTTAGAAACGCTCTTTTCCAAATTTTTTTATCGCTATCCACCTTGGCTAAGGCTTCCTCTAATTCATCAAAAGGGACATTGCAGGTACCGTATCCGGCCGTAGAATCGCGCCCCCAGATGAAGACATAAGGTAAATTTGTTTCCTGCTGCTGAAAGAAGCCATGTTTGGCCAGCGTGGCATTGACATCACTGGCTGCAAAAATTCGGCCTGTATCTTTTAAGTCATATCGAACGCGGGGAGAGGAACGATTTTGTCGGTTACAGGTAAATATAAGATGATCATTCTCATCGCCGCATTCAATATGATAGTTTAAAGGATCATAACGAAATACCATGGGTACGCCTTTATTTGGACCATATAATTCGAGAGCCATCTGCGGATTTGTATTTAATAATTCACGAAGCTCAATCTCTTGATCAGTTTCCATTCCAAGATTGATGTCTAAATCTGAGGCACCATAAGATGAGCTGACTTTTAAAAACCCATCATCTTTCATTTTCTGACGCATCGACTCACCAATGGCTTGCCCACCTATTCCTGCAACCACATGGTATTTTTTAAAATCCTTGCCCTGTTCCCTGAAGTATTTGGGAATATCCAGTAAAAAGGGAGGATAACCTAGAATGGTGATTTGTTTCTTCTCGGCATTTAACAGTTTCACCATATGAGCGAACTCATTTTTATATTTTTTAAGATAAGGATAATCATCCTGGTTAACATATTCTGAGATAGCGGCATCCACTGTTTTTTTAGGGTGATCGAGTAAATCATTTAATACATCATTCACCAGGCTTTTAAGCGCCGCGTTAATATTTTCTCTCGGCCATAAAGAGCGGCCTCTTAATGTCTTTTGTAGACGAGCGATTTCTTGATCTAATCGAGCCTGTTCATAGTTATACTGCATTTCAACGGCTTGCATGATTTTTTCCATGTCAGCACCAACAGAATAAGTAGTTCCCAGCTCTCGGCCAATTTCATGAATACTGAGTCCCGTAGCCCATGGGCCAAGTGCAAAGGCATTAATCATATACGGTGTACGGGCTCCCATGATCAATTCCCATGCCAGTTTCATGGAATGTTTTACTGTTTCAATTTCTTCATCACTACGCTCCCAGATAGTGGGTGCCGCGGTGGTTCCGGTTGAGGTATCTATCTTTGATTGTTTAGGCAGTCTGCCGTTAACATGTGTAGCCCATGGTGTCACTGCATTAGGCGTAATGTAATTCTCTTTGGTGGTTGTTGGAATCTCTTCAAATTTAGTATCTGAGCGCACTTCAAACCTCTGACGCGCTAAATGCTGCTGATAGGCTGGTACTTTTTTGGCTTTTTTGAATCGATATGCCGCCATCTTTTCGCTGTTTTCAAATAAGTCTTTTTCTTTATTGATGAATAAAAAGCGAAGCTTAAAGCGATTTAAACTGGTCACTGTTTTAAGATACAACCAACTGAAGAATTTGCCGATGGTATTATCAAAAAAGTTTTTTACAGGCCTTTTATTATGCCTTCCAGCATGACGCAAATGTTGACTGTCTTCCAACGGAGGGCAATCGGTATTTAATTTTGCAACCAATCGCCAGTCTGTCGCATTTTCGACATCAAAATCAGGATAAGCGGCTTTTAAGTATTTTTTTAAACTCTTGCGATTTAAATAAATGGTTTTCTGCTTTTCTTGCTGCTTCTCATCTATTACAGTGGCCTTCACTTTGATGGTATGGCTTTGAAACGCTGTGAAATAACCATGGTATGTGATTCCAATTTTACCTAACTCATCACGTGGATTTAAATAATGCTGACCTAAAACCAGTAACCTGGAGGAATATTCCTGTGTGTGATGTATTCGCAATTTTGGGGTTAAATCATATACTTTACGCGCCATAATAAGACCTCTTTTATATACTAAAAATGAATTTATTGCGCATTATATATGAATTAGCTTAACTGAACATTAAGTGATCACAGCGGATGATATTTATGATCATGACTGTCACTATACCCAGGTTCAGGAAAAGCACTTATAAAAAAGCATCCGGCCTTGCTTTCTTATTGTGCTATCTTAACAAGAACCATTTCAGCCGGTGTCTTCTGACCCATCCCTTTGTTCAGGATTTAGGTGAGAAATCAGTTGAGGGGATAGTCTCATTTTTATAAGCAGCTTCCATCTTTGCTTTAATTTGCTTTCTCCAACCTGCGGGATTATCACCTAGAATACCAAATACCCGTCTTAATTTTTCATCTTGAGATATTTCATTGATTAAGTTTTCAGCAGACGTGGTCGAAGTAGAGTAAGATTCGAAAAAACTGGTTCTTTTTTTACAAACAACTTTAAACAAATCATCAATGGCTTTATTTAAATTTGCATCATCACCTTTTAGAGCATACATTTGTATCTTAAATAAATTGGCTTGAATTGCATCCTCTTTACTTTTTCCGTGTATTCCTACCCAAGAGCTTAACTTCAAGTTGTTAATTTTAACTTTGTTAAGTTCCGGTTTCTGACTCAATATCTCTCTGAATTCCGCTTCAGTTATGTTTTCAAATGGATTTTCTTTTTTTACAGTTTTACTTGTATCTAATACGTTTTGATAAACAGTGGAGACACCAGAAATGGGTGCATGGATAAATTGATCTTTTTGTTTCGCATAAGCGGCCATCATATTGTCCCATCCACTTTCATATCTTTCATTAAACTGGGGGTCAAGCGCCATTTGTTGTTGATAAAATTGATGAAAATTAGGAGGGCTGGCAACGAAATATTTATCAGGCGGCGAAATATTGTATCCTGGAATAAGATCAAGTCCATATTGAGCCGTTCCCAGCATTTCGTGAAGGCTATGAAGCCCACCGCTTACCATGTGTGCAGAAACAGCTGCAAAATAATTTTGCTTTTCCGAAACGCTCTCGAAATTACCATAGTTTTCCATTATTCCTAAAAACAAGCTTGTCATACCCGATGGGCCTGCTGCATAGACAGCATCATTCTCAATCAAGTCTCTTGTAAATGGGGAGTGAAGATTAGCATCCTGGTATTTGGAATCAGGGATCCAGCTTGCGTTGTCTGTACCTAAACCTTCTTGATTTTGTTCAAGCAACATCACACCCATTTGGTTGGAATAACAGTTTTTTAATCCGCCTTCCCGACCCCGTGTCGGATCCGCTCTAAATAATTCGGAACCATAAATAGCATCGTTAGATATAAAAGCCGCTTTTATATGATCGAATTCTTTAAAAAAATCTTCCGGGTTATCCTGGTATTCTCCATTGTTATATTGTTTCACTAATTCAAGCAATTTTCCTGAAGGTCGGTTTTGATTAGGTGGACGGATGTTGAGTTCTGGTCGACGCATGTATTTTTGTGCGAAAAGGAAATGGATGTATAAAATTTGATTTAACTTATCGGGGTTATTTTCTTGTAATATTTTTTTGACCTCTTCAAAAGTTATCTTAGCTGGCTGAGAACCAAAACCAGTCGGTTCTCGATCACTTAATCTGGAAGCAAATCCTTCCAGAACATGCCTGCCATAATCTTTTTCAATTTGATCAAAGACGTTTAATAAGGCCTTGGAAACATGTTCAACGGATTGCATCATCTTATCTGTTGGTTTTTTCAGTAAGGCAATTTGCATCTCTGACTCAAATCGCCTGGCTAAAGGATTTTCATATTTTTCTTCTAACGTTTGTTCGTAAGCACTGTTTTTAATTGCGGCGGCAATATTTTGCAGTTGTGTTTGTTGCTTGGTATCCACAAGTTGTGATGCCAAATCATTTAAAATTTCAGCCGCAACTTTGGGATCTTGTTCATG
This sequence comes from Legionella sp., assembly GCA_024636645.1. Lineage (GTDB taxonomy): Bacteria > Pseudomonadota > Gammaproteobacteria > Legionellales > Legionellaceae > Legionella_D. Next base: position 16,594 of record JAGXGR010000039.1, read on the forward strand.
ATTTTCAATGAGAATTTTCATTTCATTAATAGCGTGATTGATACTTTCATTTTTTGTTTTCTTAGCCATTTCCATTAAATTGTGCAAAGCAAAAAAATATGCCTCGGTCTTTGATTTAAAAGGCGATGCTTCAACTATGATGCCGTGTGCTATGGTGTTTAACTTTTCTTTTGCTTGTTGCAGGCTCAAGCGTTCGTCTGGATTATGTTGAGTTAAACCCTCAATCAGCGCTTTAAATTGTCTGCCCTTATCCGATTGAAATACGTTTTTTTTAAAATTTAAAAAGGCGGGATGATCCTTTGAATTATCCGGCACTTCATCAATATCCGTGCCTGTAATATAACAATACAAGCTTATCCCCATGAGGTAAGCATGTTCTTTGGCTGCAGAGAATGTTTCCTCTTCTTCAAATTGAGGGGAACGAAATCCCGGTGAGTATTGCAACAACACATTCTTTTGTAGTTCTCTTGGGTTGACGATGCCATTATTGGTATCTACGAATGTTTTTGTATCAGCAATCAGAACTTCATCAAATTCATTAATTAAAAAATTGCTTGGTTTTGCATCGGGGAAAAAAGCATTATTGGTTTGAAAATTCAATAAAATATCCGTCATCTGATTATAAATATTTGTTGTATTTAAAATCCTGGTGTCTTGTAATTGAGACAGTATTTTTTGTTTATCTTCCAGTGTCACTGTGGATTTATCACCCAACCCAAATTCATTATATAGTTGTTTTAATAAGATGCTGTCCCCATTTTTCAATTGAGACGCTATATCTCTTTCAATGCGTTCGATTTTCTCTTGAATTTTTAGTCCATGAGATAAAACATCGCCTTTATTACAAAACTCTGTCAGTTCAAGACTGTATATATAAGGGGTTTTTCCTTTTATCCCGTTGACACTTGAATAGACGTCTGCAATCCCCGCGTTGACAGACGTTGTTTTTAAACGCTCATAAGATTTTCTGCTATTTCCTTGGTTGGGGGTAACTTTTAAAACAAGCCGTTCTCCTGTCTCTGGATTTTCGAGCAAATAGTTTTTGGCATTTACACCACCTAAAAATTTGATAGAATAATTTTCTAATCCAGGGATAAAGTCATATTTCTGGTGGAATGCATCGGCATTAAAACTGTCCTCTTCTGCTAGTGTGTTTGTAAGCTCCCGTGCGTTTTCATAACTTAAATTACCAATACTTTGTGCCAGATTTGCAGATTCAGGAGGGTATACTTTGGAACGCAATTGCAAATTATTTTCTACTATATCGAATAATCTATTATTTATTCTTGATGTGAGTCTATTTAATTTTCCTCTATCAGCAATTGAAATGCGCTCATACGCAATCAATTCACGAAGGGATTTTTTTAAATTGCTGAGTTGGTAATAATTGTCCTCAGTATTTTCATAAATCGTTCCGGGGTTTAACCTACTCAATAAATATGTCGCTTTTTTTATCGGGGTTGACGTTTTAGCGCCGAAAATTCTTACAAAAAAGTCCGGTTTGGTTTCCTCTTCAAATAATAATGCAGAAGGTATGTTTTCATTTGTTCTACAGTTTTCTATGTCCCATTGATTAATTTGTTGCGTACTGAAACCCGGACTACCTAAAGATTTAAACTCATCGTGAATAAGTGTTGAATACAGTTTATAAAATTCATCATAATTTAAGGTGTTTGATGCTATATCATATACCGTAATCACACCGCCAATATTTGCATCCAGACGATGTAATTCCTGGTGTACTTGCAATAATGTTTCAGCTTTTTGTGCAAACGACGCGGAATTATAGATTTTTATTAATTGATTTAATTTTTCTATATCTCTATTGATATCATCAATATGCGTATCGCGCACATCGTCTGTTATAAACAATGGTGCTATTGGTATCATCGGCATCACTCGCACCTCACTTTAGTGTACATGTGATTCACTTTGGAGATCATCAGGAGAGAATCTCTCTAAATAGTCTTGTAATGATTGACCGTTTTTATCAACAAGTTCTTGGTTGTAACCTGCTCCAATCAGATAATTCATTAATTCATTAACATCGTCTGTAATGATTTTTGCATCCATTAACAGGGCCATTAAACCTGTTCTGCCATAGTCATCTTGTTGGTTGATATCTACTCCTGGGGCATTAGAAAGAAGCCAGGTAATCAATTCGAGATTTAGAGACATAACGGCATAATGAAATGCATCTTTTCCATACTGATCTTTGAGCTTAACTGATGCGCCTTTCTCAATAAGTAACTTGACGTTATCAAAACGCCCTTGCTCAGCAGCAAGTATTAAAGGCGTTTTTAAATGAATATCTGTTGAATCTATAACGATTTTTTTTGCAACTTTGCCTAGTACTACTGATTCACTATGCATTGCTGCATAGTGAACAGGCAGTCGAGCATTTTTATCGGGTATTGATAATAACTCTTTGTCTTTAGTCAAAATGTCAATGCAATCGATTTGATGACTTAATATTGATGCATGCAACGGCGTGTGTGTGCTTGAATTACTGCGCTGCAAAAGTTCAGGGTAATGTTCATGCATTTCCTCAAGAATGGATGAAAAGCCATTTTCTGCTGCGACAAGAGCCAAGCTGTTATCACTATTATCCACGGCAAAAACATTATTTTGATCATGCTTTAATAAATCATTAAATATGGCCTTCTTTCTTTCTCTTAAATCAGGGTTGTCCTTGGTGTGTACTGACGGTGGAAAGCTCAATGCTAAATGGGCTGGAGATTGCTGCAATCGCGACTTCAGGTTAGATTTAGCACCACTCTCAAGAAGCACATTGGTTGCAAAATGATGTCCATAAAATGCCGCGAGGTGTAGCGGTGTCAATAACCCTTTCGTAGGCGCATTGATAGCACTTTTGTCAGCGCTGAATATTTTAGACAGGTAGATGTCATAGCCCTTTTTACTTGCATATTGTATGGCATTCATATTTTCCAAGTGGTCAAAAGAATCACCACTTTTATCTACAGGAATGTCATATACTGTTTCAAGGAACCGTCTGATTTCATTTTTAAGGACAATAAATTTTCTATCTACTGTAGCAGTTGCATCATAAGCATACTGTTTGCTAATATTTTGCAAATACCATATCTCTAATTTACTTATATCCTGTTTCTTAGATGCATCAGAATCTATATCTAAAGATTTTAGTAATTCTTTCCATTTTGACACGGCATTCTCCAAATAAATTTTCAGTTCAAGCTTGCTGTTTTTTATATTCATTAAGGTCGGGTGACTGCATCCTCCCTATGTCAGGATATTTGTCGACTCTAAAATAAATAATTTTAACGTACATGGTTTAATTATAGACCAAAAGTCTTTATTAGATCCTGACGGTCAATTAAGACAGCATTACGTGCAGTATAGTTAATCTAAAGTAGCCTTGATAAGCGAAGCGCATCAAGGTCTGGCGTGGCACCAATGGTCCATCTGCCCTTGATGCGCTGGCGCTTATCAAGGCTACGTGCAGCATGGTTAATCTAAAGTAGCCTTGATAAGCGAAGCGCATCAAGGTTTGGCGTGGCACCAAGGCTCCGTCTGCCCTTGATGCGCTGGCGCTTATCAAGGCTACGCGCTGTTTTTCCGTAAATTACGGGCTCGTTGTCTTAGAGTAGATTTGTCCATTTCCCTCTCCCCAACCCTCTCCCGCGAAAGGCATCATCATACTATCAAAGCTCCTATCGCGAGAGAGGGGGCAGATCGATGTAAAATTGAAAAATCTGTGCTCAATTCAAGATTAAATCTTGTTTAAAAAAACTTCAGGGACGCTGCCTAAAACTTCATTTTAGAAAATAAATTCTCAAATAATGTTTGAATCTTATTGGGTTCCGGGTAGGTTGTGATGGGGATAACATTTGGATAATTGGTAGAAATCCAGTTGACAGTATCCTCCCAGGTCTCTTTGATATTTTTCTTTATTGTTTTATCATCTCTAAATAAATTGAAGAAATCGCCATAGTTACCTGCGTGAGGCCCTGAAGGTTTATAGAACTTTAGTAAGCCTAAACGTTCATGAGGGACTTGGAGCACTTCGTGAATGCTATGAAGACCGCCAGCGGTAATAAAGGACATAATTGCCAAAATATAGTGGTTATGTTCTTCTATGCTTTTATACTGTCCCATAAATAGCATGCTTGCACTTAATAGAGACGTCATTCCAGAAGGACCAGCAACATAAGGAATGCCTTTGTTGATAAGGGATGTCGTATACTCTGAACTGAAATCTGCTTCCTGGCATATACAATCAGGAAACCATGTGGTTTCATAAACAGGTAATTTTTCCCGGTCTTCAGGATTGATACAAATACCAAGTGAATTCGAAGCATTAAATTTAAACTCCCCTCTGCCTCTGTCCTTGTATAGAGCGAAATTGACGTAGCGATAAAAAAATGGACCCACATCAGTTAACTCTTCATTGACAATGGCTTGCTCGAGACTGCCACCATAGCCAAAATGTCTAATTGTATTTTGAGATTCCATGTCAGGTTCAAAATTGAAGTAAACATCTCGCATAAACATAAAATGAATTAACATTATTTTAGCAAAATCATTCTGTTTTGTGAGTGTCTCAAGTACATCTTCAATGTTAGGTCTTTTTGCAAAGCGCCCGAAGGCCAGCGGGATGTTAGGAAGGTCTCGGTGATTATAATCAGGGCCCAAATCTTCAAGAAAAAATTGATAATACCTTTCATCAGGATGCGCTCTAATAAATTGAATTATATTTTTACTGATTTGATTGACGCAATCCCACGTTACTTGACTAGGGTTTTGCAGCAGATGTATCGCTATACTTGACTCAAAATACCGAGAAATTCGACAGTCAAGCGCTTCTTCTTTGATTTCAGTCTTATTAAAATAGTCTTGAAATCTGGTATCTTGCAAAGTTTTTATGACATGGCGTATAAACGTATTTAATGCTATAGAAATATCAGGATGTTGTTTTAAATGGTGTTTTAAAAAAAAAGCCGCTACATTGAATGATGTTTCATGATTAAGGAACAAATTTTTCAGCTCGACAATGACTGGCTTAATAAATCTTTTATCTTGTACACTTTCAGGATCATATTTTGATAATTTGGCTATCAATAAAGCATAAACATTTAGCTTTTCTTTGCCAGGCAGATTGATTACTTCATCAAAAAAATTATCCACATTGACCTCGTAGTCTAAATAAAAAACAATTGTTGTTAAATTATAACACTAAATACAATGATCATCATGAAATTCAAGTATTATGGCAGGGCAAGAGCATCAAAGTTTAAAAAGAATACTGTAGGGTGGCGCAAAGTGTTGCGTGGCCACCATAGTGGCAAAAAAACTCGACTGGTGGGCACATCGCGACGCTCCTTTGCGCCACCCTACGTGGCCATGTTCTGTTTTTAAACTTTGATGCGCTTGTCCTGAGTATTATGGTTGACCCCTTTGAAAGAGGTAACCATGGCCGCAGCCAGAAAAGCAAAGGAAAACCATTAAGCAGCTCATTAGGTCATTTGAACGGTCAAGGCGAAAATCCCAGAAAACCTTAAATGAACAATATAACCCTCTCTGGCAAAAGTAAAAATTTGCCTGTGATATCAATGAAGCCCTGATTGTAGCTGAATCAATAGGACTGCCTGTCGCTATGAAAATCTACTCGCCTGATATCACCCATAAACGCGATGTTGGTGGGGTAGAGCTCAATGTGGCAAATGCGCAAGAGGTACGAAATGCCTATCAAAAAATAATGGACAATGTAAAAAAACACAAGCCCGAGGCGAAGATAACGGGTGTAACCATTGAGCCGATGATTCAACGTCCCAATGCCCGTGAATTATTGTTAGGGCTTATTCATGACAATACCCTTGTCCCGGCCGTGACCTTTGGTGCCGGCGGGACCTTTACCGAGATACTCAAGGACCGCGCCATCGAGTTGCCGCCTGTGAATAGCTTTATCTGTGAGCGGCTGATCGAAAAAACAAGCGTTGCCAAACTATTGGAAGCCTACCGTAACATGCCGGCAGTGGATAAAACCGCATTAATCGATGCCATCATTCGACTATGTGATATGGCCTGCGAACTGCCTGCTATCAGAGAGCTCGATATTAACCCTCTCATTGCAGATGAAAACGGTGTATTGGTACTTGATGCGCGTATCGTGATTGACTTCCCTACCACATCCCGTAAAAATTACAGCCATATGGCCATTCACCCCTATCCACGGCATTTAGTCAGCGAATGGCAACTGCCGGATGGCACAGACGTTACCATCCGGCCCATACGTCCTGAAGACGCAGCGCTTGAGAAAAAATTTGTCGAAAACCTAAGTGATAAATCCAAATATTTGCGGTTTTTTCAGCTATCCCATGAACTCACTCAAGACATGCTCATTCGATTCACACAAATAGATTATGATCGTGAAATGGCTTTGGTTGCTGTCAATGAAGAAAAAGATAAAAAATCAATTATTGCGGTTGCACGCTATACAACCCTGGCAAAGGATGATACCTGTGAGTATTACATTGTTGTCAGTGACAAGTGGCAGAAAAAAGGCTTGGGCTCTCAGTTGTTGAAGCGTTTAATTGAAAATGCCCAGGACAAGGGCCTTAAAAATATGTACGGTGAGATCCTTAAAGAAAATGAAAATATGATCGAGTTGGCGAAGAATCTGGGTTTTAACATTGAAACACAGGAAAAAGATGATTCAATCGTTATCTCCACGAAATCATTAACTTAAGAATGTGAACCGACTCACAAACGAAAAGATCATTGGTCAGGCCTTGGCCCGACAATTCCTGTGATGGTGTGATTCTCTGCATAAAATAGGCTTAAGGCGATATAATGTCGCCCTTCCAGTCAAGCAACTGACCACTAACGCTCAAATCAACCTGACAAAACACCTGATAAAAAAAGTCTGCGGCTTCATCAGGCGTGAATAAATGATTGACACGGGATTGAAAGGGCTTTGATAAGGCGGTGTCCACAGTGCCTGGATGATAACCATAGATAAGCGAATGAGGGGACTTGATTTTCCATTCCAGACTTGCATTTTTAATAAACATATTCAACATGGCCTTGCTCATTCGATAACTGTACCAACCTCCCAGACGATTATCACTGATGCTGGATACCCTGGCTGAAAATGAGCAAAATGTGAGCCTTGTCTGCAAAGAAAGTGAAGCATGTATGGCCTTACAAAACCAGATGGAACTCAACACATTGACCTCCATGCTTTTTTGCAACCAGTCATCAGACAATTGCATGATTGTCTTTTCTGGTTGATGAGAACTATCATGCAGCAAGCCACAGGTATTTATAATGAGATCAGGCAGTGTCTTAAAATGATTAACGGCTTCAAATACCTCTTTTTCTTTTGTGACGTCAATTTGCTGATAACTAACGTCCTGTTTAAAAGAATGTTGAGAAGAAAAAACGCTGATCTCATACCCTTGCTTTAAAAATTTACGGCACAAAGCCTGCCCAATGCCTCCATAACCTATTAACCAAAGCCGTTTCATGGCTGCCCCTAAAAAGCGATGATTTATTTTTTATTGATTTTCCTTTTTCTTATTTTCTCATCACCTTTCATGACATGGGCTTTAAACTCATAAACCGTTAATCCAATGCCGATAGCTACCATAATAAAAACAAAAATAGCGATTTCGAATAAAATATCTTCAACCATGTTATTTCCTTTTTATCATTTCAATGAAGCCAAGCAGCTTAAAATAAATAGCAAACCCTAAGATGGAAGGAACCCAGATCGCTGTAAAAATACCTTCTTCATGGTGTCCGCTAAACCATAGATAGGCGGAAACAATAAATGAAACGGCAATGGCTAACAAAATAAAAACATCAGATAATTTAATCATCCCTCTCTCCCTTATATGCGCCAAAAACCCCAGGCGGCCAACAAATACAATAACACCGTTAATTGCGCGACAAACCGGATAAACGGTTCATTAAATATAGAAATACTCATCCCTGGCGCAAGACTTAACATCACTAAAAGAATATAAATTGAAAGAATAACAGCCAGTATTGCCGCAACCGTGCCTATGATAGTTCTCATATCCATACTTTGAAGTATAACGTTCTACGTTAAATAATAGAGGACATATTTAAACATGTAAAACAATTACCTGGAATTAGATGCTAAACTGAAACAAGGAATCAAACAAGCAGGGCAAGCGCATCAAAGTTTAAAAAGAACACTGTATGATGGCACAAAGGGCCGCAAACTGGTGGGCACGTCGCTACGCTCCTTTGCGCCACCCTACGTGGCCATGCCCTGATCAAACAAGGAATAAAAATGCAAAAGGAAGGGAAGCAAACAAAAGAACAAAAGGGTAAAAATGAACATCATGGCGAGCATGATCACCAGCAGATGGTTGCTGATTTTCGTAAGCGCTTTTGGATAGCTGTATTAATAACGATTCCCATTCTGCTTCTCTCACCCATGATTCAAAATGCCTTTGGTATAAGGGAATACCTAGCGTTTGATGGCGATCGTTATGTCTTGTTTACACTGTCTTCCATTATTTTCTTTTATGGCGGCTGGCCGTTTCTCAAGGGGCTTTATACAGAGCTTAGCGAGCTGAACCCTGGCATGATGACGCTCATTGCCATTGCCATCACCGTGGCGTATGTCTACAGTTCTATTGTGGTATTTGGCGTTGCTGGAAAAATATTTTTTTGGGAGCTGGCTACTTTAATTGACATCATGCTTTTAGGGCACTGGATTGAGATGCGTTCTATTTTAGGCGCCAGCCGAGCGCTTGAAGAGCTGGTAAAACTGATGCCATCAGAAGCCCATAAAATCATGCCCGATGGTGAAACAAAAGATGTGCCACTGGAAGAATTGGAACCGGGCGATAAATTACTGATAAAACCTGGTGAAAAAATTCCTGCGGATGGCGAAGTAGTAAAAGGAGACACCAGTGTCAATGAATCCATGTTAACCGGGGAATCCAAACCGGTTTCCAAGTCCAAAGGCGATACGGTGATTGGCGGCTCTATCAATGGCGACGGCTCCATTCATGTCGAAGTTAAAAAAACCGGCAAAGACTCTTTCCTATCACAAGTGATTGATCTGGTCCGTGAAGCCCAGAAAAGCAAATCCAAAACACAGGACATGGCCAATCAGGCAGCGTTCTGGTTAACGATCATTGCGTTAACCGGTGGTGCCGTCACCTTATTGATTTGGATGGTTTTTACAGAGCAATCTTTCGCCTTCGCATTAGAACGCACGGTGACGGTGATGGTCATTACCTGTCCTCACGCTTTAGGCTTAGCCGTACCGCTGGTGGTCGCAGTATCTACATCCATTGCTGCAAAAAATGGCCTTCTGATACGCAACCGCGCAGCTTTTGAGCGCGCCAGAAAAATTGATGCCATTGTATTTGATAAAACCGGCACCTTAACAAAAGGCGAATTTGGTGTGACTGATATTTTATTATTTAGTGAGGACTATTCAGAAACTGATCTCTTGAATTATGTTGCTGCCGTGGAATCAAACTCTGAACACCCTATCGCAAAAGGCATTGTAAAATCCGCTGAAGAAACCTGGGATGTTGATGAATTCAAGTCCATTCCCGGCAAAGGAGCTGAAGGCCGGGTTAAGGGAAAATCGGTGAAAGCCGTCAGTCCAGGCTATTTAAAAGAGCATGATATTAACGTAGATGATGAACGAATTGAGGCCTTAAGCGAAGAAGGAAAAACAGTCATTTATGCCTTAATCGATGATACATTAGCAGGGGCCATTGCCTTGGCAGATATCATTCGTCCAGAATCTAAAGAAACGATTAAAAAGCTCAAAGAGATGGGGATTAAATGCCTGATGCTCACAGGCGATAACAAGCAGGTGGCTGAGTGGGTAGCCAAAGAAATTGGGCTTGATGACTATTTTGCGGAAGTGCTTCCGCAAGATAAAGCCAAAAAAATAAAAGAAGTGCAAAGCCGTGGTCTTTTGGTTGCCATGACAGGAGACGGCGTCAACGATGCCCCGGCATTGGCGCAGGCTGATGTCGGTATTGCCGTGGGGGCCGGGACGGATGTTGCCATTGAAACCGCTGATATCATTCTGGTGAAATCAAACCCTGATGATATTCTGGCTATCTTTTCCTTATCTCATGCTACAACGCGAAAAATGATCGAAAACCTTATCTGGGCCACCGGTTATAATACCGTTGCCATTCCTGTTGCCGCAGGCGCACTTTATACCTATGGTGTTTTATTGACCCCGGCTTTTGGTGCTATTCTAATGTCTTTAAGTACGGTGATTGTTGCAATCAATGCAAAATTATTAAAAATTAAATAGATAACGAGAACATTGTGATATTGCACGCTATACAGTGAAGTATATTAGCGAAAATCTAACCCTAAAAAAAATAAAAACATGAAAAAACCGCCGCACAGTCAAGACATCGATACCTGCTTAAAAGCGCTGGATTCGGATAGTGATGGGCTTTCCTCCCAAGAGGCCAAAAAACGTCTGAATAAATATGGCGCTAACCGCCTGCCTGAGGAAAAAATACCCGCCGTTTGGATGATATTTCTTCGCCAGTTTATGAATCCATTGATCTATATTCTGCTGATTGCAGGTGTTGTCACTTTTTTTATGCAGGAATATCCAGGTGCTGTCTTTATCTTTTTCGTGCTGCTGATCAATGCGGTTATCGGGACGGTACAGGAATATTCTGCCAATAAAGCTGCGGCCGCCCTCAAGAAAATGTCTGCTGCAGAAACACGCGTCATACGCGATGACAGTTCTCAAAAAATGGATAAAACAAAACTTGTACCAGGCGATATTGTATTACTCCAATCAGGCGATAAAGTGCCTGCTGACTGTCGGCTTATCAATACCTCATCGCTCATCGTTGATGAGTCATTGCTTACAGGCGAATCAAAAGATATTAAAAAACAAGCCGAAACCACGCTCGATGAAAGCACTAAAACCAGCGATCAGGTAAACATGGTCTTTGCCGGCACCTTTGTGACCCATGGTCGTGCCAGGGCACTGGTTGTAGCAACGGGCCTCGATACCCAGGTAGGCAAAATAGCCGAATCTATCAGTAAACAAACGGAGAAATTAAAAGCAAAGATAATTATGGTGCTGATGATCTGAAGGATTTGACTTTTCTTGGCATGAGCGGCCTTCATGATCCCTTACGCGAGGGGACAAAGTCTGCAATAAAAAAATGCAAGGAGGCTGGCATCAAAGTCGTCATGATTACAGGCGACCATCCAGACACCGCCTCAGCCATTGCCGGGGAACTTTCACTGTCCGAAGAAAACGATGATGTGGTGACCGGCCCTCAATTGCATGAAGCAAAAGAGCAAAAGTCACTGGATCAATTAATTAAAGATAAAAAAATATTTGCACGTTTAGAGCCTGGTCAAAAGCTGGATATTGTCCGATCACTTATCCATAATGGCCATTTTGTTGCCGTCACAGGCGACGGGGTCAATGACGCCCCTGCTCTCAAAAATGCCCATGTAGGCGTTGCGATGGGCAAAAAAGGCACGGATGTAGCACGTGAAAGCGCAGAAATCATCTTGACCGATGATAATTTTGCCTCCATCGTATCGGGTATTGAAGAGGGTCGCAGTGCTTATGAAAATATCCGCAATATTGTTTTCTTCCTGATTTCTACAAGCCTTACAGAAGTATTGATGTTTTTAGCTACCATTATGATGAGAATGCCGATTCCTCTTTTTGCGACCCAGTTACTATGGATAAATTTTGTCACCAGCATCATCCAGGATATGGCGCTGGCGTTTAGCCCACCGCAAGGCACTGAATTAAAAGAACCGCCCCGCCCCCCGGAAGAATCCATCTTCAATCGATTAATGATAACCCGCATCTCTATCATTGTCATTTGTATGGGAACCATAGCCTTTGCTGAATTTTACTGGATGCTGAATTATAGTCATTACAACGTGGAAGATGCGCGTAATATATTACTGCTTCAATTTGTGTTGTTTGAAAATATTGTGGTACTCAACAGCCTGTCAGAAAGCCTGCCATTTTTTAAGCAGCCGCTAATGGATAATCCATTGCTTGTCTATGGCACCGTGGCAGCACAAGCGCTGCATATCGGGGCGATGTATACACCTGGATTACGAGATGTATTGCACATTCACCCTGTCAGCTTGAAAGAATGGGGCGTTTTACTGGCTGTAGCATTGATTATCATGCTGGTCATTGAGCTTGAGAAGTGGCTGCGGCTAAAGACAGATTATGTATAACAGCCAATAAAGGCAATCACTGCTAACACAACGCATTGAGAATATAACAATTCAAACGGCTGTTAAATCGAAGTATCTTAATTACAAAAGGGGCTGTAGGCATTATTTCACCAGGGAGACTATTCATGTCAAAAAATATTATATCGCTTGCATTATGGATACTGATTATTCAATTCATCAGCATCGCCACAGGCATGCTCACTCAAGATCAGATTCCTAACTGGTATAGCGGATTAACCAAGCCTGATTTAACCCCGCCTTCCATCGTATTCCCAATCGTTTGGACTTTACTCTATATTATGATTGCCCTGGCGGGATGGTGGCTGTGGAAACATTATAATCAACCGCGAGCTAGAAAAGCGTTTCATTTTTTTATGCTGCAACTCATAATGAACTGGCTTTGGAGCCCCATTTTTTTCTATTGGCATTTCATAAGCTTTGCTTTTCTTTGGATAGTGGCTTTGATTATTGTCACTGGCTATGTTATTTATTTGAGCTTCTCTCATTATCGCTTTTCATCTTATATGCTAATACCTTATTTGATATGGCTATGTTTTGCCGCATACCTGAATGCATCTATCTGGTATTTGAATTAAGTTCAAATCATGGGGTGAGACAATTTTGCCGGGGCCCCATTGACACTATAAAACCATATCAGGCAAATATAAACCACATAGACTCATTACAAAACCATGAAATGCATGCGCAAACAGTCTGTTTAAATTTGTCATATTGACTTTATTTCATTCTAAACTATGATGGGTGTCTTCAATTTAAACATTGAAGCAATGGAATAACCAACTTTGTTAGGATAATTTTAGCACCATTGGATTTGAACATGGAAAAGTATACCTATGATAACGATGGACCTATAAAACCTAAATCCAAATTGAGTCAAATTGACTTGAAATACAAGCATTAGGTGTTCTCAAAGAAAGGATTATCTTTACTGAACAAGACGTTTAGAGAGCCATTTATAAAACAGTTTAACAACCGGAGTTATCATGAACAGAACAATAATAAAAGCCATCACAGCCACAGCGCTAATGTTGCCTTTAGCAAGCTTTGCAGGTACTGCAGAATCTGAGTCACCATACGGTCGTATCTATGGTCAAATTGATTTGGGTCAAACCTATATGAATATCAATAAAGAATCGACAGGTTCTAATATTGATAAAGATCAACTCTCTTCAGCACTTAGATTAGGCTATGAATTTCCTTCTCAAAGCAGCTTGCATTTAGGTCTTGAAGCAGGCTCTCAGTATTTTGGAGAATTTACTTTACATAAGGGCGCTTCATCTCTGAATATTTTACAAGGCGCTGTTGATTTGCTGATGGTAGTAAGAAAAGATATCAATCCTCAGTTCAGCGTTTTTGCCAAGGGGGGAGCTGCAACGGTTATACAACAAGCATCTTTTAATAATTCTTATCCTTCTTATACTACATATAACGATGTAAGAACTGATGTACGTCCCGAACTCGCCGGCGGGGTAAAATATGATTTCAACCGGAATGTAGCCGTAGTAGGCACGGTCAATCATATCTTTGCCGACACATTTAATGCGAACGCCACACAGCTGAAATATGCCAGCACAACGACTGCCTCACTAGGCTTAAGAGTCACTTTCGGTTAATTTATTATTCTCTTTAACCTATCAACCGCCCCAAGTTATTTCATTGGGGCGGTCTAATCAGTAAAATCTCATTTTAAGGTTTGGAAGATTTTTCCCGAATGGGCCCTTTCCCCCCAGGCTGACTTGAATCTGTTTTTGGCGCTTGATAGAATCGACCAAAAGCTGCAGCTGCCCTGCGTTCCGCTGTTTCTTTTTCAGCGATCAAGGTATTAATGCACTCCATGTGCTCTAAAGGCTTTAATTTATCACGGGCATTGTTAATGTCTTGTGTTTTTCCAGTACGATCACCCTTCTGATACTTATCTGGATGATACTTTAAATTCAGGGCAATGTGTTGTTTCTTCACATTGGCAGCAGTCTGCTCTGCAGGTGTATTTAATCCTAGAGTTTGAAAATGCTCGCTAGCTAAGGGTTGGTTATAGTATTCCGTTTTTAAAGTCTGCAGTTGGTCCAGGCTAAGGTAATGTATAAACACACTATGCTTAATCATAAGGTCCGCTGCATCTTTTGATTTCATGACAAGCGCATATAGATTGATCATGGGTTCTCTTTCAGCATTGGGAGCAAGAAAGGTATTTAAGAAGGCCCTGTTGTTCGTGTGTGCGCTCAGAATTTGCAAAACCTGTTTCTCACTAAGGCGCTCAGACGCTTGTGCGTGGGATAATAATTGTTGTGCATATGCATTATTTTCCATGGTTAAGTCAACCATAGACTCAATCAATTGTTCAGGCTGCTTTGGCTCTTTGTTCTCTTTTTTACCCCAAACACGAGAAGGAGGAGCGACGCATTCAATGTATTCTTGAATTTTAACACCAAAGGGGTTATTGCGGTGGGATATTAGCTGTGGGCTATCTTTAAAAAGTTCCCAACAGGCACGTTGGTGATGGATATACGAAGCTTCTATGTAGTCTACCCAATCCAGAATCGATATTAAATTTTTTTCAATCGTTTTTTGCAACCTTTGAACATCAGGCTTCAATTCAGATTGTTGCTTTACTATATCTGTGAATTGATCATATAAGTTCAGGGCATTGTGTATCTCTCTGCCATTAGAAAAATTACCCTTAGAAAAACGAGCACGCACTTCTTCTGATTGAAAAAAGAGCTTTGCAGCAGCACTATTCTTTTTGGCCAATTCAACAAGATCATTCCAGGATGAAGCAATCAGACCGGCGTCCTTTAAAGCCAACGCCATCACCTCGGCCTCAGCATTTTTGTGTAAGTCACTGGATTTTATAAAATCAGCTACATCAATGGCGCCAGGAGTCGAATGTTGTTGTACAAATGCAAAGGCAGACGATGTTTCTTCGGGTGCATTGCTTCCAAAAGAAAACCATCGCTTATACCAGGGCTGCCTGGTTTGAGGATAGGTGAAATTCTGCCGATACAAATTAAAAACAGGATAATTATTGCCAACGGGCTTTAAAAGCAAGGGAATGCCAATGTCATTAAAAAATGCCTTGTCAGTGCTATGCGCTTGAATAATCTGGGCTTTTTGCTGATCAGACAGGTTATTGAAAATAGACGCGTGATTCCTGTAGGTATACCGTGCAAATTGCGGGTCATTTTGACAAAAAGCACTGATCGCATCGCTAGAATAAGTATTTATTCTAGCTTGACGAAACCGTCGGGTTAATATGAACATAGAATATCTCCACTAGCATATTATTGCAATTAACATACAGTATATTATATAACAATTATGGACCTCTAGGCATCATTTAGATCAAAAAGCTGACAAATAAGACTTGTTTTGCACGTCATCTGACACTGCCTGGCGTTAAAAAGCGAGTAATGGCCATTTCCTTGCGCATTTTTTTCCAAGCAGGACGGAAAAAACCGGGCAAATTAAAGCCATTTAGCAATGTTATTTTTTGGCTTAACAGATTCAATAACCGTTTCAGCCTGAACGCATTGTTCAGCAAAGAAACTGGCTGATGAACCGCCTATGGAGAGGACCGGTTTAAGCAAGCCTTTTTCTTTCATGGCAACCAGTAAATGATAGATATCTTTTGGAATGTCTTTCGAAGGCGCTTGAAGATTCTGGTGATTTTCCATCACATACTCTCTCGATGCTTTAGGAAAATGATCAAGATTTAAACTGCGAGCCATGTCAGCTCCTGCATCAACCAATGCTTTTGCAATGCCATATTTTTTTTGAAACAAGGCCTCATCCAAGGGAGTATAATGATGACTGTCTTTGATATTAGCAGGCAGGCCTGCTGCAAGCAGTTGGCAAACACTGTCTAAGCTGCCGTGGGTCACCGCCAAATGCATTAAGCTGACGTTCTTTACTTGAGGATTGTTATTAATAACATAGGAGAAAGTTTCTTTTAAATCAAAGCGCAAGCTTTGTAAAAGAATGAGAAATAAACTGTGTTTATTATCAATAATTGCCAAGGCAAGTGCTGAAATATGCTCATAAATTCGAGCGTTACAAGGATAATCAACCGGTGTTTGATCACTGAATTGTATTTGTAAATTATTGCAGTTAAGCAACAGGGGCAATGCTTGCAGATCCCCATCCATGACCAGCAGATGCAATAAAGAGGCTTTTTTCAATCGGCCATTATCTACAGTCTGATTTATATCCGCAATCATGGTTGGATTTTTAAGACACTGCTCTAATGCCAGATAACGTTTTTTTCTCAATGCATTTAAAGCCATAAAAAAGCCCATGCCAAGGCGGCTGTTGTTTTCGTTTAAAGCAAAAAAATCATCCGCGTCAGTATGCCTTGGATATGCAGTGTCTTTAATGCTTTTAATGTCTGCTTCACGGGTTAAAAGGACAATGTCTTTTTTTGAATTAGCGGCTAGATCAGTGCGTAGTTGTTGCTTGTCTTTGATGGGCTTTTTTAATTCTGTGGTCATGGATGCTGTATTTCGATTGATAGAATCTATGGGGGGTACCATAGAAAAACGGCCGTTAATGTCTCTATAAATGAGCACGCCACCCTGTCTTTCTGCTTTTTTTCGAGCCAAATCGATTAGCCTTACCTCATGATAAGAGCATAGCCACTCCCCAAGGGTTTTCTTTAACGCTGTCATTTCATTTGAATGAGGTCTGGCATGGGCAAAGAGGGCTTGCAATTTTTCATAAAAACCCTTAGTCATGCCGTATTTATAATTATATATTTGTTTATAAGGACCGGCAAAAGAAGGGTATTTAGCAACATGCTTATGAAAAACACGGTTTTCTGGCATATATGAGGGGAAGCAGGATTCTCGCTCCGCAATAATATTCAATTCGCTTTCCAATTTGATTTCAGCGTTACGATTTAATGAAATCAGATGCAAAGGACCGTCTTGTTCATAATCCTCTAAAGGATGAAGGGAGACATAGGTAACGCCTGAATAAGGCCTTTCAGCCTTGCCATTTTTTTCCCAGCGAGGACGCAAGCGCTCCCCTTCATGGCCTTTATAAGGTTTAATACCATAGGCATATTTCAAGGCGTGATAGGGAACATCGCCTGTGGATACAAAGGGGTTTGCATCATTAAACAAAATGGATTTCAATAAGGGATCTTCATTGAGAAGACGATGAAACTCATCGTAATCCTGGGTATAAATATTTTGCAATAAATATGCAAAATTAATATAGCTGTATTTATTATACGTACAGGGATGAGGCTCTCTAAGGGTTAACAGAATTTCTTGCAAAGCCCGGGCTTTTTGTAACAGGCTATTTTGTCTTTCTTCCATTTGTTGCTGGGCATTTGAATAGTCTTTATATAAATCAAGTGCTTCGGCTTTAAGAACAGCAGCACTGAATTGTGCTTTACCGGCTTCATCAGAACGGCGATGTTGCCGGCGGCTGGATTGATTCCATTTGGAGGTTAAATGAATCAAACCACGGTATTGGGCAAGATAAAAGGTGGAAGCTGATTGTCGTTGGGCTTCCTGCAATGAAAATCCTCTGTCAATCATTGTATTGAGTGCTTGTAAATCCCGTTCTAATTGGGCTTTATTAACCCGTTTTCCATAGTGTATAGTGGTTCTTTGGGGCAGATTAAAAACTGCCGAACTGCAGTTGATGTCTTTTAAATCACCTTGATTCTTACCCTCTACCTTTATTTTGTAAAAAAGACGATTGTATTGCCCGCGAGTTTGGTATTTAAGGGCTTTTCTATCATGCCGTTTGGTCTCGTTTTCACTCAATTGCTGATAGCCTGTTTCCTCATCTGAGTCAGAATCATCAGATAAATAGGAACCATAAAACTCGCCGGTATCTGTTTCTTGTCTACGAATATAATTTTCAAATTCTTGTTTGCTGTAATCTGAAAATCCCTCATTCAGGTTCATCAGATAAAAACGCAAATTATTACAAGAGCGCGAGTCCCATGAATGACGCTGGCTCTTATATAAAAGTGAGGTAATTAATTTATAAACCAGGACCAGATAATTTTCATCTTCCCCGGCCTCAACTACCTTTTCCTGGGTGACATGTTGGATGACCAGCCTTTTTTTAATATGGCTGTTCCGACTGGCTAAATTAAGCGCAATATCGCCGTTTTTGTTTTGGTGGTGCAAGTTAATGTTGTCTTGTTTTAGAAAGAAATAAACCATTCTTACATTACTTTCCCTGGCAGCTATCATTAAAGGCGTATTGCCTGAGCTATCAACCGTATTAATGCAATGGCCTTGATCTACTAATTCCTGGATACGCTTGAGGTCACCGGCTACAACCGCGTCATGGAGGGTTTTCAATGTTTTTTCGCCCAATCAAATTTATGAGCAATATTTTAACACGCTGGTGATTAATTTGTAAATCCTGTGATTTTGAATCAAGAGAAAAAATGAAATACCGTAAATGCAGCCATCTAACTGTTCCGCTCCCTGACGGTACAATTCCACCATGCAAATATGGCTTAGAAATTAATAAATCTGCGTAGGTTGCGCCTTGGCCCAACAATTCCACCATGCAAGTATTGGATTTGTTGGGCCAAGGCCCAACCTACGCCGTTTTTAGTCATTTAAATGCAATCGTTGTGTTATTCTGCGACCTGACGTAGAAAATCTTTACATCTTATGTTAAATTTTCTGCCTTTAAATGTTGCCTGTCTGGATTTTTATGCCTGATAACCCCTTTCGTATTGCTCTTTTAAACGCCCTTTACAGCGTTGTTGATGAAAAGGAATTAAATCCTCAACAAGTATATGATAACTATCTTAAAGATTTAAATCGTACCGTTCACGATGATTTTATTCATAAATTCAGAAGTGAATTATTGAAATTACTGGCCTTTGAGGATACTGGGAACAGGATTGTTCATGGCTATTATCGAGCGGTTGATGGCCATTTAAAGGGCATTAGTTTTCAACGCATATATAATACGTTGATTCATCTGGCAAAGTGGAAACCTTTAAATAATATAGAAGACAATCAAGCGCTTTGCCCGATAGGACGGGTAACAATCCTGCCTGAAAACATCGTCACGGTGTCTACCGGTTACCGATATGATATAGAGATGCTGAAGATGTCCAAACGTTTCATTGATCCCTTCAGTGGCCATCCATTTTGCAGCAGAGATATCAACCGTATCAGCAATAGAACCACTGCAAAAAATATTCTCATGCATACCCTCTATCCACTGATGAAAATCAGTTTATTTATGGGCTGTATAGCTTTTGGAATTTTTCTGGCAAGTATAGGACGATCAAAATTTATAGATGATCTCGCCCAGCTTGTAATGAGGGTGGGTTTTGACAGCTTATTCATTTTAGCAGCGGGTGCCGCCTCAATCACTTATGGAACTAAATCCTTGTTTATGCCAATCAGGCAGCTTCAGTTTTCTTTTCATCAGTTATCAGTCGGCCCAGATGAACAGCCTATTCATTTAAATGCAAACATTCAGAAATCTCCAGCGGCAAGACATCCAATGGAATCAAGATTTTTTTCAAACGCCTCAAGAGAATTGAATACTGCAGAATTGTCTTTTGAACCTACAGGGCAAGAGCATCAAAGTTTAAAAAGAATACTATAGGGTGGCGCAAAGTGCTGCGTGCCCACCATAGTGGCCTACCCTGAGGACAGATCTCTGTATAAATTCCAACCCCGTTACAGAGCGGTAGGTTGGGCCTTGGCCCAACACTAAAGTATTGAAATCCAAGGTTTCAGCCAAAAATTCTTGTAAAAAGAGAGGCATTGGATCTAACCGGCTCATCATAATTCAAATATGGCATTTGATCTTGCTTCTTATTGTTCGTTAAACAAATCCAAATCTAATAACTGGATTGTTGGGCCAAGGCCCAACCTACCGCTTTGCGCCACCCTGCGTGGCCATGTTCTGTTTTTAAACTTTGATGCGCTTGCCCTGTCCGAACCTATGAGTGAGCCCCTGAGCCCTTAATCATCTGCAGTGAAGCACATTCCCTTAAAGGACATACCGCGGCGATCCAACCCCATTATTGATGGCCGGAGGTCCGGGGTCGCTCTGACATGGCTTCCTCATCCACGATATATTCTGGCAAATCCTCTGCTATTTCCTCAACAGCAGCTTTTTTAGGCTGTTGCAATATTGTTGCTTCAAAATCAAACAACTCATCGAGTGTATTAAATCGTCTGAACATCGTGCCGCTTTTTTGTTTTTCCTCGTCGATAGCATTGTCCTGAAATTCCAATAACCGCTTCACTGAAAGGGCCTCGGCTTCGAGGGGCGCTTTTTTTGTTTGTAAAAATTCACTCAGCTCAGCTGTTTCATTTTTAATTTGAGATACAATATCCTCACGGCAAATCTTATCAACGACTTGTAAATACTTTAAACGTTGCTGAATAAAATTGGCGCCCAGTTTCGCGATATCCATTCCAACATCGACCCGTTGCTTTTCAAGCTTTTCTATTTCAAGGCGTATTTTTTCAGGACTGTTATTCATTCCAATAGCCTCTTTAACAGCCGAGGTAAATTGATTCCACCGACTCCCTGTAGGGCTGGATTCTGCTCGTTTTAATTCCTCAGCTTTCTCAAGGTCGGCTTGAAGACGCTCCATTTTTTCTTCAAGTCCTTTTTTCCTTTCGAGTAAAGCCGTTTTTTCTTCTAATATCGTGGAGAAATCCGATTTCATGGCTTCGAATTCATCTATTTGATAGGGATTAGTGATCGAGTCCAGTTGCTTTTGAGAGAAGGCCTCAAAGGTCATTGCTGCAAGCCCTTTCGCTTGCTCATAGCTATGCTTGGCAGGGCCGGTCAATAATGGCTCCAATTGATAGGGCAATTCAATATCTTGTAGTGCAGTATCGGTTTTCAGCAGTGCTGCTTGAAAAAGATTGATCCTCGATACCATATCTTGTTCTATTTTATCTTCAAAATCATCTATTTCCATATTTGAAGCAGCGATCTTTTCCAGTTGTTTATCCAATGCTATTATTTTTTCTTCCATGGGTTGGAGTTTAACTAAAAGCTCGTCTTTTTTAGACTGTAATTTTTCCAATTGCGAGCTGTAACGCTCAAAATCCACCAGGATCGTTTCAGGACCTGAGCCATTTACAAACAGATCGAAATATTCATTAACGCCTGTATGACCATGCTGGAGAGTCATTGTATTGATTTGAACACCATCCAGTTTGTTTAACGCGTCCATGACTTGTTTTTCCCAGTTTTTCAAAAACTGACTTTGATTGGAGAGCGCGATTCTTGGTTTTTCAATTTTTACAGCAATTTTAGAGATAACTTTTGCTAACTCTGTCATAGGGTTAACCAATTTCACCAATGTTACATCTCTTTGAAAAGACCCTCGATGCCTTTGTATGCAACGGCTTAATTGATCGAAAACATACAGTCCATTTTTGGTATTTTTAATTTGCTCTATTTCATTTTCAATGGCTTTCCAACGTTCAAGATGCTTGGGATGCTTGGAATGCTTTTTCTTCACACCAGCGGATATTTTTGCAAATGATTTCTCAAATTCTGTAAGATTTAACTCTCTTAAAGCGTCTTCATGGTTTTCTGCCTTAAAGGAATTATCCAGATTGGCAACGTGGGTCAAACTATCAAAGGTTTTAATTGATTTTTTAATCACATCATGGGTATTTTTATGTCCTAAGGCCAATGTCCATACGTCTTTCAGTTTGACCTGATGGGTTTGTAATAATTTGTACAGCGCTTTGACGTTAACTGCCTTTTCTTCGGAAGATGAGGCCGTTTTAACAGCCTTCGCGGCAGCTAAAATCTCTTTTGACGCATCCTTTATCACCGAGCGTTCGATGAGTTTGTGCCAGCTGCTTTTGCCTTTTGTAGCCCAGTCCAAATTGTCTATCAAATCCTGAGCGATGCTGTCAGCGACATTTGTAATATAGCTGCCTTTTAGGCTTGCAACCTGATGACGTAGTTCTTCAGGCAAGCACCCGTCATCAAAGCTCTCGGCGGCTTGCTTTGTCAATTCTAAAAACGTCTCGACAGTGCCTTGCATCTGATATTTCTCAGTGAGCTTTTCACCACCAAAGGCTGTAGCATAACGCTCAAAAGCTTTAACAGCCGCGGTTAATACGGTGGGTAAGTCATTATCCTTATTGATAGTCACGGATAAAAAATCAGCTTTTATGTCATCCTGTTTATCTTTTTTCAAGGCTTGGGTTTCTACTACCTTGTCGAAATCCTGAGCCAAAATCTTTAACTGTTTACGGACCGACGTTCTTGTTAATTGGGCTTTTTTCGCATCGGAAAAATCTTCCCATCGCAGAAGTGCGGCTTCCGTGTTTAAGGCATATTGGGCCTGACGTCGCATATCCCTTAGGTCCGCACGCGCTTGTTTTTTCTCTTGTCTTTGTCGCGCTTTTTTCAAAGTTAATTCGCCCGCCAGTGTGACATTATCCAGATGTTGCATTCGCAGTTCATTTGTAGATTGATTTTTAATATGTGGTTCGGTTTGTTTTTTCAATTCAACTTTCATATCCTGCCAAATTTCATCGGCTTTTGCTTTAAACAGGGTTAAGCTCTCATCCAAACTCGCGGTTAACAGCTGGCCTTGAGCATTACGGCGAACATAAGGGTTTGGATATTGTTTTTCTTCATCAGAGGCTTCAAGGAGCTGCTGCCATTCATAAGACAAATCAGTAATCAAGTCCTGTCGCCATTTCAATAGATGCGTTTGTTGAAGACGGCGGAAAGCAGCTTCTGGATAGACATGTTTAATAAACCCTTCCCATTTCTCAAACTGCTCCATCGCGACTTGTAAAATGGCAGAAACGGATTGCATATAATGCCGCTCTACGGCCGACTCCTGATTCATCTGCACTTGCAGCAGGTTAATGGCCTGCGCTCTTTTTTCTGGTTTCATGTTCAATAAAGAACCGATCGCATGATGGTAGGGCAGGCCATTTTGATTATAAATCGCAACGTATTTTCCGACCTGACCATTGCGTGCGGCACGTCCCATGATTTGACGGCTTGAACGCTCGATATCCAGATACGTCTGCACCACCAACAAGCCTTTTGTATGTTTTGTCTCGATGTCGGTTCCACGTCCCATCAAGGGTGTTGTGATTGTGATGGTATTTGATTTTCCTGCCATCTCGGTTTTCTCTTTTATATCTTCCTCATTTCCTGTAATCAACTGGAACGCTGGTGGGGCTCCAGGGTATGTTCTGTTTTTCAATTGCTCATACATCGCTCGGGCTTGTTTTATATCCTGACAAACCACAAGAACGGGTTGCTGCTCATTCCCAGCCTGTGATATTTCCTTGTGAATGGCCCGAATTTGTGCTGGATTTGTTTTTTCAACGAGCGCGGCTTTTAGCTGACGTTGGTTTTGTAAATGAGGAGGGACGACAAAGTGTTGCAAATTATAATTGGCTGCTTGTTCAATCAACTCTTCGTAGGTACCAATCGTTCCTGAAATACATATTCTTCTTTCAAAACCATCCAGAAACTCACGAGGAGACTCTGAGGCTGCAAATTTCATTTCAGAATCAATGGCAAAATCAGCCGTCATGCCTTTTTCTTTCTGTAACCGTGCCTGTAAAAACTGCTGCGTACCGTGAATAAAACTCGAGCCGTCCTGTGGTATTGCATTAACCACAGGAACTGCAATACGCACGGATTGAGTAAATCCATCGACTTCGCGCTTTTCTTCTTTAATAATAAAATCGGTTTCTTCTTGTAATAAGGCGGCCTGACAGGCAGCGTTTAGCCATTGATCAAATTTCCTATCCTTCAAAGCCGACAATTGGCCTTTTTGAGTGACTGAAAGGAAGCCTTGCTTGCCGAGAAATATTTTCAGTTGACGAATATCCTCTTCCCGGCTCCAAGCTTTTTTTTCATCCAGATTTCTAAATTCACTCTGCGCAATAAATTCATTCACCAGGGGGTATATCCAGGCATAGGGATTATGGTAAAGATCACCGCCCCCTTCTGCGCCAACCGCATAATTATTCACGGTCTTGTCATCCAGGGTAATGTGATCAAATTCATCGCCTATCAAACGGGGTTTTTTTTCACGCCCCTGCTTGTCTATATCGGTTACTACCTCACCTTCCAGTTTTGCCCTTGAGCAATATAAAGATAAGTCTGAATAAGTAGAATAATTGATACCACCAACACAATAAGTACCAGATTGAGACGTTGCTCGCACGCTGGCAGAAGGAATGCCTAGGGCATCAAAAAACAGTTTATTGCCTTTCTGATTATAATCCTGCTCGACCAGATGTGCCGCGGCGGTACACACAGCAGCCGTTCCATCTGACTGTATCCATTCCATCACGGCCAACAGTGCCGCGGTAACACTTTTGCCCTCGCCTGTATTAATCTCCATCTGCAGGTTATAAGGATTATCAAGAGAAAGTAACAAGACCAGCATTTGGGTGCTGTAGGGAAACTTTCCTGTGCAGCGGTAATACATTTCCCGCATCAGAGCCAGCATCTGCAGGTTAAGCTTTTGTCTGGTTTTTTCATCCCAGCCAGGTGTCCTGATTTTTTTGATAAGGGCATCTGATAGCGATCGCAATTCGGCCCGGCTGGCTTGAGTAAGGTCTTCACAACTTCGATTACCGCCGCGAATAGAACGGTTTTGATTATTGACGCGAAAAGGCGCTTTTTTTCCTATCGCATTGATATATTTTAGCTGCTGTGTCAAATCATACTGAATTTGACGCAGTAAAAAGTCATCGTCTAAAGGACGACGGACATTTGTCACCGCATTTAAAATTTGTTTTGATGAAAACTGCTTTTTCACTTCATGCGGTTGAGCGCGACGACCCGAGGGATCTCTATCATAATTGGTAATAAAGGTTTCCAGGGAACCTGGCGTTTTTACCTGCAATGCTTCTAACAATGCTTGAAACGATGGCGAAGGGGTGAAATCAAATAAACCCGCCAAGGCCTGCAGGTTATTATCGCCTGGCAATTGATCTGCCAGTTGGTTGAATTCTTCGAGTGTTAAGTCTTTCGTGCCGGGTTTATCCGATTCGAGTTGATCTGCAGGGGCATTGATTTGAACAGGTTCAACGGTTTTTTTAACGCGGCCCAATACGCTGATGAAATGGTTGGCCTCAGATGCCTGCTCAGGAAGTTTACCCATCAAGTGATTTAACATCTCTATATTATTTTTATTCGCAGGGTTACAGGCATTCAATAAATCCGTGACCAGACTAACCAACTCTGATTTGGAGGCTTGGGAATTTTGAATGCCCGCCAGCATTTTCTCAATAAAATCGGTAATCAGTTGATCGCTAACATCCTCTTCTACGTTAGCTAATAAACCAACGAAACCGTCAAATAATGCCCTTGATTGCTTTTTATCAATGCCCTGTATGTTTTGTAACGCCTTCAAGTTTTTTAAGGGAAAAGGCTCCTTATGAGACATATTATATTTAAATGAAATGTCTAATAATCTGGAAAACAATTTTTTATCAAGCACATCCTGGTATTCCTTCATTAAAATTTCATACTGAAGTATGGCGTTGTTGGAATAGTCTTTATTAACACCAGGTTGTTTTAAAATCGACAAGATACTATTTATTTGATTGTTAACATGGAGCTCCTTATGCAAAGCCGCCGTTCTCAGCAATGCAGTCAGTTGCTCTAATGGCAAGGAATCAAGATGCATTCTGACTAATCCCTGGGTGAAGCTAAAATCTTTAGTATTCTTTCGTTTAACTGCTATTAACGCATTAAGAAAATTTTGAACGGTTACAAATCGTTGGTTATAATCTATTGCCGCCTCATTCAAAGGTTTACTAATATCCACATCCCCCAAAAGATCCCTCATTTCCTCTTTTAAGTCGTTGTTTGAATTGAGGTTTATGTCAATGATATTGCTAAAAATACCGTTAAACAAATCACTTAAGGGTTTTTTCAGAAAAACAAGTATGGTTTTTTCTTGAAAAAGCGCATCGACGTTGCTAATCCGCTCATCCCTTTCCTGTAGTGGAATATGAGCATGATTATCTTTTATTAAAAGTATGACCAACATTTTGAGAGGCTTATTTATCAATTTAAGCATATTCTTATCTAGCATACCTTTTACCATCTCATCGACCTCAGTTAAAATTTTAAGATCCTCATGTATATTCACTGCGGGATTTTCTACTGAAATTTTGAGTCTGGACAAGAGTGCTTTAACTGAAACGATTAGTGACTTAACCGGCCAAAATACTCGACGTTGAGCGTATGTATCCAACATGTCCGGGTCGAAATTTTTAAAAAAATCATTCAGGCTTACTTTCAACTCTCTCATCATGTTTATTTGTGACTCATTGACAGGCGCAGAGCCTATTGACACTGAAGGTAAGTTTATTTTGACTAAGCTTTGTAACAAGTTAAGTTGGTCTTGATCATCCGCTTCCAAAAACAGCTGCGAATAGCTCATAAAATGCTCTAACATCAAGTCCATATCATAGAAAGTAGGCAGTTTTTCTGACTGCTCTATGTTAATGTCATTTAATAACTCCAGGAGCAATGCAAGTGAATCTTCAGGGATCTGCTGCAGTTTGGCTTTTAAGCTAAGGACATTTTTCATAAAATCTTCATCATCGATATTTTCAATCAGTGATAAAAATGTCAATAACGATGGCGGAATATCCGGGGTTTCCTGATAGAATTCAAGTAAGCTATCCATATGCATAAAAAAATCAAAAGACTTGATTTGCCCTTGGGCACCCTGTGCTTTTTCTTCAATGTGTCTTTCAACAAAATGATCTAAAATCTGATAACTTCGCTCACCAAATCGATTGAGAAATTTTATAAAGAATTTAAAAACATGAGGAACGTCTGGTCTGTTTATATATTCAAGTGATTGAAGCACCTTGTTCAACTCAGCAAACGTAGGCATTATTTCAGGAAGACTGTCTTTAGTGTCGCGCAGAGACTTAAGATGGGCTGTAAGTTGCTCTTCAATACTGGTAGCTCCGCCTCGGACTACATAATATTCTCTGCTCTTTTCAGCTGTGTTGATTAACGCATTGACGAAGTCATTCAGTTCAACAAGAGGATCAACGGTTTTTAATCCGGCTCGCTGTTCTGTTGTAAAAAATGCTACGAAATTTAATAAAAGAATTTTTTGCTCTGTGGTCAATTGTCCATGCATGAACAGCGTTTGTTCCATATCATGATACACATCCAAGGCAAAAGGTGCCTGTGGGTGTTGGCCAATGTATCGATAAAAGAATTTGCGAGCCATATTATAATCACCTCGTCTGGCAAATTCTCCCATTTTCGAGTCAAATACGTCTCTATCACTCGGAACCTTATACTCCAGAGTCTCCTGGGTAGTTTCTCTTAAATCAGGATACGAATCCTCTTTAGAAACATTTAAATTCATTCCCGTACTTTTTAACTTGTGGATATTATCTTCATGGAGCAGATAATGAGTCACCTTAACCTGACCATCTGCTGTATGTTTACTCGATAGCACATAACCCTTCCATCCTGTTCCTTTTAGAAATTCAACCCCATAAACAGCGCATTCGATATTTTTGGGATCTTCATTCAGATGACTGCTTGTCCATGCTTTGAAATCCTCATAAATAAAGCCTTTTTTCGTATCCATCGGGTCAATTCGTTTTGCCTTTCTCTTCAACGAAGAGAAGCCTAAAGGCTCCAAACTAATCTGTGTAAATGAAGCATGCACAGGCACTTCTGCCGGGAATTTAAAAGATTTAATCTCTTCTTTAACAGGGCTAAGATGCATCTGTCTGGACACCACCTGAAAATTATCATAGCGAACGGCCTGATAAGCACCATTTGGACTAAAATCCAGCGCTTGCAGACAGTTCATCTGTTCTTCACGGTCACTGGCATGCTTCACGATAAACAGGGCCCGATCAAGTGCTACTTTCATGTTCTTGATATTTTGCAATGGGCAATACTCAGGTAATTCCAAATGAAGCGCGTCGAGTTCCTTGATGAAATAGTTAAAAGCTGCGACCAGTTCATTGAAATCCATCGGGCCACCGGCTTGCTGCTGTTGTTCTATTAAAGATTCCCACCATGATCTTTGGCTGCTATTCAACGCGGCCAGGCTCTCGAGATGTTCAAGTCCTTCCTTCGATACAAATTGTTCAAAGTTGGGATTTTCTTTAAGAAAAAAGGCATTAAAATGATCGAATTTGTCTTGTGCTTCGAGGGCCTTCAATTTATCCAAAAACAGATAGAGGCCATCGGGACCCGCATGGATCATTACCCTTGCCAGCCCTTTATAATGTTCTGGCTCAAGCTTCAATAGTTCTAAAAGAGCATTGATTTGCTTCAATCGCCCGGGCTCAGCCGCTGTTAGTTCGCTCAGAAAAAACTGAAAAGCCGCCTGTCTTATATCGGGTTTTGTCCTGGGTCTTATGAGTTCATTAAAATACTTCGTATATAACTTACTGTTAGGAAAATCTTTTTTAAATTGCTGGTTTTTACCTGTAAGCACGCTCTGTACGTAGGCCATATCGGCATCAGGTTTTTGCGCAAGAAGAAGCTGAAGAATAAATTGCTGGTAGCTGCCTGTGGGTGATGCTTCCTTTTCTACACCGAGTTGCAGCGTTAAAGGATTAAGTTCATGGCGTTGAACGGCAGAATAACAAAGCACATGTTTACCATCAGTCGTTTCCTGAAGATAAAACCCTTGAGGTAAATTTTCAAACACCACACCAAATTGAAACTGCGAATGATGGCGGATGATTTGTTCCATAGCGTTTTTTTCAACATGGGTAATTTTTCTTCGCGGGTCAGGCATTTTCTCAGCCCCCAAACCCACCAGGTCATCCCAAACCTTTTTCGGTTCAATATTTTCTTTTAATTGATTATTGACTAGATCGCGGAAGGTTGCAGTGACATTATCTCTATCAATCAATGGACCCAGTACATCACTGGCAACCGGTGGGGCCCGAGCAATCACCTCATCGGGATCAATCCTGACCTCTCTTCGTTTGCGTCTGGAAGCCTGTGTGGTTTGCTGCTGTTGCTGTTGCTGCTGTTGCTGTTGTTGCTGAATTTGTAAGCCCGCGCCGCTTCCTTTATCCCCTCTCACCAGGTTTATTTTATTTTTACGAAGTCGGGATGTCTTGGACTCCAGGCCGCGGACAGCTGCGGTATCAGCAGGCAACTGGTCTTTATGTTGTTTTAGAAACTGAATACGTTTTTGAATCAGGACAGCGTCTTGCAACCACTGGTTATAAACAGCAATATCGCCAATATCACCATCCAACTGCAGAGAATAGACCTTATCGTTATCCTCACTGCAAAGAAACTGTAATAAGACAGTAAACTCATCTTTGGATAATGATTCAACACGCAAGCGAATGCTCACAGCATCTGGCTGCGCTTCAAGGCATGCCTGAAGTGTTGTTTGATCAGTCACTGCTGGTTGATTTGTAAATTTCATCCCCCGATACCTCTGCTAATATATTCAATTCCGTAATTTTTTTAATTACGTTGTCTATAAATATAGCACTAAATTCTTAGCTAAACATTAAGGGGGGTATTTAAATAGGCCCAGGCTTGTGTGATGGAGGCGGCGTTTTGTTTTTATGACCCATCCATCATGGGGTCTCATCATTACCAGGACGTGTATCCATATGACGCATGGACACGATACGCAGGCGAAGTTGTTTTTCAATCTCAATCAGGGTGAAAAATATGATCCCAATCGCAATAATTAATACGCCATCAAAGAAAGGAATGGATTCGGTTGCAAAAACCCGCTGCAAGGGCGGGAGGTATGTAATGGCAAACTGGGCTACGGTAATGACAATCACACTGAACCAAACCATTTTTGTCCCTCGCACGGCCTTCCACGTTAAGGATGTTCCATAAATATTACGGATGTAAAAAAGATGAAAAATCTCCATCACCACCAATGTGTTTAAGGCCATGGTTCGTGAAAGATCCAACGAATACCCCTTATCAATGGCATAAGAATAGAGGCCGAAAACACCGCATAGAAAAAGAATGGAGACAAGGATAATATGCCAGGCCAAAGTGCCAGTCAATATCGGTTCATTACGCGGGCGGGGTGGGCGCTGCATGGTGTTTTCTTCACTTGGCTCAAAGGCTAGAGCAAGGCCTAAGGTTACGGCCGTGATTAAATTAATCCATAAAATCTGAACAGGCGTTACAGGCAGACTTAAACCCAATAGAAGCGCCAGAATAATGGTCATCGCCTCACCGGCATTGGTCGGCAAGGTCCAACTGATGACTTTTTTCAGATTATCATACACCGTACGCCCCTCCTGCACCGCCGCGACAATAGAGGCAAAATTATCATCCGCCAGGACCAGTTCGGCCGCTTCTTTGGATACTTCATTTCCCTTTTTACCCATTGCAATGCCGGCATCTGCTCTTTTAAGTGCCAGGGCATCATTGACGCCATCACCGGTCATTGCCACGGTCATGCCATGCGACTGCAGCGCCATCACCAGTCTCAGCTTATGTTCTGGACTGGTGCGTGCAAAAATATCATGCACCAGCACAACCTGTCTTAATTCGCTGTCATTCATGATATCCAGTTCCAGGCCGGTGAGGATCTTGTCGGGGTGTTTCAAGCCGATTTGTCGAGCGATAGCACTTGCCGTAGCGGCATGATCACCGGTTATCATTTTGACCAGAATGCCAGCACTCATGCATTGTGCAACAGCCTTGGTGGCTTCTTCACGCGGCGGGTCAATCATGCCGGTCATGCCTGTCAAAATCAAATTCGCTTCAACATCAGAAAATCCAAGCACGGTGTGTTCCGGGTGGGTTGGCTTTAAAGCCAACGCCAGCACCCGCTGTCCTTTTTGAGCAATTTTTTCAATCTGTTCTTGCCAATAAATCGCATTCAAGGGCTCTGCATCACCGTTTTCTTTTTGCTGTTTTTCACACATGCTTAAAATCTGCTCCGGCGCGCCTTTAACAAAAATAAAAGCCTGGCCCAGGTGATTATGATTCAAGGTCGCCATATAGCGGTGTCTGGAATCAAAGGGAATGGTATCCGTACGAACCCAGGTGTTGCGTTCTTCAATAACAGACAGGCGTGTTTTCTCAGCCATCGTCAATAGCGCCCCTTCCATGGGATCCCCCTCTATGACCCACTCCCCGTTTCGTTCATATAAAGCGGCATCATTACAAAGGATGGCAATGCGTGCCAGGGTGCTTAGCAAAGGATAGTGTTCTTTTTCAATGATCTGCTGATTTAATTGAATGGAACCAGACGGCGCATAGCCTGAGCCTTCTACTGAAAGTATATGGCTTTCCGTCAGAATGGATGCCACGGTCATTTCATTTTTGGTCAGGGTACCTGTTTTATCCGTACAAATGACTGATACGGAGCCTAAGGTTTCAATCGCTGGAAGGCGGCGAATGATGGCGTGTCGATTTGCCATGGCCTGTACGCCGACGGCTAAAGTAATCGATAAAACAGCCGGGAGGCCTTCAGGAATTGCGGCAACCGATAAACCGACCACGATCATAAACAATTGTGCGAAATCATGATGCTGCACAAAGTAACCGTAAGTCAGCAGCAATAAAGCGGCCATTAAAATCAACAGCGTCAGCCATTTTGCAAAAACCTGCATCTGCTTAATCAAAGGTGTGGTCAAGATCTCAACTTTGGATAACATGCCGCTGATTTGACCTATTTCTGTTTTTTTTCCTGTTGCAACAACAACCCCCTGCCCCTGACCGCTGGTCACAAGTGTTCCGCTGTATGCCATGCAGGATCGATCGCCAAGCACCGTCTCAGGGCTGACGGGTGCTGTATGTTTCTCAACCCCAACCGATTCACCGGTGAGTATGGATTCATCAATAATAAGCCCATGGGTTTTGATAAGCCGGAGATCCCCCGGCAGTTTATCCCCTGCTTCCAGTAATACAATATCACCGGGTACCAGTTCTTTTGCAGCAATGCTCAAGCGTTGGTTTTCACGCAGAACGGTCGCCACAGGCGATAGCATTTGCCGAATGGCATCCAGTGCTTTTTCTGCTTTCCCTTCCTGGATGAAACCGATGAAAGCATTAATGATAACAACGGCCAGAATAACCAGCGTATCGGTCCAGTGCTGTAGCAGTGCGGTGATTAAACCGGCTATTAAAAGCACGTATATCAGAACGTTATTAAAATGCTTAAAGAAACGGATAAATGAATTTTCTTTTTGCGCTGCAGGCAGTTGGTTTAAACCAAAAATGGCCTGTCTTTTTTTCACCTCCGATTCACTCAATCCCTTCCTGCTTGCTTTTAGTGTTGCTAAAACTTTTTCTATGGGTTTGGCATACCAGCACGGGGTGTTTTTTTTAATTTCCTTGTCTCGCATGGGTTTCCTTATGTCTGAATACGCCTTTTCTCAGGGCATTAATCCCTGATGTTATAACCGCCATCCACATAGATAACTTGTCCTGTGATGTGCCTGGCATCGTCTGATACAAGAAATGCGGCCGTTCTACCCACTGATTCGGTTGTCACTATCTGATGAAGCGGTGCTTTTTTAACGGCCTTTTCCATTAATTCATCGAAATCACTTAAACCGGAAGCGGCCCGCGTTTTTATTGGCCCTGGTGAAATCGCATTGACTCTTATTTTTTTTGGTCCAAGCTCTACCGCAAGGTAGCGCATGGTGGTTTCAAGCGCGGCTTTCACAGGCCCCATCATATTGTAATTACTGACCACTTTTTCAGCCCCATAATAGCTCATGGTTAAAATGCTTCCACCGTGCTTCATTAACGGTTCTGCCGCTTTTGTCAGTCGAATCAGAGAATGGCATGATACATCCATAGCTATGCCAAAGCCCTCGCTCGAACAGTCAACGACCCTGCCCTGTAGATCGGCTTTCGGTCCGTAAGCCACGGCGTGGATGATGAAATCCAGTTGACTCCATTGATTTTTAATGGCCTGAAAGACTTGATTGATTTGGTTTTCATTCGTCACATCCAGCGGCATAAACAGCTCGGCAGAAATGGCATCCGCCAGGGGCTGTGTATATTGTTTTGTTTTTTCATTCTGATAAGTGATGGCAAGGGATGCGCCTGCTTCATGGAGCATTTTAGCACAACCCCAGGCAATGGATGATTCATTGGCAACACCAACGACAAGTCCTTTCAAATGTTTCATCATCTGTCTCGCTATTTATTATCGAGTAATACACGGGTATGCATCGCCATAATTTTTTCCTCATCTGTCGGTATCATCCTTACTTCAAATGGCTGTAAAAACCGCAGATGATGAAGCACTTTATCGCGGACAAATGCCGAGTTTTCACCAATGCCTCCGGTAAAAACGATGGCATCCATGCCGCCGAGCCCAACCGCCATCATCCCTACGTATTGAGCCACTTTAAGACAGAAAAAAGCCAGGGCAAACTGTGCCTTCTTATCCTGACTCTCTTCCAGTAACTTCACATTGTGTGTTAAAGAAGACAGTCCCAAAAGTCCGGACTTTTCATAAAGAATAGACTCCAGATCACAGGCCGACAACCCCAGTTCGCGAATTAAATAAATAATCACGCCAGGGTCAATATCACCACAGCGCGTACCCATAGGAATCCGGCCAGTGCCGTCATTCCCATGCTTGTATCTACACTGATACCCTCTTGCATGGCGCACAGGCTGCTGCCATTACCAAGGTGGGCTGCAATGATGCGTTGCTTCGCCAATGAAGGCTCGTTTGCATGTAAAAAATAGGATAGCCACTCATAAGAAAGGCCATGAAATCCATATTTACGAATGCCTTTTTTACGTAAATTTTCAGGTAAGGCATAGGATGTAAATAAAGGATTCTGATGGGCATGAAACGAGGTATCAAAACAAGCAAATTGCGGCATATCCGGTTTCATTTTTCTAACCGTCTCAAAAGCTTCAATATTATAGGGCTGATGCAATGGCGCCAGTGGTATTAAGGTTTTCAATTGTTCAATAACGTTTGAATCAAGCCTGATACTCTTTGTAAACGCGTCTCCCCCATGCACCACGCGGTGGGTTATCGCTTTTATTTTCCATGCACCGCCTTGCGAGTCGAGCCAGTCCAGAATAAACGTCAATGCTTCATGTGGTGTAGTATCTTTTGGCAATGTTTGTTTGTCCTGATTTTCTTGATCCTTTATGGTAGCGCTAAACACAGGCCTGTTGCCTAAATCAGACACTTGACCGCTCGCTAAAACAGTCAAATCATCATTCTCAGAAAAAATTTTAAATTTAACGCTGGATGAGCCCATATTGAGCATTAACATTCCACAGATAGGATGGGTCATTATTTGATTCGTCCTTCACGACGGGCCACGGCCATTTTGACGGCCAATGCGCAGGATAAAAGTCGGGTTCGCAAAGAATCCGAACGACTCGTCAGGATAATGGGCACCCTCGCGCCCAGAACAATGCCGGCTGCATCCGCATGCCCCAGAAAGGTGAACTGTTTCGCAAGAATATTGCCTGATTCGATTTCTGGCACAAGAAGAATATCTGCATCCCCTGCAACTTTTGATATGATGCCTTTTTCCTGAGCGGCCTGTTTATTGATGGCATTATCAAAAGCCAATGGCCCGTCAAGAATGCCGTTAGTAATTTGACCTCGATCAGCCATTTTACATAAAATAGCAGCGTCTACTGTTGCCTGCATTTTGGGATTGACTAATTCTGTGGCGGCCAAAATCGCCACTTTTGGGTGTTTATTTTTACCATACAACACCTGCCAGAGATTGATGGCATTCTGGCATATATCGGCTTTGTCATGGGCATCCGGTGCAATGTTTATTGCAGCATCCGTGATGATAAGCGGTTTGTGGTATGAGGGCACATCCATCACGTAGGCATGGCTGATACGGTATTTTGTTCTCAGGCCGGAATCAGCCGACACAATGGGGGACATCAATTCACCGGTTTGCAAAGCCCCCTTCAAGATAGCCTCCACTTGTCCTGTTGCTGCGAGTTCAACGGCTTTGGCTGCCGCAGCATCACTGTGCTCTGTATCAATCATTTCCCAGCCGGATAAATCAATGTCGGCATCTGAAGCGGCTTTTTTAATCTTTTCAAGCGGACCAATTAAAACCGGCACAATGAAATGGGCTCTAACCGCGTCAAGCACAGCGTTTAAAACCCCTGCTTTAACAGGGTGAACGACAGCCGTACGAATGGGTGGGTATTTTTGACAGGAATGAATGATTTTATCAAAACTTTCATGACGGTGAAAATCAATATGGGGTAATCTGGCACGGGGAACGCGTATTTTCTTTGTTGGCGCCAAAACAACAGCCTGCCCGTCGGCAAGCGTTTCTCCGTGTTGATTCAGGGCCAGACAATCAAATGTGACAATGGGTTTATCATCACGTTTATCTTGCACAGTTAAGCTGAGTGTGATGGTGTCATTTAGTCTTACCGGTTTTTTGAATGAAATATTCTGGTTAAGGTAAACGGTGCCGGGGCCTGGTAAAATCGTTCCAAGGATGGTTGAAATCAATGAGCCCAACCACATCCCATGACCAACAACGCCATGAAAAATATCCGTTTTTGCAAATTCAGGATCCATATGTGCTGGATTGACATCGCCAGACATGATTGCAAAAAGATTAATATCATCTTGTGTGAGTTTTTTACTTAAGCGAGCTTTCGCACCGATTTTTAACTCATCAAAAGTGACATTCTCAAGAAATTCACTGTCATCCATTTCATTATCCTATCCTTCATCTGATATATACAGAGTGACATGATTTACCGCCAATTTCTTCTTTTCTTTTAAAAAAAATTAACCGTTTTTACCAGGGGTAGTCGAATCAGGTTTATTCGATGCTTCTGGATTCTTTACCTCTTCAAAATTTTCTTTAAAATCTTTAAAACCTTTGGCAGCTTTATCAACATCAACCTTGTTATTTGGTTTTAAATAGACATGCCCCCCAAAATGGCGATGTGAAGCCAGGGCCTTCATCAGCTTTGATCCCGATCCTCTGATTTTATTTTTGTTCCTGTCTTCTAATAGGGTTTGGCGCATGGCCTCCTCAATCCGATCTGCTTTGGAGTTCATTCCTATCGTAAACAATCCAGCTTTTTCTCTGTAGTGTTTAACAATGCCTTTTAATTTTGCATTATCCTCTTTTAATTCGTTAACCATCTCTTTCATAGCGTTTAAGGTACGCGATGGATGATTTTCAAATTGGCGTTCCATTTTTATTATATAATTGTCTATTTTTTCATCGGCATCGCCAAACTTCAACGCTTGCAATGCCTTAGCGAAGTCATTAAATTGTCTTTCAGCTTGCATTGTTTTTAAAGTGCCCGATGCATCGTTTGCAAATTGGTCACCCATTTTTCTTATATAAACGTCTATTTTTGAATTGTCATCGCCAAAATTCAATTGTGCTAATTCCTGTGCGAGGGCATTAAATTGTTCTTTAGCTTGTAAATCCAAGAATAAGAGATGATTTTTTAATAACTGGTCGATGTGTTGATTTACGTATTGTCCTTTATCGTCAAATACAGGGACTGCAAATACAGGAACCATTTTTTTATCAGATAACCGGGTTATTGGCTCTCTATTCATTAACTTTTGAACATCTTCTATCAATAAAACCTTGCCGTCTTGCCTTTTCAACGGAGGATTGTCATTTGGATCAAATGTTAAATAGATAAGTTTGCTCTCGGTTTCATCCCAGAAACATACCTCAACTTCACTGCCTATTTCGCTTTCTTTTGTAAGGAGAACCGTCTTGGTTTTGTCATCCCCTAATAGCTCCCTGTCATGGCTTTTTCTTTCAGTTTCTTTTAAAAGAATGTCTTGGTAAGCAGCGGCTAATAATTTACCAGCAGGTGTTCTTTTATAGCGAGTTACGATTTCAATACGCCCCTGGGTTTGGTGCATCAAGGTGCAAGCTGCCTTCACCACTTCATCAGAAAGGGGCCAGTGATCAAGATTTAATTTCCTTACACTTTGGTTGGCTTTTAATGCCTTAACCAAATCCAATAAAATGCCATCATTCAATTCACCTGCGATGCTTAACTGTTGAATAGGCATCGTGCTTAAGCTGTCGAAAAATCCCGGTAACAAACTGCAATTCTCTCTATCAACCTCTATATAAAAATCTTTTAAAAAATCAGGATTATTTGATCTGTTTTCATTATCTGTTTGCTCAAACTCTCTAAGTATAGTCAAATACTCCCTATCTTTTGTGAGCTCTAATAAAGATCGACCCTCTCTTATTAAATCATGTATAAAAATACCTTTTAAGTGAAGTTTAAAGATAAGTTCCTTTATAGATACATGCTGGTGAGGGGTATTCAATAAGCCAACAAGTACATCAACTTCATCTACAGGGTGAGGACGTACACGCTCAATACAAAAATTACCTCGAAACATGGAATATAAAAAGTTTTTGGCGGCAAGAATCTGAGGTTTTTCATCTTGATTTCTTGAATTAAACACTATAGACGGGATATTTAATAAATTATCTATTCCGTGTATATATTTATTATTGTGAAAATCCAAACCAACATGCGCACTGCCTACAAAGATTATATAACGATTCTCTCCAGCAACTTCCTTTCGGTGTCGATTAATCTCTTCAAAAGCAAAAAAATTTAAACCAGCAATCCGTTGTTGCCCATTACTGGAACCTAACCCATCGCCACCGGTTTTCCAAAGATTCGCGTCATCTATGGCATGAATCCGAATACCATTTTCTTTAGCCGCTTTTACCAATGCGGTAAAACCGTATTTCGTACTAATGTCTTCATTCCGAATATGGCCATCGTCAAGCATTTTAAGGTGTTTTTTTAGCGCTGAGGGCATTTCATTGCCAGAAATTTCATAAAATTGATCAAGCAGTTCTTGGTGTTCTTCTCCAAATAAATGTTCCATATAAATGGTGTT
Organism: Legionella sp.; assembly: GCA_024636645.1. GTDB lineage: Bacteria > Pseudomonadota > Gammaproteobacteria > Legionellales > Legionellaceae > Legionella_D. The sequence continues at coordinate 54,704 of JAGXGR010000039.1, forward strand.
CACACCCTTTTTCTTAAGTTCAGCCATGTGATCTACCAAGACTTTTTTACTGAATTTATCTTCATGCGACTCGCCTATGCATACGCCTTCCGATTCTTTTAAGAGGTGTGCCAGCAAGTCATATTCATTGTCAATACCATCCAAATCTGCATTAGAAAAGCGGTTATTGATAACAGCAGGTTTGGCAGAGAAAGCTTTCATGGCTTTTTCAAAATATTGTTCCACATCAAATATAGGCATTTGTTTTCCCAAAAAAACAATAGATTTATAATTGAAATTATAGCCTCATTCAAGGCCTTGATGACTAGAAAAATTACAGGGAGTGTGTTCGGTCTAAAACTTACTTGAAAAGGAGTGATTTATACGAGGATATAGGCCGTTAATCAAGATCATTTAAATGCCGCAGACAACAACCCCGCGAATAAATCGAGAGGACGGCACCTAGGCGCGGGGAATTGTCAACAGCCCATAATTTATAACTTCGTAGGCTGTCGGAATAGCCCAACGTCATGCCAATCAGCTTTTTGTATTCAATCGTTCCAGCGAGTGATGAAAAAAACTTTAATAGCCTCTTAGGCAACGTCGCTAAAGTTTTTTTATAGTTATCCCAGACTGAATCTGAGCACAGATTTTTCAGCTTATTGCGATCTGCCTCTTGAATTTAAATCCAAGTCTACTCGCTCGAAGATAGTACCATAGATGCCTCTCAGCATCAGTGCTGTTTCTCCTTAAATTGCGGGCTCGTTGCCTTAAAACAGATTTTTCCATTCCCTCTCCCACGAAAAGAATCATCATACTACTCAAATTCCTAGCGCGGGAGAGGGGGCAGATCGAAATAAACTGAAAAATCTGTGCTCAGATTCAGTCTGGGATAACTATAAAAAAACATTAGGGACGTTGCCTAGTTAAACATAACCTTCTTACTATTTGTTGCTTGACAAAAACAAGCCTACTTGCTTGACCTTTGCGCAACAAAAATATAGAATATTTTCAAAAAAAAACCTATGATGCCTTTAGATCTACAAATATTGTAAAATTAGCGCATAAAGATGTTGTTTTTTTAATTATATACTTACCTATAGGAATCAATATGCAGCAACTAACTGAAGATGAAAAAAAAACCAACAAAGAGGCACGCGGATTGAGAAGCAAATTTCAAGCCATGGGCACGTGTTGTGCATTTGGTGGAACATTCTTTGCTTTAAGAGAAGCACTGCACCCAGAAAATATTGTAAGCTCATCTGGTTATACCCCGGCTATTCTAGGGGTGGGTATGTCTCTTACCTATTTACTTTGGGCGAATGATATGCAAAAGCCGGGCAATGCAGTGATGTACTTAACAATGATGGCCGGTGCTCTTAACGCAATATGCCATTCGTGGCCTGCTGAAGCTTCTTCTCCTGAAAAAACGTCGTTTAGTCTCCAATAAACCTGCTTATCAACAAAGAATATCTCAGAAAGCACTTAGCAAGGTGGAGATGACGCGACGAACACTGTTTCTTAATTAAACCTTAAGGTTTGTCGTGTACAATAGAGGTTCAATACAAGCAAATTTGGATATAAAGATGGACTACAGAATTGATAACCCCGGTGGTGGCGACTGTGGTTTTTATGCCTTTTCCATTGGATTAATAGGCATTATACAAAAAGAACAGCTGGAGACGGGCACAAGCCCCACATTTCAACGTTGGAGTATGGCCGCTCAAGTAGAGAAAGAGATCAGTTTTCAAAGCATTTTGGCTATGGATCTTCATAAACTACGCCACGGCTTAGCTCGCTATGAAAAAGAATTATTTGCTCTACAAAGCAGTTTAAGAAATATCGTTGCTGAGTCAAGTAAAAAAGACCTGCTGGTACGTATAGAAATAAAGTCAGCAATAGATGATAGCCCCAGGACTATGATTGAAGACTCACCCGTATACGGCAAATTCATGGAAATGGTAAAAGCCTGCCTGAATGGCGAAATCTTATCTGATGATTATAATGATTTAACATTATCACCTGATGTAAGACGTCTCGCACAACAGACTGCCGTTAGTTTATGCCCGCTATTAGAAGAAGAAAATCACGCAATAGAAAACAGTCATGTTAAAAACGTTCTTCTTAAGGATGTCATGCTCGATGGCAAGCCAAATCCTGATTCAGTCATATTAAAAGGGCTGGATGAAGTTAAAAAACAAGGTCGGTGGGCTACGCATGATGATCTAAAAAGCATCGCTTCAGCACTTGAAGTGAATCTCTGGGTTTTTGAAGAAGAAAATGGTCAGCTTGACTCGGAAATCCCCACTGTGCGATTGAACAATCACTATAATGCGCATTGGACAACCACCGTGGATTTACTACCAGAACCGATATCTATTGCCAGGCCCGCTAAAAAAGCAAAAAATAACACGGCCCTTTCAGACACGCCATCAGAAAAAAGCAACGGCAGTTATTCTCAGATTGAAAAGCGATTAACGAACTCGCAAAAAGAATTTGTAGCATATCATTCTGCCAAGTGTTCTGGTGACTTTCTTAAAACAGAACTCGCTACACTTCTTAAAATGCGTGAGACCCCTGAGTATAAGCAAAAAATTGAAAGTCTCGAGGGTAAAAAGAAGAGCGAGTTGAATGATGAAGAGCTCGCATACAAATTGCAGGAAGAAGAGTTCAGAACTTTAAAGATGAAATAATAGAGACTGTTAACCATTCATTTCCCAAAGCGACAATGAAGAGGATATACTGCGCGCCCGTATACGGTGACGCGCGCAGTATAACAGCTGCTGTTTTAACACGTTCAACCCGAAATAGTAAAAAAATTTCTGATATCACAGGCTGATTATGGCAAAAAAAATATTGTATTGGAGCGGCATTATTTCTCCTCGAGACGATCTGTCAGAATTCGAAAAAGTGGTTACAGATTTATTGCAGGGAAATTATAAAGAAGCCAATCTGGACTTAAAGAAATGCAAGGCTTATTCTCTTTATACAGTGAAAGTGAATCGCTCCGACAGGCTGTTATTTACTACGGTTTACATGGATGGCCTGCGGTATTTGCTTTTACTTGAAGTGATCAAAAATCATAAATACCAACATTCACGTATTCTTAATAATCCGAATTATTTAAAACAATACCTTGAAAATGAAGATAGACGCGATTGGAAGCCTCTGAGATTTGAGGATTTTTTAAGCGTTGAAGCCTCCGAAACGCCCCATTTGCAAGACATCAACGAACAGTCAGCCCGGCCCAAGAAACCATACAAGTGCAGTCCATATTTTATTACAACCAAATGCATCTGAGCTTTACCACCCAACAACAACTTGCAATCACCAGTAAAACACCCATGATCATCAGCGGCGCACCGGGTTCTGGTAAATCTTGTATTGCTCTGTCTTTATTGGCCTCGGCAGCAGAAGTGTTCGCTGATGACAACAGCACTCGAAAGGCCTTGTATGTCACCAGCAGCCAGGAGCTTATCGAGCAAATGACCCGTTCATGGCTTGATTTGCCCACCGCTAAAAAAAATCTTTTTCAAGTTGATTTTATAAGCTATGAGCAAATGCTTTTGTCTTTGCAACCTGGTCTGAAAGAAAAACAAGCCGTTTCTGAATCAAGGTTTTATGAATGGTTTAACGAACAATTCATAAAGCAACAAAGAAACCTGCAAAAAACCCGTGCCGCCGGCAAAAATGCGTTACAAGAAATCATTGAGCGACAACAACATCTTTATCAGGAACTCAGAATTCTTTCTGCATTCACGTCAAAAGAATATATTGCGCTAGGCGCTAAACAATCCTTTTTTCAAAGTGAAGCGGTAAGGGCTGAACTTTATGACATTTTTAAAGCATACGCAGTCTTCCTTGATGAACATCATTACTATGACGCGGCTCTCATTGATATTAAAACCACTCCATCTTACGATTTAGTCATTACGGATGAAAGTCAGGATTTTTCGCATAGGCAATTGCAATCCATCATGTCTCTTGCAAAAGACAACCGGCTTTGTTTCTGTTTTGACAGCAATCAAAGCCTCTTTGATGCTCAATCCATTCTTAATTTTCTTAAAGCACAATTTTATAAACAGCAGATTGAATACAGCAATATTAATTTGTCGCAAACCTTTCGCTGCCCTGCCAATATTGCATCCTTTGCCAATGTCATATTGGAAATCAAACAAAAACTTGCCGGTCGCTCCGATAAACAGGAAGCAGAAGAAATTTTTTCCGTATCCAGTTTGCAAACCCCGGGCAAGGTCCACTGGTTAGCGATTGATGATAACTCGCAAGTGAAAAAACTAAAACAACTGGCTCTCAGTACCCGATTAGCCGTGGTGACTTCAGAAGAGTTCAGAAAAGAGGCAGAAGCACTGTTTCATACGCCTTTAATCTTTACAGCTGATGAAATTAAAGGCCTGGAATACGACGTAGTCCTTGCATACAAACCCTTCCAAAGAAAAGGCTTCGAGATTGCCAACCGTTTGTTAAACGAGAAAACACATCAGGATCATCGTGAACTGAGACCGACCTTCAATGCCTTGTTTACAACAGTGACTAGAGCCAGACAAAAGTTTGTCATTTACCAGCCAGACCATCATCCAACGGCTCGTCTGGTAAACCTTGTGAAGGAAAAATTTTCCCAAAAGGCCATCGTTGCCTCACAGGCATCATCCAAACCTAAATTAACAAACGCTGTGGATACAAACAAAGACTGGAAAAATCAATTTGAACTTCAATTAGCCAAAGGAAACAAGGTTCAGGCAGAAGCCATTTTAAGACAACATCTCGCAGATGATGCCAAGCTAAAATCGCAGATGGATGGTAAAGAGGAGCAAGATGCACCCGTGTCGCATAACCAGACCAACGCCATGGGAAATTCAGCCAAACTTTCAAGAGCGCAAAATAAACGACGAAAGAGAAAAAATAAAGCCGCACTCACCAAAGCTGAAGCCGTAATAACAACTGAAACCTTGAGCAAACCCGTGGCCCCGGTCAGATTAACCAAAGAGCAGGAAAAACTTTTAAAGCAGTTAAGAACACAATTTTCCTTCGGCATTCTTAAGAAAATATTCTCTCGCAAAGACATGCTGGACCTGCTGTTCGGACCCAATCCCCTTTTTCCTAATGTGAACCATTCTTTATTCTATTCAATCATCGAAACAGAGCATAAAGTAAAAATATTAATACAATTTATTGAAAAAAATACATCCCTGTGCGAAAACCTGAACTGGGATATGCTTGACAAGCCAGCAATGACAAACAGTCAAGGTGAAGGCTTTAGTCATTTTGAACTGTTATCAAAGAAACATATTAACTTCACACATAAACTGCTTCATCTGTTCATAGACAATCATCATGAGATAATCCAAGGTATCAGCAGTGAAAAATTGTTAAAAAATACCCAGAAAAAGTCAGGCATGAGTGCATTCCTTGCCTTATCAATGACTGCGTTTGGGCAGATGACTTTACAAAGGATCTTTTCCTTAAATAAAGCGTTTTTATATGATATTCAAGCCTGTGACTTATTTAACCCTTTTGCCCTGGCAGAGATACTGGCTGATAATGAAGAAAATTCTGCTTTTATGTTTTTGGTCAAAGGAGACATGCTGGGTCTTGCGATCATCAATGTAATACTGACCGCAAAGCCTCAATTAGCCAGGTATTGCCGTAGTGAACATCTTTTTTTACCCTTGTCTGATGAAGAGACGTTCATTTTTGCAAATAACTTTCATTTACTTTGTTGTACCCCCATGGGAATAAGGATTCTGTCGCTTCTTTTTATTGAAAACCTTGCTTTTGTCTTTTCAGATGCTATGAGAACCACTTTTTTTTCCCAAACGGTATATAAGGGCTTCGACTATCCTTCACCGTTTGCAGCACTTATCTTTCAAATTGAGGGCATTACGCTTGTAAAATGCATTTTTTCCCAGGAGCCCCAGTTGTTTCAAAATTTAAGCTGCGAAGAATTAGCCGGATACTTTGCTTTTAATAAACATGATAAAGAAAAAACCAGCGTTTTAACAAAACTCTGCTTAAGCAGTGAAGGCATAGAATTATTAAAGTATATACTAATGACCAAGCCTGAGTTGTATGAAGTAATGACCTATAAGGCTCTTTTTTGGAATCAAAGCGCCTATATAAATGAAGATCAAAAAGAAATATCAAATATTTTTATCCAATTATTGATAGATTACAAGGATCATGGTTTAGAGGTTTTATTAAATATCCTTGAAAATAATGATTCCTTAGCCAAGGGACTTCATCCCGAGGATCTGGATTGGTATCTTCCTGTTAATGAATTGGATGGGCTTGAACCTGTAGAAAGGTATAAGCTAAGAGAACTTCTGGAGCATTCCGAGTTAGCGCCCTTAAAAGCAAAATTGCAGCAGCTCAATCCCTCTCTATTCAGGCCAAACGCTCATGCCGCCAATCCCTATGGCTTATTTGCATTGTCCCTTCATCAGGGTTTGGAAGACGATAGCGCCGTTGAAACCAGTGATTTTGCTCTGTAGTCATCCCGTAATACGCTGTCGCGCCTTACGGGCAACTACGATATTGTTACGGGACTGCGGCTACGGCAGTCCAGGCGGGGAACACCGCGATGCAGCCTTCCAGGATCATCTGTGTGGCAATCACAACCAGGATGATGCCCATGGTTTTTGCCATGATATCCATGCCTACTTGACCTAGTTTTCTTGAAAAATACGGCGCAAATCGAAGTATGAGCCACATTATCAGAACAATAATGACGGTGGTCAGCGTGATAATGATTTTTTCTAATAGATTGTTGAAGGTATTTTGAATCTCTGTCATGGTGACTGCAATGACCCCAGGTCCTGCAATGATTGGAATGGCCAAAGGCACAATAGCAACGTCCTTTTTCCGAGTGGGTATCACAGGTTTCGCATCCAGGTGAATAAACTCCAACATATTCAAGCCCACCAGAATGACAATCAAGCCGCCGCCAATCCTGAAAGCCGACAAACTGATGCCGAAAACATTTAAAATCGTATCGCCAGCCCAAATAATCGAAAGCAAAATGATAAATATAGCGATAGACGCTTTTTTTGCTACATGAAGCTTTTCATGAGGTTCATGTTTATCAACCAAAGCCAGGTAACTCGTTGCACCGGCAACTGGATTCAAAATAGCAAACAAGGTTATCGCAAATTGTAAAATTTCCTTCCATGGCTCATTGGTTAACGTCACATAACTTGAAATCATCTTAACTCCTTTTAAAGCCAGTAAATGTCAGGCCTGCGCATGCAGGCGACGCTAACTGCCAGCGACCATCATTTCCTCAATCAAAACAGATCCGCAGCGTGTAGAAATATTTGGATTGATGTCTGTGCCAACGGCCTGAATCTGTTTAAACATCTGTTTTAAATTTCCAGCAATGGTAATCTCTTCAACAGGAAACTGGATTTTACCGCCTTCGACCCAAAAACCGCTGGCCCCTCGGGAATAATCGCCAGTCAAACCATTAACCCCCTGCCCCATCAACTCAGTCACCAGCAATCCCTTGTCCATTTTTTTTAAAATATCATCCAGGCCGCCGGCATTGGCATCAATGGTAAGATTATGGACGCCATTACTGTTGGCTGTCGTTTCAAGCCCCAGGCGCCTCGCTGAATAACTGCCTAAAACATATTGCACCAGTTGACCGTCTTTTACAAAAATATTGTTTCGTGTCGGCACCCCTTCTCCATCAAACGGCGAACTTCCCAAGCCCAAAGGCAAATGAGGCTGTTCATAGACCTGAATAAATTCTGGAAAAATTTGCTCACCCTTTGCATCAAGCAAAAAAGAATTTTTGCGATATAAATTGGAGCCGTTAATAGCAGAAATAAAACTGGAGAATAACCCGCTGGACACCCTTGAAGAAAATACGACCGGTGTTCTTTGCGTTTTCAGTTTCACAGCATCCAGGCGGCTCAAGGCACGCTGCGCTGCAGATTCAGCCAATTTTTCAGGCGTCATTAATGCTGCTGCAACCCTTGTGGTGCTGTAATCGTAATCGCGCTGCATCTCTTCTTTCATTTTGGCTATCAAAGAACAACTGATGCCATGTTGACTGCTATGGATAATTCCCATAGCGCCATTTGTATTGGCATAACCATGGTGTGCTGAGCTCGTTGAGACGCTGACACCATCTGAATTAACGAGGCGTTTGTCAAAGGCCAGGGCATGAGACTCACAGGCTAAAGCCATTTCAATGGCCTCCACAGTATTGACATCCCAGGGATGATATAAATCCAAATCAGGGTATTCATTGGTTAATAAAGCCTTATCTGCCAAACCAAAACAAGGGTCTTCGGCACTGATGCTGGCAATGTCAACCGCGGCTTTTACCATGGCAGCCAGCGCTTGGGGTGAGGTATCGGTGCTGCTGGCACTGCCCTTGCGATGGCCTTGATATACCGTCAGGCCAATGGACTTATCCTCGCCAAAGGCGACGGTTTCGACCTCCCCCATACGTACATCCACCGAAAACCCCTGATCGTTACTAAGCGACACAGAAGCGTCCGTCGCGCCTTGCTTTATTGCAAGCTCTAAGACAGTTTCCATTAACTCTTTTAACTTATGGCTTGACGACACCAGGTCTCTATTGTTATTTTTCCTTGTAATCTGCATTGCTATCTCTCGAAATACGATGTTGTATACAAGGATACAATAACATGACTTTGCAAACCAAGGTTTATCATAGAAAGATCTTTAACTGGAAGCTGGCAGCAACGGTACTGCTCATTTTTTTGCAAAGTTCTTCGGTACTGGCCGATGAAGGCTGGCAGCGGTTAAAAGAAGGGTTTGAATATAAAGACTTAGGCAGCAGCCTGTTAAAACCCTGGGTTCATATCCATGTATTTCGCATTGATCCCCGGCAGAATCAATTTTCCATTATCACAGCGGATAAATTATCTCAAAAAAATGCCTCCATCAATGAATACGCCCATTATACAAACGCCTTACTGGCCATCAATGGCGGATTCTTTGATCCTGATTTTAATCCCCTGGGATTACGTATCAGTAATAAAATACAAACCAGTCCTTTAAAACAGATCAGCTGGTGGGGTATTTTTTATATCAAAAACAATCAAGCACAGCTCTCAAATATTTATCAATTTTATAGAAACAAAAACATCGATTTTGCAATCCAGAGCGGACCACGCTTGATAATCAATGGAAAAATACCCTCTTTAAAACCCGGCACGGCCGAGCGCACCGCTCTCGGCATCACCAAAGACAATAAAATCATCATACTCGTCACCGATAATGCCTCCACGACCACCACAGAACTGGCAGCATTAATGAAAGCACCTCCATTATCCTGCAAAGACGCGCTTAATCTGGATGGCGGAAATTCCAGTCAATTGTATGTTAATATTGGAAATTTCAAATTGTCTGTGCATGGCTTCTCAAACATCAGTGATGCAGTGGTGGTCAAATCATTAAAAGCATCTGCCGTTTAAAAATATTATTACCCACAAGTTATCCACAGCATACACCCATTCTATTCTATTGACCTGAGCGAAAAACCACACTATATTGTATGAAACCCCATGAAATACACTATATCTTGGGTTTTCAACCAAAAAATAGACTATAATTAAAATAACCGAATAAGTGTCACGCAGTTTGTTGATCAACTGTTCCCTGGAGGATACATGACTGAAATTCTTGAGCCTGTAAGTGAGAAAATACAAGCAAATCAAACGGAGTTGAATGCCAATGCACCAGGCGTACTTAAAACCATCAAGCGCAACGGAAAAGTTGTTCGCTATGATGAAAATAAAATTAAAGTGGCTATTACCAAAGCGTATATTGCTGTGGAAGGGAGCAGCGCGGTATCCTCTGATCGCATCCACCAGCAAATTGATCAGCTGACCGGACAAATTACCAAAGCCATCCAGCGCCGTGCGACCGATACGGGCATTATCCACATTGAAGATATACAGGATCAAGTTGAACTGGCCTTAATGCGCAGCGAGCAATACAAAGTAGCCAGAGCCTATGTACTCTATCGTGAAGAGCATCGAAAAGCCCGTGAGCTTGAACTCAAAAAACAACAGGCCAGTGACAGCAAAACGCTGCTGATATCCATGCCGGATGGCGAGCTGCAGCCTCTGGATATGAACCGGGTCAACACCATTGTTAAAGAAGCCTGCCACGGTTTGAGCAATGTCAAGCCAGAGCCGGTTATCAAAGACGCCATGCGCAATCTTTATAATCACGCCAAGCTGGAGGATGTGCATAAATCCCTGGTGATGGCGGCTCGCACACTGGTTGAACAAGAACCTAACTACACTTACGTCACTGCACGGCTTTTATTAGACAGCTTAAGATGTGAAGCGCTGAATAAACTGGGCATACAAAAAGATGCAACCTTTGAGGAAATGAACAAACTCTACCCGCAATACTTTCATGCCTATCTTAATCATGGTATTGCCCAGGGCATTCTCGACCCCAAAATGAAAGATTTTGATCTGGATAAAATCACCGAGGCATTTTTGCCTGATCGCGACATGCAATTCAGCTATCTCAGCCTGCAAACACTCTACGATCGTTATTTCATTCACGATCAAGGCGTTCGTTATGAATTGCCCCAGGCCTTTTTCATGCGTGTCGCTATGGGGCTTGCCATGCGTGAAAAAAACAAAGAAGCCAAAGCCATTGAATTTTATCAATTGCTGTCTTCTTTTGACTACATGTCATCTACCCCCACATTGTTTAATTCAGGTACGGTACGCCCGCAATTATCCAGTTGTTATTTAACCACCATCCCGGATAATCTGGACGGTATATACAGCGCCATTAAAGACAATGCCCTGCTTTCAAAATTTGCCGGCGGCCTGGGCAATGACTGGACGCCTGTGCGTGCGATGGGATCACACATTCAAGGCACCAATGGGAAATCGCAAGGCGTTGTTCCCTTCCTGAATGTCGCTGATGCAACAGCCGTTGCCGTCAACCAGGGCGGTAAGCGTAAAGGCGCCGTTTGTGCCTACCTTGAGTGCTGGCATCTTGATGTGGAGGAATTTCTTGAGCTCCGTAAAAATACCGGTGATGACAGAAGACGCACACATGATATGAATACTGCTTTATGGATACCTGATCTGTTTATGAAGCGTGTTTACGAAAACGGCGAATGGACATTGTTTTCGCCCAATGATGTACCCGAGCTTCATGATCAATATGGCAAGTCGTTTGAAAAACTGTATATGAGTTATGAAAAGAAAGCGAAAGAAGGCACAATAAAAGTCTGCAAGACCATGTCTGCTGTTAAATTATGGCGCCGTATGTTGTCCATGTTATTTGAAACAGGTCATCCATGGCTGACCTTCAAAGATCCCTGCAACCTGCGATCACCACAGCAGCATGCCGGCGTGATTCACAGTTCAAACCTGTGTACAGAAATCACCCTGAATACATCACAGGATGAAATTGCAGTCTGTAATCTCGGCAGCATCAATCTGCCGGCACACATCAAAAACGGCAAACTCGATGAGAAGAAGCTCAAGCGCACGGTGAAAACTGCGATTCGTATGCTCGATAATGTCATTGATATTAACTATTATTCCGTGCCACAAGCCCGCAATTCAAACCTGCAGCATCGTCCTATCGGTCTGGGTTTAATGGGATTCCAGGATGCCTTATATGAATTAAAACTGGATTACACCTCCGATGAAGCCATCGCTTTTGCCGACAGCTCCATGGAGCTCATATCGTATTATGCCATTGAAGCCTCCTGTGATCTTGCCAAAGAACGCGGCAGTTACTCCAGCTACGAAGGTTCCTTATGGAGCAAAGGCATACTGCCTATTGATTCTATCAATCTATTGCAGCAGACCCGTGATAATTATCTCGAACAGGATCGCTCACAACGTCTTGACTGGGAACCGCTGAGAGTCAAGGTCCGCACCCAGGGCATGCGCAATTCTAACCTCATGGCGATTGCACCAACAGCCACTATTTCAAACATTTGCGGCGTATCCCAGTCCATTGAGCCGACGTATCAAAATCTGTATGTCAAATCCAATTTGTCCGGGGAATTTACTGTCATTAATCCTTATCTCGTTGATGACTTGAAAGCTGTAAATCTCTGGGATGAAGTAATGGTCAATGATCTCAAATATTTTAATGGCAGCGTCCAGCCCATTAACCGCATACCGGCTGAAATCAAGGCACGCTATGCCACATCGTTTGAGATTGATCCAAAATGGTTGGTAGAAGCCGCGTCCCGTCGCCAAAAATGGCTGGATCAGGCACAATCATTGAATATTTACATGGCGCAACCTTCCGGTAAAAAACTCGATGAGCTCTACCGTCTTGCCTGGTTACGCGGCTTGAAAACAACTTATTACTTACGTAGCCTGGGAGCCAGTAACGCAGAAAAATCAACCGTGACAGACGGCGTACTGAATGCGGTCAAAATAGAAGAGCCTAATGCATGCTCGATTCTTGACCCTGACTGTGAAGCCTGTCAATAAGAGGAGAGGACAATGGAAACAACAACAAAAGAAAGCCCATTAAAAGAAAAACAAATTGGGGCAACAGGCCTTGAAGAATTGGAAATGGGTGCAGGCCGCATCCAGGTTGATGATAAAAAAATCATTAATTGCCGAGCTGATTTAAATCAGCTCGTGCCTTTTAAATATACCTGGGCCTGGGATAAATACCTGATGGGCTGTGCCAATCACTGGATGCCCAATGAAATCAGCATGAGCGCCGATGTCGCTTTATGGCGGGATCCTTATGGTCTGACAGAAGATGAGCGTTTAATTATTCAACGTAACCTGGGCTTTTTCTCAACGGCCGACTCCCTGGTCGCCAATAATCTGGTGCTGGCAGTTTACAGACATATTACCAATCCTGAATGCCGTCAATACCTGTTACGTCAGGCTTTCGAAGAGGCACTGCATACCCATGCTTATCAATATATTATTGAAAGCCTTGGGCTGGATGAGGCGGAAGTTTTTAATATGTATCGTGAAATTCCCTCGGTCGCTACCAAAGCCGCCTGGGCACTGCCCTTCACTCAAAGCCTGGGTGATCCTAACTTCCAAACCGGTACACCTGAAAATGATCAGCGCCTACTGCGAGATTTGATTGCTTTTTATGTTGTCTTTGAAGGCATTTTCTTCTATGTGGGCTTTACACAAATACTGTCTATGGGTCGACGCAATAAGATGGTGGGTACTTCCGAGCAGTTCCAATACATTCTTCGTGACGAATCCATGCACATGAATTTTGGTATCGATGTTATCAATCAGATCAAAATCGAAAACCCTCATCTCTGGACGGATACTTTTAAACAACAAATGATTGATCTGGTCAAAGAAGGGGTTGGTCTGGAATACCAATATGCCAAAGACACCATGCCTCACGGCATTCTGGGCATGAATGCAGAAATGTTTGAAGAATACCTGCATTTCATCGCTAACCGGCGTCTGGCACAAATTGGTTTACCCGAGCAATACCCGGGGGCTGAAAATCCATTTCCCTGGATGAGTGAAATGATGGATTTAAAGAAAGAGAAAAACTTCTTTGAAACACGGGTCATTGAATATCAGGCAGGCGGTACGCTTAGTTGGGATGACGATAAATAAATAAAATACAGCCGTAGCCCGGGTGAAGGCGCAAGCCCTCATCGGGGAATGATGCTTACTGCTCTGTAGTGAGAATCCCGTAATACGCTTCGCTTCTTACGGGCTACGGTGTTACGGTGTTTTTCAGCTATATTCATCTCGTCACTTTTAGTAAATCATGCTAGCATCGCGCATTTAACCAGAAGGAAGAATCATGTGGTTTAATAATACAATTATTTATCAATATCAGTTGGAAGAAGAGACTGATTTAGTTCAATGTTTAAGCGAGGAAGCCTTGAAGCCCTGCCCTCCACACGCCCGGTTTATCTATGGCTGGCTGCCGGCTTATGCTGATGAGCTTGTTCAGGACGTGGCAGGCAGCAGTTTAATCTGTATGGGCAAAGAGGAACGCATTCTGCCTCGTGCGGTGATTAACAAAATGCTGGGCGAAAAAATTCAAAACCTTGAAACCCAACATGGCCGAGGTGTCAAACGTGCTGAGAAAGCGCAGATGGCAGAAGATTTGGAGTTTGAGTTACTGCCAAAATCCTTTTGCATTCAAAAAAGGCTGCCGGCCATTCTGGATACAGTAAGCCAGCGCCTGATGATCTGTGCTGCCAGTAATACACAAGCCTCCCAATTGACATCCCTGTTAAGAAAATCCGTTCCCGGCATTAAAATAGAACCGCTTGAAATCGGTGAAAACCTGGCCAGCCGTTTTGCAGAGTGGATTGCCAATCCAAACAGCCTGCCTTCTTCTTTCGAATTGGCGGCAGATTGCCTGCTGTTTTCTTTAGATAATGAGAAAAAACGCGTCACTTGCAAAGGCTATGAAATGCCTTCCGAGGAAATTCTCACTTTGATATCACAAGGTCTCGCGGCCGCTGAGATTTCACTTATCTGGAATGAAAGAATTCAATTCACCCTCACTCAGGATCTGGTTTTCAAACGTATCAAATGCCTGGATTACCTGATTGATGAGTTTAACGACATTAAACAGCTGGATGAAGACTATCAACAGCAGGATGCAGCATTAACGTTACTGACCGGTGAGTTAAGATCACTGTGCAATGATGTGTTAAGTGCTATCAACAAAACAGCTAAAAACGAAGAACCCATGGCCGAAGAAGCATTGGCCTAGTATACATCGCAATACGAATGAAGGGGGCGCAGTAAACTGTGCCCTCCTTATTTCAAAGCCAGATGCTTTTGTGTGAGATATATTTAACAGGCATCGTGGAGCTGGAACCGGTCAATCAGTCCTTAAAAAATCATAAAAACATGATCAGATAAGTCCTCCATAGATGACAGAATGTCTTGTCATGTAGGTCGTGATAAGTCTGTAATCAGTAGATAAATATTGATATACAGAGTCATCAAGAGACTTCACACAGACATATCCACAGAAATTGTGGATAAAACTAAAATTGACATGATTGCTTACTTTCTACATTGAGTAAAATTAGTCAAAAATGGTCTGTTAACACAAAGTCATCCGATATAACAACGGCTGTTTCTTTGCCTATGTGAGCGTTGTACCCCTGCATAGTTTAATGCGGGTCTTGACCATCGCCCCGCAATACGCTCCGCTCCTTACGGGCTACGGCGACAGGTAGGTTCGAGTAGGCCAAGGGAATCTCACCCTTAGCCTCTCACAGACCCGTACGTGAACCTCTCGATTCATACGGTTC
>JAGXGR010000040.1 GCA_024636645.1 Legionella sp.
AAAAAATGGTTTTATTGGCAATTTGCTATGACGATGAATGTTTTTTTTCATATAAGGATTTCTTTTAAACTGGTTGTGAACTATCATTTGCCTTAATGTAGATTAATAGTACCTGGAGTCATTATGTTAGAAAGGCAATCCCTGCAATATCCCACGGGCTTACGAAAGGCGATAAATGATGCCTACCGTGTTGATGAATATTCTTGTGTCAAAGGTTTAATTGAAAAAGCTGAACTCGACTCAAATCAATACGCTGATATAAAAAATAATGCAACCCGGTTGGTTGAGTCCGTTCGCTTTGAGCGCCGGAAAAATACAGGCATTGATTCTTTCCTGACAGAATATGCGTTATCAAGCGAAGAGGGCATCGCTTTAATGTGTCTGGCTGAAGCACTGTTGCGCGTGCCGGACAATACAACCATTGATGATTTGATTAAAGACAAACTCTCTACCGGCAACTGGAAGTCTCATCGTGGTCAGAGCCCTTCCTTGTTTGTCAATGCCACCACTTGGGCTTTGATGTTGACCGGTAAGGTTTTAAGCCCTGAAAAAGCCGAATCCTCTATCAGCAAAGCCTTGCTTAAAATAGTTAATCGAAGCAGTGAGACCGTTGTCAGGGCGGCTGTTGAAAAGGCAATGCGCATCATGAGCAAGCAGTTTGTCATGGGACGCAACATCAATGAAGCATTAAAACGGGCAGGAAAAAAAGAACAGCTCGGTTATTTATACTCATATGATATGTTAGGGGAAGCCGCACTGACGGCAAAAGATGCTGAGCGTTATTTCCAGTCCTACTCTAAGGCCATTGAAGCCATAGGGCAAAATGCTGATAAAAACAACGACATTAACCATCGGCCCGGTATCTCGATTAAGTTATCTGCCTTGCACCCAAGATACAACGAAGAGCAACATGAAAGAGTGATGAAGGAACTGCCGCCAAAATTATTAGCCCTTGCCCAATCGGCCAAGGGTTATGATATCCCTTTGACAGTAGATGCTGAAGAGTCTGAGCGCCTGGATTTATCTTTGGACGTCATGGAAAAAGTTTTTTGTGATAAAAGCCTGGAGGGGTGGAACGGGTTTGGACTGGCCGTCCAAACCTATCAGAAAAGAGCCTTGTATGTTCTTGATTGGGTCGCTGATCTGGCACGATCCCAGAACCGCCGTATAATGGTTCGACTCATTAAGGGCGCGTATTGGGACAGTGAAATTAAAAAAGCGCAAATGAACGGTTTGGTTGATTATCCAGTCTTTACTCGGAAAGTATTTACCGATATCTCGTTTCAAGCCTGTGCCAAAAAAATATTAACCATGACAGATGCCATTTACCCACAGTTTGCAACGCATAATGCCTATACGGTCGCTATGGTATTGAATATTGTTGGTGATTACAGGGATTTTGAATTTCAATGCCTGCATGGCATGGGCAGTGAATTGTATTCACAGATTGTCCCGAAGAATAAATACAATATTCCTTGTCGCATCTATGCACCGGTCGGCAGTCATGAAGATTTGCTTCCTTATCTCGTACGAAGATTACTTGAAAATGGCGCGAACTCTTCCTTTGTTAACCGCATCGTGGATGAGAAAGCCCCTATCAGTTCTCTTGTAGAGGATCCTGTTGACAGAGCAAAACAGTTATTGCCGAAAATTAATGATAATATACCACTCCCTGAAGATATATTTATGCCGGCCAGAAAAAACGCTATGGGACTGGATTTGACCGATAGAGAAGTCAGAGCCACGCTGCAACAGGCGCTTAACCGAATTGACACCGAAAAATGGGCGTCTTACCCTGTCATCGCTGGTAAAAAAACTTTCAAGCCAAACATTAAACTCTATTCTCCCGAGAGAAAACATGAAGTCATCGGCTATCTTGCAAACGCCACAGCAGAGGACATTGAAAAAGCCTTGCAGGTTGCTGATGAGAGCTTTAAAACCTGGCGTGTCACTGATGTTGAGCTAAGAGCACAATCACTTGAACGTTTTGCTGATTTGCTGGAAGAGCAGATGACTACTTTGCTGGCCATGACCTGCCTTGAGGCTGGTAAAACCTGGAGTGACGGTATCGCTGAGGTTCGCGAGGCGGTAGATTTTTGTAGATACTACGCCGTGAAAGCCAGAACGCTTTCTCAAGCAACGCCCTTGTCTGGCTACACCGGTGAAACCAATGTATTGACCTTGCATCCGAGAGGCCCGATTCTTTGCATCAGCCCCTGGAATTTTCCTTTGGCAATTTTTACCGGTCAAATCGTTGCAGCTTTGGTGATGGGAAACACAGTCATAGCCAAGCCTGCCGAGCAAACCTCAATAATAGCCCGATTTGTTGTGGAATTAATGTTGAAGGCAGGAATACCTGAGGGTGTCGTTCAAATGCTTCCAGGCACCGGTGAGGAAGTCGGCGCGCCTTTAGTGGCTGATCTGCGAATGAAAGGGGTTATATTTACCGGCTCTACCGAGACTGCCAATAAAATCAATCAGACCCTGGCTACCCGAGGCGGGGAAATTATTCCCTTGATTGCAGAAACCGGCGGGCAGAATGCAATGATTGTTGATTCCTCTGCTTTGTTAGAACAAGTCGTCATGGACGTGCTGGTTTCAGCTTTTGGCAGTGCAGGTCAGCGATGTTCTGCTTTACGTGTGCTTTATATTCAGGAAGATGTATACCCAAGAACCATCGAATTATTAAAAGGCGCAATGGCTGAGCTTAAAGTGGGAGATCCGCGCTGGCTGGATACAGACGTGGGTCCAGTGATAGATGAAGCCGCTTTATCCACGCTTAAAAAACATGTCAGTAAAATGGATGAAACCCAGGAAATGATATATCAATGCAGCCTGAATGACGCTTGTGATGATGGCTATTATATGGCGCCAACGGCCATTGCCCTGGATAACATCTCTACCTTGAAAAGAGAAGTTTTCGGTCCTGTGTTGCATGTTATCTCTTTTAAGAGAAAAGCACTGGATGATGTCATTGAAGCCATCAACAACACCGGATACGGTTTGACCCTGGGTATTCATAGCCGCATCACTGAAACGGTAGATTATATTCGTCAACGTGTGCATGTTGGAAACTGCTATGTGAATCGCAATATGACCGGCGCTGTTGTCGGTCTGCAACCTTTTGGCGGACAAGGCCTTTCAGGCACAGGCCCCAAAGCAGGCGGACCACATTACTTATTGAGACTATGTCATGAACGAGTACATACCATCGACACGACGGCCGCAGGTGGGAATGCCAGCCTGATGTCCTTATCTGAGGAACTATAGACTGGCGCTGGAAGTCATTGCCAGAAAAGATGTCTCAGGGTGAAACCTTCAGCCTGAGACATCTTTATCTTGTTCTAAGCCACAGCGGGCTCAGCGTTTGGTTTATCCTTTAATGCACGGCGAAGGATCTTGCCCACATTGGTTTTTGGCAGCTCATCATAAAATTCAATGATTTTGGGAACTTTATAAGCCGTCAGATGTTCACGGCAATGCTTGATAACATCCTCAGCCGTCAATTCAGGATTGCGCTTGACGATACAGGCCTTAACACGCTCACCCACTTCCTCTTCCATTACCCCGACAACCCCGACTTCAACAACGTCAGGATGCATACCTATCACCTGTTCAACTTCATTTGGGTAAACATTAAACCCTGATACAAGAATCATGTCTTTGATTCTGTCAACCAGATAGATAAAGCCTTCTTCATCCATGCGCGCTACATCACCGGTTTTCAGGTAGCCATCTGAGGTAAATACCAATGCCGTTTCATCCGGACGCTTCCAGTAGCCCGGCATGACCTGTGGGCCTTTAATGCATAACTCACCGCTTTCGCCGATAGCGACTTCCTTGCCATTGTCATCACGGATAGAAATATCTGTAGAGGGCAGGGGAAGACCGATGCTCCCGTTATATTCTTTGGTATACATTGGATTAATGGTGACAGCAGGACTGGTTTCCGTTAAGCCGTATGCCTCCAGGATAGGTGACTGGGTCAATTCAACCCATTTTTTCGAAACGGATTTTTGAAGCGCCATACCACCAGACAAGGCCACTTTCAAGTGAGAGAAATCGACCTCTTTAAATTTAGGGTGATTCAATAAGGCATTAAACAAGGTATTGACGCCAGTAATGACGGTAAATTTACTGTTTTTTATTTCACTGATGAAATGGGGCAGATCCCTTGGATTGGTGATTAAAATATTTTTAGCACCTACCTTGAGAAACGACAAACAGTTCGCGGTCAATGAGAAGATATGATACAGCGGCAGCGCGGTAACAATGACTTCATTTCTTTCCTCAAGCACTGAAGAAATCCAGGCACTGGCCTGGAGAAGATTTGCCACCATATTGCCGTGAGTCAGCATGGCTCCTTTGGCAATCCCTGTTGTGCCGCCCGTATACTGCAAAAAGGCTATATCATCATGGTTGAGAATAGTCCAGACCAATTCGCCTTCACGGCCTTGATTCAATGCTTCATTAAAGCTGACCGCCTGAGGGATATGATATGAAGGCACCATTTTCTTAACATATTTTACGACAGCATTGACCAGAACGCGCTTTACCCGCGGAAAAAGATCGCCAACGTCAGTGATAATGACATGTTTTAATCGAGGGGTACTGGAAAGTGATTTTTCGACCACATCAGCAAAATTTGACAGCACGATAATGACCTCTGCTCCGGAATCATTTATTTGGTGTGTCAGTTCATCGCTGGTATAGAGCGGATTGGTATTCACCACAATATAGCCTGCTCTAAGAATCGCAAACAAGGCTACCGGATACTGCAGTATATTAGGCATCATAATGGCTACACGCGCGCCTTTTTCAAGCCCTAGCTGCTGAAGATATACAGCGAATTGGCGGCTTAATTTTTCAAGTTCAGCGTAGCTGATTTCGCTGCCCATATTGCTGTAGGCAGGCAGGTCACTGTATTTCGTACAGCTTTCATCGAATAACGCAACCAGAGATGAATATTGATCCGCATTAATTTCTTGCGGTACCTCTTCTTCATAATGCTCAAGCCATCTTTTATCCACGGTGATGTCCTTCTGTTATTATTATCCACATGTTAGTATATACCCAAGTTCCTTAAAAATGCGAATTTTATGCTTTTCGTTTAGCGCTTTACCTGACGTTAAAAAGCTCGAAGGGAATGGCCATTACTCGCTTTTTAACGCCAGGCAGAACGAAAAATAAAGGCGTCTAAAACACGCTTTTTCAAGGAACCTGGGTATATACCCAAAATGAATATTTTTGCCAGAGATGTACTTTTTTATTTCTTTACTTAGCACTGTACTATGCAGGGAATTCACTAAACAATGCCGATGGATAAACGATTATGACTAATAACTCCCTTAATCAAAAGCATTCAAACTCAAAGGAAGGCTTTATACCTTTACTGTCCTTCAAATTTTGGATACACAGCCCGAGTTCATTTCAAGTGAATTGGCCGATGTGATAGCAAAAGCACCAAAATTATTTGATAATACACCTGTCGTGCTGGATTTTACATTGATTAAACATCAAGATATTGATTTGCAGCAATTCTGTCAGCTTATCCGCAGTCACGGGATTATTCCTGTTGCTATTCAAGGCGGTAATGCCTTTCTGGATACCATGGCCCAATGCCAGGGGCTGGCGGTATTGAATGCTTCTTCGAATCTTGATAAACCGGTTGATATACCGGAGGCTGACAGCAGCAATGATCTGGCGGTCAAAACAAAACTGCTCAGCTCTCAAGTCCGCTCAGGGCAGCAGGTTGTCTCCAAAAATGCAGACTTGATAGTGACTTCCTCTGTAAGCCATGGCGCTGAATTATTAGCGGATGGAAACATCCATGTCTATGGTACATTAAGAGGGCGTGCCCTGGCTGGTATTTCAGGTGATACCCGTGCGAGAATTTTCTGCCAGTCGCTGGATGCCGAGTTGGTCTCCATTGCCGGATATTACTGTCTAAGTGATGCCATTGAAAAACAAAATAAACCCTGTCAAATCTATCTTAAGGACGAGCATATACAAATCGAGCCTTTATGACAGATATCGTATTTATATCAGACTTGCATTTAAATCCGGATCAGCCGGAGGTAACCGCAAAATTTGAACAGTTTCTGCATTGGGCTGCTCATTCAGTCAAAGTGATTTATATTCTTGGGGATTTTTTTCATGCATGGCCTGGCGATGATGCCATTGATACATGGTGTAAAGAAATCGCAAAAAAAATAAAGCGCCTCAAAAGTCAAGGCGTTTCCGTGTATTATTTACACGGAAATCGTGATTTTTTACTGGATAAAGGCTTTGCTGAATTGACTGGCTGGACCATGCTGACTGAACCGGCTTTGATAGATGTTGGACAGGAGAAAGTTTTGCTGATGCACGGTGACAGCTATTGCACCAAAGATACCAGTCATCAGCGATTCAGGCGGTTAACACGTAACGCACTGTTTAAAAAACTTTTTTTATTACTGCCTTTTCATATTAGAAGCCGTCTTGTACAAACAGTACGTAGACACAGCCAGTCAAACACACGAAAACCAGCAGACATGATGGACGTCGTAGAAGATGCGTTTTTAAAACATATGCAAAAGCTGAAGGTTCATACCTTAATACATGGACATACTCATAAACCTGATTTGCATTATTATGAGTCCATGGGTCATGTATTTAAACGCTATGTTTTAAGCGACTGGGATGACATGCCGTCAATTTTGTGTTATGATGTGTCAAATGGGTTTAATTTTACTCTACTGAGTAATTTGTTAGAAGAGGTTAACAATGACTGAAGAGAACCGTAAGTTTATAGAATACTATAAAAAAATTACCAAGGACAAGTTTGTAGAAGAAATTGCTAATCAAGCTAAAATGGACAAAGAAAAAAGAAAAGCGAAGGCTGAGGCTGCTAAAGAAGAACGGTATGAAAAGTATGGCAAAAAAGGACGTGGCAATGATCGAACGGATCTTTGGCTTTTGGTTGGTAAAAAAAGTGATGAGTTGGTGGGAGCAAGTGCTGCCGCCTTTAACGATTTCAGGCAGTCTATGAATGAAATATGGCAAGCCTGTATGTTATTTTCTGAAGCGTTGAGTTACTCTTATAGTGAGTTTGCCAGAGCGACTGTCGGGAGCTTTGCTCTATGGAGTTTTCACACGGTAAAAGATGGGTTGACCATGCGAATTAAAGTTTCCTTTTCTAATCCTGATTTACCCGAACTGCAATATAAAGTCAGCTTGGAAGACGGCAAAGGTATTCAGGCTTCCTTTGAAAAGGGTGAAGGACTTTCCGATCCACAGTTGAAGGCACTTTTTATAGCGGATGTTGAAACATGGCTGAAAGAAGTCAAAGGTTACAGTAAAAAACCCGATGGTAAATATGTTAATGGTGCCACCGAACTTACAAACACGTTGTTTGATGAATTAAGGGCGGATAAAACAGATACTGGATTGGAAAACTGGTTGAAAAAGAGATATAAAGAAGTAACGATTAATCTTGCGCCAGAAGACGATGCAGCGCCAGATGATGAACCAAGACCATCCCCCAGCGTATAAATTTTATTTACCTGTTTTCCGGTGAAGGTCAAAAACCTTCATCGGAAACAAGCGGTTCTACTAGTATCTTGAAGCATCCGAGCCACGCGCGTTAGCAAGCACAACCTTGTTTGAATTTTTGCTCCCTAACGGTCATACCTTTATACATATATACATAAGTTCTGCCAATGAGGTTATAAATTATCTATAGCATGAAAGGCCTGCCAAGAGACTATAAAGTATCTCATTCGTTGAATCCCCTGCCAACGACCGATCTGTGATCTAACCGAGCCGCGCCCTAACCACAACCGGGCTGCGATCTAACCGATCCGCGACCGTCAGGAAGCGGAACAGTTGAGGTAGCAAAACATCGGGCGCTGTAAAAATTCGAATAAATGTTGTAAATCAGAATGAAAAGGCTATAACATCGTTTAATAGACTATACTCTTAAAAATAAAATTTTATATCACAATCAGCAAATAATTCAACCGGGTGAGTAATGAGCGAAGAAAAAACAAATGATGTGTTATCCAAATGGTTTTCCACCTATGGCTTGATTACAGCCGAGCGTTTGTTGGCCACATACCATATACGCCTGGCTCATGAAGATTTGCTTGTCGCCATTAAAAATCCTCAGTCCATTTTTTATCGCATTTTAAAAGATCCTGTCAGAAATGTTTTAAATGGTATTATATTAACGCAGGCTCAGGATTATCAGGTGTATTTACAGAAACTTTTTATAGATTATTTACTATCAGGAGAAAGCAGCAAAGATGAATCATCTCCGGGCGCTCAAACACGTGAGAAAATTGAAGATGATCGAAAAGAATTTGTCAGTCTTGGTGAAGATTTTTTTCAAGTAGAAAAAAAACACACAGAACTTATCGCCGACAGCCAGGCGTATTTGATTGATTTTACGAAAAAATGGCAAGTCGAATTAGAGAAAACATTGAAATCCTGTAAAAAGTTGCTTGCTGATAAAAGCACCGCTTCGCTCGCTGAGTATAAGAAAGCCTGCTTTGCGGCCCTTTCAGCATCCGCCTATTCGGATTTATATGAATTGACCCCCCAGTCTGCTTTTATGGTTCAATTCCAACAGCAGTTATCTTTGTCTATCGATGAGGATAAAATAAGTGATATCATCCAATTATTCCGTACATTTTCTGAAAAATTCAAAGGGTTTGATGAACAACTCAGTCAATATTATGATCAAGCACTTGAAATAGCAGAGACGCTTCGAAGCTATCGCAAGCAGTTTTATGACTCTATTCTTCGTGTGACAGAGGAATTAACAAATTTATCGGACTATAATATGGATAAGGAACAAGTTGAGGTGAATAAACAAGCTTTATATTTTGACAGAGAAATTGGCTGATAGGATATAATATACAGCAATGGATCAATTAAAATTAGCCAGGTACCCATGGAATCGTGTATAATAATGCGCTTTAGTCTTAACAATCGGAGTGCAATATGTCTAATGAATCAACACTGTCTATTATTAAACCTGATGCTGTAGCAAAAAATGTTATAGGTCAGATTCTCAGCCGTTTTGAACAAAATGATCTGAAAATTGTTGCTGCTAAAATGATGCAACTGACTCGTGAACAAGCCGAAGGATTTTATGAAATCCATAAAGAGCGTCCTTTTTTTAATGATCTTGTCAGTTTTATGATTTCAGGCCCCGTGATGATTCAGGTCTTGAACGGTGAAAATGCTGTTGCAAAAAATCGTGATTTGATGGGCGCGACTAACCCCAAGGAAGCCGCTCCTGGCACAATTCGTGCGGATTTTGCAGAAAGCATTGATGCCAATGCGGTTCATGGTTCTGACAGCACTGAAAATGCCGCTCGTGAAATAGCCTTTTTCTTTGAGCCACACGAGATCTGTGAACGATAAGTTTTTTTTGGAGCCAAACTGATGAGTGACGTTGTAAACCTGCTGGATTTTAATTATAAGCAGTTGCGGGAATTGTTATCTGCGTGGGGAGAAAAGCCCTTTCGTGCACAACAGATTTTGCAATGGATTCATCAGTTCGGGCACAGTGATTTTTCTGACATGACCAATCTCGGCAAGGAATTGCGTAATAAACTGTCACAGCAGTCTGTTATTCAGCTACCTGAAATCGTCAGCTCTCAAAAATCTAACGACGGCACCCATAAATGGCTGCTGAAGCTATCTTGTGGAAACTGCATCGAAACCGTATACATTCCTGAAGCAAGCCGCGGTACACCTGTCTCTTATACACATCTGACGCTGCCG
>JAGXGR010000041.1 GCA_024636645.1 Legionella sp.
GTTGGGGATGAGGGTGGCTGGTGTGGCACGGTATCGAGTACATTGAGAACGCAATCCATCACGCCCTGTATATTTTTAAAAACTTCATTCTTCCCTATTCGCAATACTCGATAGCCCAGACCATCTAAATCTTTAGTGCACAGCGCGCCAAATTCAACGGCGTCCATATCCATCAATTGCAATGACGTCATTTCTGTTAATGGATACAATTTAGTTCGATCAATCCGCGGATCACTTAATATAGCAAAATGAGACTCAAACGAGTTAGAAACATCCTTATTCATTTTTTTATTTATCTACTTAATTATTTTTAATAAAAACAGATAGATAAATCATTTGAGTAGCTTATGTTAATCTACTTATTCAACACCGTGCCACACCAGCCACCCTCATCCCCAACCCTTCTCCCTCAAGGGAGAAGGGAGCAGATCGTGCTAACTGATTAATTTCAGTGCAAAGCAAGATATCCCATGCTTTATAGCTGATTCAAAGGTATCTTTATATATTGAATTCCGTTTTCCTCCGCATCACCCAGGTAGCCTGCGCGAAGATTGACTTGAATGGAGGGTAGTAACAGTCGTGGTACGGGCAGGTTTTTATCGCGCTCATTTCTTAATTGGATATAAGCGTCTTCAGAAATACGGTCATTGACGTATTTATTATTTTTCTTTTGTTCAGCCACGGTCACTTCACAAGAGGGTTCTTTCCCTTCAGGCGGGTAATCATGACAAATAAAAAGCCTCACATCATCTCCAAGGCTGAAAATCTTCTGTATGGAACGGTACAGGGTTTTTGCATCACCACCCGGAAAGTCAGCACGTGCGGTGCCGCCATAAGGCATAAACAAGGTATCACCGACAAAAACCGCATCCTTCACCACATAACTGGCACAGGCAGGCGTATGCCCGGGGGTATGCATGACCCTGGCCTCAAGTTCACCGATTTTGAAGCTTTCCCCGTCTTTAAAAAGGTGATCAAACTGTGAGCCGTCCAGCGGTGTATCATGGTAGGTATTAAACAGCGGCACCCAGTAATCCAATACCTTGGAAATTGTTTCGCTGATTGCAATTTTACCGCCAAGCTTTTGCTTGAGATAGTTTGATGCGGTTAAATGATCAGCGTGAATATGCGTTTCTAAAATCCACTCTACGGATAAATGATTGCGATTGACGTAGTCAATGATTTTATCAGCAGAAAAGGTGGAGACTTTAGCAGATGAAGAATCATAATC
Source organism: Legionella sp. (assembly GCA_024636645.1). GTDB lineage: Bacteria > Pseudomonadota > Gammaproteobacteria > Legionellales > Legionellaceae > Legionella_D. Next base: position 1,232 of record JAGXGR010000041.1, read on the forward strand.
ATGAACGGAATCAATGATAGCGCATTGACGGCTGGCCTCATCGCTGAGGACATAACTGAAAGTCGCTGTATCCTGATCAAAGAAAGGCTGAATATGCATATAAATCTCCTTATGTATAAGATATAGAAACCAGTCACTTATTTTATAGACTGACCACATGACAGGATAGTAACGCTTCGGTTAAAGGCCTTAAAGGCAAACCTAAAATGGTATCTTCATCCCCTTGTACCTGTTCAAAAAGCCATTTGCCAAGCGTTTCATATTGATAGGCACCACAGCTGTGATAAGGCTTCTCAGCGCGTAAATAGGCTTCTATGGTCTGTTCATCCAGCCTACGCATGCCAAGCGTTGCTATTTCATGGGATTGCCATAAGAGCTTGCCCTTTTTAGCAAGGCAGAGGCAGGCAATTTGCTGATGCTCTTTTCCCTGCAGGCTTTTTAAATGTTCAACAGCCCTGCTATGATTCAAGGGCTTATCATATAATCTATCCCCCGCCAGACAGAGTTGATCTGCGGCGATAATGTAATGATCAGGGAAGCGATGACTGACATCCAGGGCTTTCTCTTTGGCCAAAAGATAACCCAGTTTTAGCCAGTCGGTGTCGCAAAATTGCCGTTTTAAGGCCTCTTCATCGCATTGGGAGGGCAGGACTTGAAAATCGAGCCCTAAAGACGCCAGCAATTTTTTTCTGATGGCTGAACCTGAGGCCAGAATCAGCGGCTGTTGTTTAATAAATTCAGACATAAGCCGCGACCGATGCCATTAATAAAAAACCGATGATCACAAAACTGAAATCCCTGAGATTACAGCATCGCTGAACCATCACACAGCGCTCCAGGCCATGCAAGGTACCCAAGTATAGGAAGGTGCCTGCAGAAGCTGCAATGAGAATGGGATCAAATACAGAATCCGTTTGGATATCATGGCTGGTAAACCAGCCTAATAAAATACCGGCAGGCGTCATCAGACAATAGAGTGAAAAGAAAAATATCCGACTTTTAGTCGCCATAGAGCTTTTGTTTAACTGAACCGCAATAGCAAAGCTTTCAGCCCATTTATGCGCAATGATGGCAAAAAATAACATCAGCACCAGCGAATGGGAATGACTTAAACCCAGAGCCGCACCCACCATCACAGAATGGAGCGATAGCATGCTCCAGGCCAATAGCGCAAAGGCCGGATGGTTTCTCTCCCTATGATGGTAAAGCACTTCGCCTAAATGCTCAAACCAGAGAAAAATCAGAAAAACGGCCCCGGTAATGATATAAGCAAAAGGATAATCGTACCCCATGGATTTAAACGTGACATTGGATTCAGGAAGCATATGCAGCAGTGCCACGCCTAAAAAAACACCAGTGGCCAGACTGTCGCCAATGGGAAACTCAACATGATGGCCATCCTTCAGCCGTTTTTTAAAAGGGTATAAGCCAGCACCTATGGCGATGATAAAAATTGACAGTGCAAAAAGAAGTTTCAGCAAGGATTCTGAAATCATGGTTTATTTCTCTTATAGAGGGTAATTAAAAAACAGCTACAATTAAAAGCCGCTAAAAATACCATTGCTGGTGACAATTAGCAAAATTTAATTGATAAGGGGTGTAACTCTCATATAGACAATGTCGTCTATACCCTGCATAGGCTTCAATCAGTTCAATTATGCTTAAATTGACGCCTATGCGCCTGCGCGGGGTTAATGCGGGTCTTGACCATCGCCCCGTAATACGCTCTGCTCCTTACGGGCTACGGCGACGGTAGGTAGCCCGTAAGGAGCGGAGCGTATTACGGGGACGACATTCAGATAAAATATGATTTTACCCAGGTTTAGAAATAAATCCTAAATACCTGATTTGCAGAGCATTGGCATTTAGCATTATAGCCAGCCCATAGGTTTTTTTTCACTATTGATGATTTCCTGCAAATTCATTATTCGAAAATGATTGATAAAGACATGTTCGCTTAGAAGTTTGTCCAATGTGTCTTTTAAAGCCTTCCAGGCATCAAAATTTCTGTCAAAAAGCAGATCAATAATCATTTTCCCATCGATATAATGCAAGCTGAAAAAAACAAGTTGCTCATGCATTGACCCCAGTTCAGTGCTTAGCAACTGGCTGATAATGGTCCGATTGGGCAAATGATAGGAAGGGCAGGAGATTTCATCGTCTTCTGGATCAACATGAACCGTGACATCTTTCACCCGTTGGATGCCGTTGACTAAGCTTTGGTGAACATGTTGAGCAATGTAATGGCCTTCAGAGACAGAAATTTGCGGGGAGACCAGGATATGCACATCAATAAACACATCGCCACCCATCAGCCTTGTTCTTAATTGATGCATTTTGTCGACACCGTTGATATTTTCAATAATATTTTTTATCCGAAGAAGCATTTCAGGCTCAACGGCTGTATCCACCAGTTCTTTAACACTGTTCCAGCCATATTCCCAGCCCATTTTTATAATAAGAATACCTACCACCACGGCAGCTATCGAATCCAGATAAATCATGCCCGATAAACTGCCGATGAGTCCGATAAGCACCACCACAGAGGAGGCCGCATCAGAACGGTGATGCCATGCATTGGTTATCAACAAGTCAGACTGGATACGCTGGCCAATATAACGGGTATAATGAAACAGTGCTTCATTGGCAAGAATCGATACCAGAATGACAGGCAGGCTCATCCAGCCGGGTCTGGTGTGATCTGAATGTATCAAGGCATCAACGGCATCCCAGCTGATACCAGCGCCTGCGATGATAAGCAACATAGACAGAAACAATGTCGCCGCTGTTTCTATCCGTTGATGGCCATAGGGATGATTTTTATCAGCATCGAGGCTGCCATACTTGCTGGCAAACAATACCATCGCATCAGTCAACAGATCTGAAAAGGAATGGATACCGTCTGCTATCAAAGCATGGGAGTGGAATAAAAAACCGCCGATTAATTTTGACAGGCCGAGAAAAAAGTTAACAACGGCGCTGATCAAGGTGGTTTTTTTAGCCTGTCGGTAGCGATCTTCCGATTTCATTGTTCATCCTTTACGATTTCGAGTGTGATATGCACTTCTTCATTGATGGTTTCGCATAAAATCATTTTATGACCATTGATGCGACACCAGCTGGGCAGATCATGCATTGCACCAGGATCAGTAGCAATGACTTTCAGTTGATCACCATGCTTTAATTCGCGTGCCTTGTTTTGAGCTTTTATCACAGGCATGGGGCAAAGCAGGCGACGTGTATTTAATTCGATGCAGGCCATAGTGTCTCACAGGTACCAGTTTTGGGGAATTTCTTCAGCTTGAAAAGGCTTTACTTTCAAACGCTCGGTTTTACCGTTTAAACGATGCAGATCATATTCTACTGTTTCTTCCTGTTTGCCTGAGCAAAATCGTGCGGCAATTCTGGCACAAGTGATGAGATCCTCATCACTTGGCGCCCCTTCAACAAGTGCTATCGGGCCACGATGTTCGAGAAGCTCCAGATGATGGAATTGCTTTCTGTAACCGCTAAGAAAATGATGCTCTGCTTCATCGCGGGCAATGATGATTTTATAATGTTTGTCTACTCTGATATGACGACCGGCTTTGAGAAGAATAATGTCTTCCATGTCATAATCACGGCTGTCAGAATGCGCCCACATATCCCTTAAACGACGGGCATAGTTTTCATCAGTCAATACACAGCAGCCGCCAGCGGGTTGGGCAAATTCATCGATATTCATTGACGCGGCCAGTGACAGTTGTGCTTTGCGCCCACGCCCATGAAAATCAAGCAGTTGCTCTCTGTCCACCCAGCCTTCACGCTCTGGCAGGGTGGGGGGAAGATGCTGGGCGCAAAGCGGCCTTAGCAGGCGATCACCGGCTCCAGATTCTTTGGCCACCATCGGCATGGCTTGTTTCCGTTGAGAATTAGGCCGTTGCCCCATGACCTCACCGGTAATTATAAAATCAAAACCATGTTCCTGCATCCAGGCATAGGCCTGGCTGACCATAAATATTTTACAATCGAGGCAAGGGTTCACATGCTTTCCGTAACCGTGTTTTGGATTCAGTAGAACTTCTTTGTAGGGTTCAACAATATCTTCGATGTGCAGTTTAATACCTAACTGCTCGGCGACCCATAAAGAATCATTACGCACGACTTTGTTTTTTTTGTTGTTACGGATGGCCGATGTATGCCCTGAGTGACAAAAACCGGTATAGAAATTTAATCCCTCGACATGGATGCCTTGTTGCTGAATGACCTTTACAGCCAGCATCGAATCCAGGCCGCCTGAAATCAGTGCAACGGCTTTGCGTTTTTGAGACATAACAATCCTGATAATAAAATGAACATATTTTAAGCCTTTCTTGCTCTGGGTCAAGCTGAAAAAAAAATGAATTCGTTTTTGGTGCCCTATAAGTCGATAAGTTATATTTATATGCATATCTGGAAGTTGGCCCAGCATACAAACAAAGGCAAAACGATGTAATGACGGCCATGAAGTCGAGTTTTAAATAAGTGTCTGTCAATGTAACTGCCAGTCAGTTTAAAAATAATCGCTTATTGCATGATATCAATAAAGCCTTGGCACAGTTTGATTTGCCAGCAAAATGTCTTGAGATAGAATTAACCGAACAAACGTTGATAAAAGGTTCCCAAGAAGCATTTTTCATTCTAAATGAGTTAAAGAAAAAATCCAGAAAACCACACACCCTCCCTTGCGATCATCGGCATGGCTTGTTTCCGTTGGGAATTAGGCCGTTGCTCCATTACCTCGCCGGTAATAATAAAATCAAAATGATTTGAAGTCAAAAAATGAAGGAATCTTTGATTATAAATCATCAATAAAGTATTATTAGAAATAATTATTTAATATCAAATAACATAGCAGGATGCTGATGCAGAGAATGGGCTGTATCCAAGGACAAGTCGATGCATGCTTTAATGACCAATGCACGTTTGTCGATTGAGACAAAAGTAAGTTGCACAAGTGCAGCTGGCTAAATCTTAAATCCAGGGCTTGTGCTCCATCTTTTATGCACCACCGTCCCTTACTTAAGGAAACGCTGCATGGTCACTTACAGAATCAATCTCATCAAAAATACGATGATCACGGTCGTAGCCGCAGCCGTCTTATTCATGACCGGCACTGCCTTTGCGGGTACCCCGCTATGGACGTTTCAGCCGTTAACCGACACAACGATAAATGTTCGTACCAATGGCGCAGCCACCATTAAATATGAAGTCACCAATCAATCCAGAAAGCCACACACCCTTGTAATGCAGCCCATTTCCGGCATCACCCAGGTGACCACGGCTGGCAACTGCCCGAATCCTTTTGTCTTGGGTTATCAGCAATCCTGCACCCTGACTCTGGAGGTAACGGGCAGCGCTTTGCAGGGTAACGTGGTGGGCGGGCCTGAAGTATGCCAGCGAGCCGACTGTGGGTTGCAGTGTTATCAACCGAGTGCGGCGAACAGTATCAATGTGACTTTTATTCCTGAGCCTGGTTCAACAACGCTTTCTGCCAGTGTTTCAAGCCTCATTCTCTCCGTCAATGATACTGACTTAAACCCCCAACTCACTGGCACACCAAGGATTATCACCATTAAAAATACAGGCAGCTCGTACCCGGCAGCCGATGTTAGTTACAGCATCTCACCGGCACTTCCCTCAGGCACATCGATATCTCCCGCAAGCTGTGGGACCATAGCCCCTGGGGGAACGTGCATCTTGACTATAACACCTGGGGCCACCCCAACTACAGTTCCTGCACCTGAAACAGGCAGCGCACCCATTCCCAATGTCGTGACCGTCTCAGGCAGCAACACCAATTCAACGACAACGGATGTGATAGTATTGACTTTTGGCAATATTTTACAAAATGGCCTGGTGTTTTCGATTGATGATACCACGGCTAATACCGAAAGTGTGGATGGTAAGGTGGTGGGGGAGGTTGGGCAACAGTTTACCAGCCCGTGGACGATCCCAAGTTCTGATATCCCTGTCGCAGAAAGCCTGACCGACGGGGTGGGGAACACCAACGCCATTGTGGCGGATGCCGCTTGTGCAAATAATCAGTCCGACTGTGCCGCCCAACGCTGCCGAAACTTCAGTGCGGACTGGTATCTTCCCGCAGTAGCTGAGCTCTCTGATGTCCATGGGGCGTTGTGTTCCAACGCTCCCTCTCCCTGTGACTTTGGCAGGTTTACTGGGATTTACAAAAGTTCGTCGCAGATTAACGAGAACTCCGCGTGGAGCGTCGTATTCCCGTTGGGTGTAGAGGGCTCCGACCTTAAGGTCACCGATCAGCCCGTCCGGTGTGTCCGGGCTTTTTAACCCACCGTCCCTTTACCTCTTTTATTTTGAGGCCGCTTGTGGTCTCTTTGAAAAAACCGCGCTGCAGGTTATGATTCTGAGGTTTGGTTCCAGATAATATTTTAATAAAAACGGGAATAAGCTGTCGGCTCCCCCTTCCTGGAAAGATAATACCCAGTCACAATATGATTGTATTTACTCTTAAGGATTAAAGGGATAAAGCATTGTAAGCAATTCCGGTATTGCTTCAACCCTGTAAAAACTGTTCATATTGCCCCAGCCAGCGTTGGGTGATGGCTTGCGCGGTTTTCAGATCCTGGGTGAGTAGTGTTTTGGTAATGGGGGCCAGCAGGGGCATTAAATCCTGATCCTGTTGTAAATCTGCGATTTTAAATTGGCGGTAACCCGTTTGGCGACTGCCTAAAACTTCCCCGGCACCTCGAAGCTCCAAATCCTTTTCAGAAATAATGAAACCGTCATTGGTTGATCGCATCACCTTCAAACGCTCGCTGCCTTGTCGAGACAGGGGGGGCTGATAAAGCAGCAGGCAATGGGATTGCGTATGCCCCCGGCCCACACGCCCGCGCAGCTGATGCAATTGTGACAAGCCAAGGCGTTCGGCATTTTCAATGATCATCAGGCTGGCATTGGGCACGTCAACGCCCACTTCAATCACCGTCGTTGCGACCAGTAAATCAATGTCGCCGGCTTTAAAGGCGGCCATGATGGTTTCTTTTTCGACTGCTTTCAGGCGGCCATGAATCAGTCCGACACGCGCGGTGGTTAATTGCTGTTTTAGATTTTCAGCCGTTTCTGTTGCTGCCATGCACTGAAGTTTTTCGGATTCTTCAATGAGCGTACAAACCCAATAGACTTGCCTTCCATCGGCAATAGCGGACTGCAGGCGCTCAATGACCGGTTCGCGTTTTGATTGACTGATAACCGCCGTCGTCACAGGCATTCGCCCGGGCGGCAGCTCATCAATAACCGATATATCAAGGTGGGCAAAATGGGTCATCGACAAGGTTCTGGGTATCGGTGTGGCAGTCATCAGCAACTGATGCGGTGTGTCCTGGTCATTCTGGCCTTTTTGTTGCAGTTGCAGGCGTTGTTCTACGCCGAATCGGTGTTGCTCATCAATAATCACCAATCCCAGTTTTGCAAATTCGACTTCTTTTTGAAAAACCGCATGGGTGCCAATCAATAATTGGCAATCACCGTTAGAAACTGCCGTAAGACTCTCCCTGCGTTCTTTAATTTTCATTTTGCCGCTCAAGCGATGGATTTTTATTCCCAAAGGACCAAGCCAGCTGCTGAGATTGATGGCATGTTGCTCGCTTAATAAATCAGTAGGTGCCATAAAGACCGCCTGATAACCGTTGATGATGGCTTTCAGTGCAGCAAGTGCTGCAATGATGGTTTTACCCGAGCCCACATCCCCCTGGACTAAGCGAAGCATGGGCTTTGTATGACGGATGTCTTTTTCTATTTCACACCAGACCCTTTTCTGTGCCGTGGTTAACTCAAAAGGCAGTTGCTTAAAAAAATCGCCAATCAACTCGGAGGTCTTGGCCAGCGGCGGTGCCAGCAAGCTTCTTCGCGAGCGACGGGCAAACTGCATGCTCAGGCGCTGGGCGAGCAATTCATCAAGGGCCAGTCGTTTTCTGGCCGGGTGTCGGCCTTCTTCCAGTGCGCCAATGGAGGTATCCGGAGGCGGGTTATGGAGGAATTCAATGGCAAAGGGCAAAGGCATTAACCGATGTTCTGAGAGTTGATCCTCAGGCATCCATTCCAAATCCTGTAAATGGTGGCGACTGATTTTTAAAGCCTGATTCACCAGTTGCCGCAAGCGGGTCTGGGTCAGCCCCTGGGTGGTGGAATAGATGGGGGTCAGCGTTTCATCGACCGGGCAGTTTTCATCTTGCAATAGCTGATACTCTGGATGAATCATCTCCATCATACCGGAAAACCCCCTGACTTCTCCAAACGCTCTGATCAGGGGGCTTTCTTCGAGATTTTTTACCTGTTGTTTGTTAAAATGAAAAAACCGCAGCTTCATGACGCCGGTTTTATCTTCGATATAGCAATCGAGCATCATTCGCTTGCCATATTTAATTTCAGTTTTGCAGACATGGCCTGAGACGACGCAAAAATCGTGCGCTCTTAAATCTTGAATGGCCGTCACCCGGGTTCTATCCTGATAGCGATACGGCAGATGAAACAGCAAATCCTGCAGCGAGTGAATGCCGCATTTATTCAATTTTTTGACCAGCACCTCACCGACACCGGATATTATTTCACAAGAGTTGGACAACACAGTTTAAATTCATTGAAAAAAAATGAATAATAACAGAAGAATTACTTTTTCTATAGGAATTAACACGATGAATCGTATCATCACATTTGCATCAGGACTTATCACGGTATGGATTATCGGTTATTTATTAATAGCCGGTCGTGGTTTGTTGATTCCTATTATTATTGCTATTTTCATCTGGCATTTATTAAATACAGTCAATAACGCGGTGCAAAAAACGCCATGGGTGGGGGAGCGAATGCCCACGTGGTTCAGCATGACGTTTGCTTTATTGGTCATAACTATTCTGGTCAAACTACTGATAGATATTATTACCAACAACGTCAATGATGTCATATCCGCATCCCCTCGTTATCAGGAAAATCTGCTGAATATTTTAAATACGCTTGATGAGCGTTTTAATATCAAATTGATGGCATATTTTAATAATATGGTCGAAAGCATCAGTGTTCAAAGCATTATATTGAATATTTATGGTGTATTTACAACGATCACAGGCTCTGCGGTGGTAATTGCTTTGTATGTGATATTTCTTTTTGTTGAACAGCATTTCTTTACCCAGAAAATGAATGCGCTTTTTTCTCACTCAGCGCACAGGAATCTGGTTAACAATATTTTGTCACATATTGTGCGGGATACGCAGACCTATCTGGGTTTGAAAACTTTGATGAGCCTGTTGACCGCGATGTCAAGCTGGCTGATCATGAAATGGGTTGGGCTGGATTTTGCAGAATTCTGGGCCTTGCTGATTTTCTTTTTAAACTATATCCCGAATATCGGGGCCATTTTGGCAACCATCTTTCCCGCCATGCTGGCATTGATACAATTTGAAACATGGCTGCCTTTCTTTATCATTACTTTAGCGATTACGGCGATACAATTTATCGTCGGTAATATCATTGAACCTCGTTTTTTAGGTAAATCGCTTAATCTAAGCCCGCTGATCATTTTGATAGCTTTGGCGGTATGGGGCAGTATTTGGGGTATTTTGGGCATGTTTTTATCAGTACCCATTACGGTGATGATGATGATTATATTTGCCCATTTTGATGCCACTCGACCCATTGCCATTATCCTGTCGCAAGACGGGTATATTAAGCCGGCTTATGAAACGTTGGAAGCTTGATTTACGGGCGAAGTATCCGAGCCGCGATCTAACCCTGAGAGTTCGACACTTTTTTGGGAGTTAACCATATGGAAAATAAAAGAATTTAAGTTGTAGGAATTGCATGGCATTTATGATCTAATAAAGTTCCACAACTATAATAGGATATATGCCATGCAATTAATGAAATTATTA
>JAGXGR010000042.1 GCA_024636645.1 Legionella sp.
TTGCTTCTTATTGTTCGTTAAACAAATCCAAATCTAATAACTGGATTGTTGGGCCAAGGCCCAACCTACCGCTCTGTAACGGTTAGAATTTATACAGAGATCTGTCCACAGGGTAGCCCTCAAGGGAGAAGGGAGCAGATCGTGCTAACTGATTAACTTCAATGCAAATTAAGATGGGACAGCCGTGTGTTTAGATACTACTCTGTGGCTTTTTTCTTTAAACTTTGGTAAAGAGATAAAGCCTGTTTCCTTGCTTTTTGATGATCTACCATGGGTTGAGGATATTCTTTTCCCCGTTCGAAAGTTAAGTCCTTCACAGGCGCCTCCCAAGGCTTATGAATCCATTTTGCAGCAAGGCTGCTTAATTCAGGGAGCCACTGTTTAATATACTCTCCTTGCGGATCAAATCGCTCTGATTGTAACACCGGATTAAATACCCGGAAATACGGTGCGGCATCGGCACCGCTGCCAGCCACCCACTGCCAATTGGCAGAATTATTTGCCACGTCTGCATCCAGCAACGTATCCTGAAACCAGGCCGCTCCCTGTCGCCAGTCGATTAACAAATCTTTGCATAGAAAAGAGGCGACTATCATCCGGACTCGATTGTGCATATAACCGGTTTGCCATAATTCACGCATGCCGGCATCAACGATAGGATAACCGGTTTGTCCTTTTTGCCAGCGCTCCAAATCCTGTTGATTATCCCGCCAGGGGAAGGCATCAAATTTGTCATTAAAATTCACATCAGGCATGTCTGGCCTGTGGTATAGCAAATGATAGGAGAACTCACGCCAGCCTAACTCTGAAAGGAATTTTTCTGCTGATTTGATATGATGTGGGTTTTCCATCATCGACTGATGTATCGTCTGCCAGATTTGTGCCGGACTGATTTCACCAAAATGCAAATGCGGTGAAAGCCTGGAGGTGGCCTGCTTTGCAGGTATATCTCTTTGTTGTTTATACTCGGCCAGTTGATTTTCTATAAAATCATCCAGCGTATCAAAAGCGGCTTGTTCGCCAGGCCGCCAATGCGCTGAAAACTTGCGGGCCCAATCCGGTTGATTTGGCAATAGATCCCAGTCCTCTAATCGCTCTGTTTCCATCGCCAATGATTTGGGCCATAAAGAAACGGGCTCAGACACAGTCACAGACATTTGTTTCAGACATTGCTTCCAGTAGGGAGTAAATACCTTAAAATCACTGCCGCTTTGATTCTTAATCTCCCAGGGCTCATTTAACAGGCTGCCTTTAAAGCCATGAACGGCGAGTCCCGCTTCTTTTAATTGCGCCTTGATTTTTTTATCCCGTTCAATCATGGCCGGCTCATAACAACGATTCCAATAAACATCTGTTATTTTATATTGCTTGACCAAGGTTTGAAAAATCTTCGCGGCATTTCCCTTTTTTAATATTAAATCTATTTCATGTTGTTTTAAATCATAAGACAAAGATTTTAATGAATGAAAAAGCCACCATCCTTGAGCCGCACCGATGTCCAGGCTGGTTTCACGGTCTAAAATATATAAAGGCAATATCTTTTCATGGCGGCAGCATGCGGCCTTTAAGGCCGGGTTATCCGCTGTTCTCAAATCTTTTCTGAACCAGACAATAGCTATAGACATCACTGTTCCATTTGGTAAATGATCGGCAGGTATTTTTTCTAAATAAACTATAATACAATTAAAATTATTGATAACCCATCAAATCGGGAAAAAAAATAACCAAGCGTAATTTTTTTGAAGCTAGCAAAGTATGTATCGCTGATTAGACCCAAATTCCTTCAAAATGCGAGTAATGGCCATACCCTTGCGCGTTTTTTAACGTCAAGCTGGGCGGAAAAAAAAAGCATGAAACTCGCATTTTGAAGCATCTTGGGTATATACTAAACAAACAGGCGTTTTTTTCAGGAACCTCGATGCAAAAACTCAATCAGATTGAAGGAATTGGTTTAAAATATACTTCTTTGCTGGAAAATGCAGGCATTGAAGATCAGCAGCAACTGCTTGAGGTCTGTGGTCAGCAACAAGGTCGTGAGCTCATAAGAGAGCAGACTGGAATCTGTGAAAAGTTACTCTTACGATGGGCAAGTCAGGCTGATCTGGCGCGAATTAAAGGCATTGGAATAGAGTTTGCCGAGCTTTTAGAGCAAAGCGGTATTAAATCTGTCACTGCCTTGGCTGAATATGAGCCGGATGATCTTGGAGAGCGACTAAAAAGTACAAATGATCAGATAAAACTGGTTAAAAACATTCCAGGTAATTCCCAATTGGAATCATGGATTGAACAAGCCAAAACCCTGCCGCAAGCGATTTTCAAATAATCTGTACCCAAAATTCGCACCATGATGCAGCATCATTTATCGTACCCTCTTTCTGCCAGGCATTGGGTTGGGTTATCCCGTAATACGCTGCGCTCCTTACGGGCTACGGCTGATGCCTTTCTCATAGGCCTGTAGGCCTTGCACTCTTGAATCCGCTCGCCCTGAAGGAGTGCCCGCCGTCTCGAAGGGTCTTTTTTTTTGAAGTTATTTTTTATTGCCGCCGAGCTTGCTCAGTAATTCACCAAATTCTACAGGCATTGGAAAAACGATAGTAGAGGAGTTGGTACCTGCAATGCTGCCTAAGGTTTGCAAATATCTCAAATGCAATGATTCAGGTTGTTTTGCGAGCACCTGTGCGGCCTGTAACAGTTTTTCAGAAGCTTGCAATTCCCCTTCCGCGTGGATGACCTTCGCCCGCCTTTCCCGCTCAGCCTCCGCTTGTTTAGCAATGGCTCGAATCATGCTTTCATCCAGATCAACGTGTTTAATCTCTACATTTGAAACCTTTATCCCCCAACCATCGGTCTGGGCATCGAGAATTCTTTGCACGTCTGTATTCAGTTTTTCCCTTTCGGCCAGCATCTCATCGAGTTCATGCTGCCCTAAAACGGATCGCAGGGTGGTCTGAGCCAATTGACTGGTGGCTTCGAAATAATTTTCGACCTGTATGATGGCGCTTTGAGGCTCAACCACACGAAAATAAACCACCGCATTGACCCGGACTGATACGTTATCTCGAGAAATAACATCCTGACTGGGCACATCCATCACCACGGTTCTTAAATCCACTTTGACGATTTGCTGCAAAACAGGAATGATAATGATAAGGCCAGGTCCTTTGACCTGGTAAAAGCGCCCGAGCATAAAGACAACACCACGTTCATATTCTCTTAACACACGAAACATGGATATAATAAATATTAAAATAATTATTATAAAAAACCCTATGATTTGCGTCATTGCAATCTCCTTATCGACAGCAATTAGTCTGCTTCTTCTACTTTTAATGTTAACCCTTTAGCATCGGTAACGCGAATTTTTTTTCCTTCCAAAATAGGCTTTTCCGATTCTACACGCCATATTTCACCTTGAATTTTAGCCTGACCTTGCAGATCAATATCCTGTAAACTCTCACCCTCGGCGCCGATCAAAGTAGCAGTGCCATGCATACTTGATTGCCAGCGGGTTTGCAACAGCATACTGAAGAGGGTAATAAAAATAACAATATTGGCCGCGGCCATCCCCCATATGGCCGCCCAGGCAATTTGATAGGCCTCATGCTCTGTATCAATAAGTAAAACAGAGCCTACAATAAAGGCAAGTGTTCCTCCAATACCCAGAATACCAAAACTAGGGGTATACGCTTCGGCAACAATGAAGGCAATACCAAGAATGATCAAAGCCAGACCGGCATAGTTAATAGGCAACAGCTGTAAGGCGTAAAGTGCTACCAGTATGGATACCGCACCAATCACGCCAGGCACGATAAAGCCCGGGTTCATCAGTTCGAAAAAAATGCCATAAACGCCCAGTAACAAGAGCAAATACGCCACCGTAGGATCGGTAATGATCAATAAGAAACGCATCCGCCAATCGGGGCTTATTTTTTCTATATTGACATTGTCTGTGTTGATGGTTATTACTCTGCCATCCTGCTTGACCTGCATGTTATTCAGTTGTTTTAATAAATCGGAGGTATCTTTGGCTATTATATTGATCACACCGGCCTTCAAGGCTTCATTAGCAGTCATTGTAGCGGCATTCAGAATGGCCTTTTCAGCGAATTCCACGTTACGCCCGCGCAATTGAGCCAGTGAGCGGATATAGGCAATGGCATCATTGGTAACCTTTTTTTCCATGGACGTTTTTTTATCGCCTGGTTCTTTTTTATTGCCCATGCCGCCTGTCATACTGACAGGGCTGGCAGCCCCCAGGTGCGTGGAGGGAGACATGGCAGCTATGGTACTGGCATAGAGCAGGAAAGTCCCGGCACTGGCGGCTCTGGCGCCATTTGGGGCCACATAACTGACTATCGGTACCTTGGAATTCAAAATGGCCTGAACCATCTGGCGCATGGATTTATCCAGCCCTCCTGGGGTATTGATTCGGATAAGAATCAATTCTGCATCCTGCGCTTTTTCAATGCTGCGCACCAGGTAATCCGCACTGGCAGGCCCTATACCGCCACTGATGGATAATTCAACGACTTTTTCAGCCATAAGAGCATGCGATTGTAAAAATAAACATAAAAAAAGACTTAGATAATATGGGGCGCGCATCATAGATCTCATAAAGAATCCCTATCTTTTAAGAATGGCAACGGCTTTTTCTGTTAATTATTTTTTTAATTACTACCCTACTAAAAAGATAGCACAAGTAGATACAAAATGAGTGGCAAAATAAAACTTAATGCGGGCAGAAGAATAAAAGCACTGGCTTGAACGATAACGATGTGGGTAAAAGCATCTGAACAGCATATCCAGATGCTTTAAAAATACCGTCACTAAAAATACACCCCCACCTGTAAAACGACAGTATCAGAAGTGCCGCCGCGGCCGACGGTAGGCGCATTCACAGTACCAGTTGGTGCTGCGCCATTGGCAAACTCGGTTGTTTTATAATTATAATCATGGCGGTATTCTATTGTTTCAATGGTATCTTTCCAAATAGAGATATTAAAGACGCCGCTAAGACGCTGCTCAGGCAGGCCAAGCGCCAGGGCTTCGCGGGTCATTTGATAGCCCACGCCAACGGACGCTGGTTTATCAAAGGATTTAAATGTCACGCCCGCCTCCAATTGCGCCGCTTGCGGTTTGGCAGCGTGCCCGTTGAAACTTAAATCCTGGGGACGGAACGCGCTGGTCGCTCCTACCCATTCCGCTGTCAGGCTGTAGCGATCGAAACTGGCATTGGCATGCACGTTCGCGCCCGGTGTTTTCTGTACCGCTTCATTGCCATTGGTGACAGAGGCAAAACCACCGAAGGTCGTAAAAGGTGGAACACCGGTATTTTGCATGCCTGCGGAATCGGCAATGGAACTGATATAACCGCCGCCTATCTCACCTGAGAGATCGCGTCGGGCAAAATTATAACCGACATTCACACCGCCTATGCCGGATTTACCTAAAGTCGTATCACTTCTGAAGCCGTAAACCGCTGCGAACAATCCAGTATCCGTCTGAGATTTATAGCCGAAAATAAAGGGACGCGATTTCGTTCTGGTCAACAGCATGGTGACAGGGGCACTGGCCATGGCAGAAGAATAGCGGCCAAAGGGCACATAAAGTTGACCCGCAGTAAAATAAAACGGTGTTTTATCCAGATTACCAATATTGATAAACCCCATATTTAAATTAAAACCCGAATTGTCCACTCGCGGACCGCCAACCGCTGGCGGTGATTCATCATAAGCAATGGACATAAAGGCCTCAACGTTCTCATTCACTGCAGCCGCCACATCCAATTCACTGGCACCCAGTGTCAGATCACCGGTCTTTCTGCGTGAATCATTATTAAGAACAGCAACAGGTTTTACCGTACCGCTTAAAAAAATGATCGGCACGTCAGGTACCGGATAGCCCATGCGTTCATAGGCATGATACAGTCTTCGTCTTTGTTGCATTAAACGAATATCGCGGTTGATACTGGAAATATTCACAATATAATCGGAACCATCGAAAGCGGGTCGGTCACCTAGATAGGGTGAACTGACAACCGGCGTTCCAGCAATGTAGGTTACGATTTGATCTTCGATCATCAAAGCGCTGGGGTAAAAATGCATGGATTCGGGATGGCCGGTAAAACTATGTATTGTTACAGGGCTGACATGGTATTCAGAACCCGCATGTTTTACAGGATGGGGGTTGTCTTGTGAATCGTTCAGTATTTTTTTCTTCAAGCGATGAAGCTGGGCTTGCAATGACTGGTTTTGTTTTTCCAGCTGATTGATTTCATGTTGTATTTGTTGTTGATTTGCAGCATGAAGAGGAAATGATACTGCAAACAAGGCAAATAAAAGACTTGTATACTTCACAAAGGTACTCCTGATTATTTTTTTTACATCCAAAGATAGCGCTGAGGATTATAACGTGCAAAAACCGGGCTGGCCATGCTTTTAGAAGAAAATTGACTAAAGGTAAAAATATTTCGGCATAATTAAAAAAAAACCCATTTTAAAATGGGTTTTTTAATAGCTGTTTTACAGTAAAAATCAGGCGTTACCTACCCATTTGGCGCCCAAATAGGGACCAAACAAACCATAATCGCTGTTGGTAATTCTACTGCCAGTCAGCGTGCTGAGATTTTGCAAGGCATTAAAATAATTGACTGCCTGGTAGCCGCCCTCGATATTCAAGACGCCATCAGCTATAGGATAAGCATAATTCGCACCTAACTTCGCCTCCAGACTTGGAACAATCATTCTTTTGGTGCCATAGTTTGTACCAAAAACTACATCAGTTCCATCTATAGTAGTAAGAAAGCCATCACTATACCTTCCGGTACCATACATAATAGACATTGCACCGTTTGCTGTCAGACTGAAAGCTTCAGACAAGTCATAAGAGAAATCCGTGCCTACAACAGCACCTACCCCATTAAAATCAGTGTTATGATATTTGGTTAAAGAGGGAGGCGCTGCAAAATTATTGTTGGCATCAACCCGAATATCTGCATATTGCAATCCGGCATACAGACGCATATTTTTTTGCTGACCTACATCAACATGTTGCCCCATCACTGCATTGACTTGATCGTAGGTATGCGCCTGAAGCATTGTAAAAGGTGCAGAAAGCTGCTGAGTAAGAGGATTAACACCCCTAAAACCAGACTGTTGAAAGTCTGTTGAAAAATGCACCCAGGTAACTGTCAGATCATTGCCTGTGGAAAAATGATAGGAACCTGTAATCCTGTAACCCCAGTCCCAATCCTGATCAATTTCCTGAAATCCATTTATTTTCCGCTCATAACCGTAATCAGCATCAAATGCAGGTTTCAGATAAAGAGCCTGTACTCCCAGATCCCATTTCTTGGCTTCACAAGGAACAGTCACATTGCCAGGGGCACAAACTGGACCCATTGTACCGGCCATGGCCAACCCACTGGCAGCCAATCCCAAAACAGCCAAAGTCGTTTTTTTCAGCATATTAACTCCATGTAGATAAAAAAAAAGCCCACCAGAAATAACTGATGGGCTTTCAATTGTATTGTCAAGAATTGACAATTATACAGCACCAACCCATTTCAGGCCAAGGTAAGGACCGTGCATGCCAAAGTCAGACTCAACTACGCCTAGACCAGCACCAGTGCCAACAACTGTATGTAAGGCGTTGAAGTAGTTAACTACCATGTAACCGCCATCGATTGTCAGGCTGCCGTTTGCCAATGGGAAACCATACTTAACACCCAATTTAGCTTCCAGCTCAGGAACGATACTGTCTCTCTCGCCATGGTTATTGTTGTTTCTGTTATCATCAAAATCAACAGAAGTAACTAATAAGGCCGCAGCAGCATTGGCGTACATAGCAAAACCATTACCAAAGTTGTAAGACATATCAACACCCGTTCTTGGACCGAACCCGTCAAAACTAGTTTTGGCACGGTGAGTAGTGATATTGTTTACACGGTGTTGGATATCATGATCGATTCTTGCGTATTGAACACCGCCATGGAAACGGATGTCTTTAAAATCACCGAAATCAACGTGTTGACCGAACTCAAAGTTCACAGCATCCCATTCTTGATCAAAGTAGACGTGAGTAGGTGAGCCTAAGAGAGGTGAACCAGTAACAACCTGACTTTCGTCATTATCAAAGTGATACCAGTTTATGTTGATATCATTGCCTGTGCTGAAGTGGTAAGAACCTTCCAGTTTAAAACCCCAGTCCCAATCGTTATCACGATCATGGAAAACAGTACGACCAGTAACATTATCTAGCGTTGTTTGTACATAACCCCATTCAGAGCCATATGTAGGTTGCAGGTATAGAGCATATACACCAACATCCCAAGCGGTAGCTTCACAAGGAACTGTGACGTTGCCTGGTGTGCATACGGGGCCCATTGTACCAGCGAATACTGCACTGCTACCTAGAGCAAGGACAGCGACGGCTGTTTTTTTCAAATTTAACATGCTTAATCTCCACTTTTTTTATTATTAATTTCCGTTTATTACCCATTCAAGAAGAATCAGTAACAGTACGCATTCTTCGCCCTAACCGAGAGCGTACTTGAATAAATTATCCAACTGCACTTTAATAAAGTCAACAGTATTACTGAAATTTCTTAAATTTTAATGAATTATACGTTACCAACCCACTTCAAACCCAAGTAGGGACCGTGTATAGCGAAATCAGTTTCCGCAGCCGTAGAGCCTATGAAAGCATGCTGGGCATTGAAATAGTTAACCCACATGTAACCGCCATCAAGCGTAACCAAACCGTTAGCCATCGCATAGTTATATTTCAGGCCCAACTTGGCTTCTAACTCAGGCACCATGGCATCTTTAGAACCACTATCTGTAGCACCCACTGTATCGCTGAAATCAGCTTCACCGACTAACAAGGCCGCAGCGGCATTCGCATACATTGCAAAACCATTGCCCCAGTTGTACGTCATGTCAACGCCCGTTCTAGGACCAAAACCATCGAAAGAGTGGTTCCAGTTGCCACGACGAACTGTGTCTCGAGAAACAGCATAATTATTTTCGATTCTTACGTATTGTACGCCGCCATGAAAACGAATATCTTTCATGTCGCCAAAATCAACGTGTTGACCGAACTCCACATTGACCGCATCCCATTTTTGATCGATATTAAAATGATCAGTCGCGGGAACGCCTTGAATGTCGCGTAAAAACTGATGATCTGATTCACCATCAAAATGGTACCAGTTCACGTTGATATCATTGCCTGTACTGAAGTGATAAGACCCTTCCAGTTTGAAACCCCAGTCCCAATCATTATCAACATCATGATGAACGGTATGAGATCCAGTAGTAGTAGATCCTATATAACCCCAGTCGGCATCATAAATCGGTTGTAAATACAGGGCATAAACGCCAAAGTCCCAGGCTGTAGCTTCGCAAGGTACTGTCACATTGCCTGGTGTGCATACCGGACCCATTGTGCCGGCAAATACGGCACTGCTACCGAAAGCAAGAACAGCTGCTGCTGTTTTCTTTAAACTTAACATGCTTTGTCTCCATTTTTATTATTGAGTTTCAGTCATTGATAACCCACCAAGCGGAGTTGTCAATAGCATGCGTTCGTCGCTCTAATCCGAAAGCATGCAACGTTATGAGTATCTGCATGGGTTTGCATAAAGTCAAGAAAATAGCAAAAAAAAATGATATTTATCATTGATATATGCATTTTTTAGACATGGACGCTATTTTTTGGACAGACTCGTGGCCATCAATAGAACAGGCGTATCATTTTCTCTTAATCGCTTTTTTATTCGGATTTTAGGATATTTTGTTCAGCCTGTTGTACTAAACATGCTATCCTTTCAAAAATTCAGTCAACTACTCAGGAGCTTTTTGTGCGGAAGATCATTATTAATCGCCCTGATGATTGGCATGTGCATTTTCGAGACGGTGATTATCTACAACATACCGTAACAGATACTGCCAGGCATTTTGCCAGAGCGCTTGCCATGCCCAATCTTAAACCACCACTGACCTCCTTAAGCGATCTGGAAGCATACCGATCGCGTATTATGGCCGTTCTACCAGATGATCGTTTTATCCCCTATATGAGTTTTTATCTCAATGAATCGGTTTCGCCTGATGAATTGGAAATAGCCGCATCCATGCCTTATATACTAGGAGGCAAGCTATATCCAGCCGGGGCTACAACGCATTCAGAAGCCGGTGTCAAATCCTTGCGCTCACTTTACCCGGTATTGGAGATCATGGAAAAAAACGACCTCGTATTGCAAATCCATGGCGAGGTCACTTTCGGTGATATTTTTAACCGGGAAACGCTATTTATAGAAGAAGAGTTGACACAATTGGTCAAGGATTTCCCAAAACTACGTATCGTCCTTGAGCATATATCAACAAAAGCCGCCGTTGATTTTGTGATGGCAGCGTCTGAAAAAGTGGGCGCGACAATCACTGTCCATCATTTATTATATAATCGCAATCATTTGCTTGCGGGCGGCATCAAGCCCCATTTTTACTGCTTGCCGATTTTAAAACACGAACGGGATCAAAAAGCGCTGTTGCAGGCCGCCTTTAGTGGGGACCGCAAGTTTTTTGCAGGCACAGACAGTGCGCCTCATTCCATCGCCAATAAAGAAAATGCCTGCGGCTGTGCAGGAATCTATTCCGCACCTTACGCACTGGCACTATATACCGAGTTATTTGATGCACATCAGCAGCTCGATAAGCTGAATGCCTTTATGGCAATATTTGGCGCGGACTTTTACCAACTGGCCGTCAATAAAGAAGAAATCGAACTCATTCAACAGCCTCAATACATTCCCAAAAAATTGCCTTTTGGTCAGGAGGAAGTGGTTCCTATTGCGGCGGGTGAAAGCATAAAATGGAGTGTCAATGAACCCGAGTGACATGGCTCAATCAAAAAAAATAAAAGATCGATTTCGTGGCTTTCTACCCGTTGTGGTAGATGTAGAAACGGCTGGGATCATACCGCATAAGAATGCTTTGCTCGAGGCGTGTATTGTACTTCTCGATATGGATGATCAAGGCAATTTACATCGCACAGACAGCTTCTATGAACATGTGCTGCCTTTTGAAGGTGCGCAACTGGATCAGAAATCACTGGACTTCAATCAAATCGATCCGTTTCAACCCTTACGATTCGCTCTCGATGAAAAAGAAGCGCTTCAAAAACTTTTCAAACCGATCAATAAAGCCCTGCAGAAAAGCCATTGCCAAAGAGCGGTTCTGGTCGGCCATAACGCCTGGTTTGATTTACTGTTTATTAAGGAAGCCTGCAACCGGACCAAGGTTAAACTGCCGTTCCATGCCTTTACCTGCTTTGACACGGCAACGCTGTCAGGTTTGCTGTATGGCCAAACGGTACTTGCCAAAGCGGTTGAAGCCGCAGGGCTGCGATTTAAGCCTGAAGAGGCACATTCTGCTATTTATGATGCGGAAATAACGGCTGATTTGTTTTGTCGAATGATTAACGAATGGAAAGAATTGAAGTTAAAGGTTTGAGACCCGTCTACAGGCAGTATAAACGCGTTTATCCCGGGTTTCCTGCAATTGAACCCGGGGGTACTGCGTAGCCCCGGGTTATGGAAAATCCGTTTTTACAATTTCTCTGAATGCTCAGATAAATACTCTGCAACGCCTTCAGGAGAGGCTTTCATCCCCACATCGCCTTTGTGCCAACCGGCCGGACAGACTTCACCGTGCTCCTCAAAATACTGTACTGCGTCAACGATCCTCAGCAGCTCATCTATATTTCTGCCGATAGGCAAGTCATTAACAACTTGTGAACGCACCATGCCGTCTTTATCAATAACAAATGCGCCACGAAAGGCCACACCGGCCACAGGGTGCTCAACACCGTATGATTGACAAATGCTATGTGTCATATCAGCGGACATTGTGAAATTGACAGGGCCAATACCACCTTCTTTACGAGACGTCTTTCTGTAAGCGTTATGTGTATACTGTGAGTCAATCGATACTGAAATGACTTCAACATTACGCGCCTTGAATTCAGCCATACGGCGATCCAGTGCTATGAGCTCTGAGGGACAAACAAAGGTAAAATCCAGAGGATAGAAAAAAATCAAACCGTATTTGCCTTTAATATTCTCATGCAGATTATATTTTTCAACAATTTCGCCCGAACCCAAAATAGCAGCCACCGTAAAATCCGGTGCCTTGCGTCCAACTAATACACTCATGTTTTCTCCATACTCAGTAGGGCATAATTCATAATATGCCGGGTTTAAAAGTTATGCAGCTACCGCTTCTCTTAATAAAGTCTCCAATTCCCCTTGCTGGTACATTTCAAGAATAATATCAGAGCCGCCGATAAGTTCGCCTTTCACATAGAGCTGAGGAAAAGTTGGCCAATCAGCATATTGAGGCAAGGTCTGGCGAATGTCCGGATTTGCCAATGCATCGACGGAGGCGAATTCTACGCCACAAGCATCGATGCATTGTACCGCACGGGCTGAAAAGCCGCATTGCGGCATTTTGGGGCTGCCTTTCATGTAAAGAATGATGGCATTATCAGCAATTTGCTGTTTAATTTTTTCAATAGTATCCACGGTGCACCTGTGTTTTTAAAAACCACCATAATTATGGCAAAAATACTGACTTTTAGCAATTTTCTGCGGGTACATGGAAAAAGTCACTACTGTGCGAAGCGTCAGCTTAAAACCCATCGAACAGAATGAAAATTAATTTATGAATGGATTTTTCCCGTCATTGAATCTATCTTGTATCCTGCTACACTTAACGCTTTTTAAAATACGGAGATAATCATGACATTTAATTTGCCCGAACTGCCTTATGCGAAGGACGCCCTGGAGCCTCATATTTCCAGAGAAACCCTGGAATACCACCATGGCAAGCATCATAATGCCTACGTCACCAATCTAAACAAGATGATTCCAGATACTGAATTTGAGACGATGTCTCTTGAAGAGATCATCATGAATGCCAAAGGCGGGATTTTTAACAATGCAGCCCAGGTATGGAATCATACTTTTTACTGGCATTGTCTAAGCCCTAACGGCGGTGGCGAACCTGCCGGCAAGCTGGCTGAAGCCATTAATAAAGCCTTCGGTTCTTTTTCAGGGTTTAAAGAAGAATTCAGTCAGGCCGCTACCGGCAGATTCGGCTCAGGATGGGCGTGGCTGGTTCAGGATGAAAATGGCGAATTGAAAATTACCAGCACCAGCAATGCAGAAACACCCATGACCGAGAAACAAAATGCCTTATTGACTTGTGACGTTTGGGAACATGCTTATTATATTGATTACAGAAACCGCCGCCCTGATTACGTCCAGGCCTTTTGGGAACTGGTTAACTGGGAATTTGTTTCTGGCAATATGCGTTAATTTATTACAGGAGTTATCATGGCACTAATCACAAGTTATAATCCTATGCCAATTACATTTTCTCATGGCGAAGGTGTCTGGCTATATGATGAACAAGGAAAAGCTTATTTTGATGGTTTAACAGGCATTGCAGTTTGTGGATTAGGCCATGCCCACCCTGATGTAACCCGCACCATTCAACATCAGGCTGCAAAACTCATTCATACCTCCAATGCGTTTCGTATTAAAGAACAGGACTTGCTGGCGGAAAAACTGACCGCCATGTCGGGTATGGAACAGGTGTTTTTTGCAAATTCAGGCGCTGAAGCCAATGAGGCCGCCATCAAACTCACCCGACTCTTCGGCCATCAAAAAGGCATAGAAAACCCGTCTGTCATCGTGATGGAAAGGGCCTTTCATGGTCGCACCATGGCAACGCTTTCCGCATCGGGAAGCCGTAAAGTCCAAGCCGGTTTTGAACCGCTTGTGCCTGGTTTTGTTCGCGCACCTTTTAATGATTTGGAAGCCATAAAAACCATTGCAGCGCACAGAGACGATATTGTTGCTGTCATGGTAGAACCCATACAGGGTGAGGGCGGCATTTTTGCAGCAGAAGAAACCTACCTTCGTGAACTGGCCAAATTATGCGATGAACAGGATTGGATGCTGATATTTGATGAAATTCAGACAGGCAATGCCAGGACAGGCAAAATGTATGCCTGCATGCATAGCAACATTCAGCCCGATATATTGACCACAGCCAAAGGGCTTGGCAATGGCATGCCCATTGGCGCTTGTTTGATGAGTAAAAGAGCGTCTGATTTATTCAAACCAGGAACGCATGGCTCAACGTTTGGCGGAAATCCTTTGGCATGCGCTACGGCTTTAACTGTGCTGGAAGTGATAGAGCGCGATAAAATTTGTGAAAAAGTCACTAAAAACAGCGTGATACTCAAAGAAAAACTGATGCGCAATCTCGGTGAGCATCCAGCGGTTAAATCGATTCGCGGCAAAGGGTATATGCTGGGCATCGAGCTGGACAGACCGGCAAGTGACATACGCGCTATTGGATTGGAGCAGGGCGTGTTATTTAATATCACGGCAGACACCGTGGTTCGCCTGCTTCCCCCCTTGATTATGAATAAAGAGGACATTGATGAACTGGTGACCCGTTTAACACGAACAATCAATCAGTTTACACAATAAACTTTGCTGGTGCCTCGTCAATATACTCTCAAGCAGGGCAAGCGCATCAAAGTTTAAAAAGAATACTGTAGGGTGGCGCAAAGCGTAGCGTGCCCACCATAGTGGCAAAAGAACTCGACTGGTGGGCACGTCGCTACGCTCCTTTGCTCCACCCTACGTGGCCATGTTCTGTTTTTAAACTTTGATGCGCTTGCCCTGTACTCTCAGGCGAGAGGCAGATGTCTGTTTCTCGCTTATTCGCTGGTGGCGTTTTTGTATTAAAAAGCATCGATCTAAAAATACACCAAATTCTAACCATGTTGTCCTTGATAAAATTATCTATTGAATTTATTGACAGTTTCTGCTTAATATGATTACTTGGCTATAGTAAGATAGTAAAGGATTGCTTATGGCTCCGCTGCCAAAGACGGCTTTATTACAAAGCAGATTAACGAATTTAACTGCAGGACCCGCTGTGCCTGAATCGGGGCATGTGGTGATTCAAGTGCAATTTGTTGATTTTGACGGCCAGTCAAAAAAAGCTTTTTTTAAACGTCTTGATTCCACCTACCCTAAAATACTTGCCATGATGTCGGTAGCAACCTCTATCATTATGCGTAGTCTTTTAGGTGAACGTGCCGCGGAAGATCGTTTGGTCTATGATGACAATGGAGAAATTACCGGTACCTTGTCTATAGCTATAGAGGGATTTAAACCTTTTCATTTCGGCAGTGAGGGCGTTCCCGAGGATCCGCAGGAAAAAGAAATCGCCACGCCCTCACATACTACACTAATGCAACATAACATCATCGAACTGCTCTTTTTTTCCTGGTTTCTCGGGGATGATGATTTGCATCCTAAAAACATGGGGTTAAAAGGCCGCATCGACTATGACATGTTTTTTTACAACATTACAAAAATCATCAAAGGGCCAAGGACTGTAGGTGGCAGCTTTAATAATGCATTAAATATAACAGTCAGGGATTTTTTTAATTTTCCGATATTAACCGACTCCACACCGACACACTGGCCAACCAGACAAATCCCTGATAATTATTATTACCCCAAAAGATATACGAATTATGATCAATTTATGGCCTTGGCTGGAAATCCAGCTTACCTTGATCCTGTTACAGGAAAGACAACCACCGCACAAAAGCAATTATTTACTGCCGTATTAAAAGCGCTACTGACCTACCAGCCTGACGTTCTGAAAAAAAGGCTGAAAGATGCTTTAGGCAATGAACCCCTAAACTATAAAGCGCTATCTGTTTTACAGCAAACGCAGCTGGAGGAATCCAATCCTGATCTATTTAATACCAGCAATAATGACAAACCTTTTGTAGAGTTCATGACAAATCTCTACCATAAATACTACGATGAGCTTTATCGAAAACTGGTTTTCTCACAAGGATGTGAAAAGAATGCTGCAGGTGTTTCTGTGCCTGCATTCAACAAATTTTTACATGATTATCCTTCAGCATATCAAGGTGTGAAAGAATGGATAGACAAGCAAAATTCTCTTTTAAATGAAAAACAAAATCTCTGCCGCGCTCAAATTCAAAGGGGTATGGCGGATAGGACTGAAATAAATATCGCCTGTGCTGAACCTTTGGAAAAAGCCATCCAGACAGTTTCCGACTCACGAAAGCTTGCCAAGGATGATCTGCTTCGCCGTTATCATCAAGTGTGGCGTGACTCTTTCACCTTGCAGATTAAAAATATTTTAAATAAGTCACGCAGGTTATCTCAGGATCTCCAAGTCAGGCTCTCTTTAAGCAAAACATCGACTTATCCATTATCTGAAACCCATCATGAAGATCCGCGAATCACCCAGGCCTGGCAAATACTGTCAGAATTTCAGGAGGATAGTCCCGAAAAAGTACAAGGCAGGCTGGACTGTGGAAAGGATAATGATCTACGAAATGGTTTATTGCAATTGGTTCTCGTTCATCAACAAATTTACGAAATTACCAGTGATTATTTTCAGAAAGAAGTAAAAAATATTACCAATTTTGATAATAACCAGTATATTGATAAATTACAAAAACTCAGAGATGCTTATGTAACCATTATTACCCTGCTTGGTGAGAGTACAAGTTGGGGAAAAGATTGTTGTATCATTGCCAGTGAGCTGAATAGATTTTGCAACAGTGCCTTATTTGCTGTTCATTTATATGAGCAGGATGAAACCATACAATCTATGATGCCTGTCAGAGCGATCACTCGCCCTCATACAGACAATGAAGTCATTCAAGACGGTCTGAATGCATTATTTAATTGGGCGGCACAACTTCCGGCTCGTGAACTCACGAGCAAAATTTCTAACATCATAGATCTGAAATATGTTGGCGGTCTTCGTAGAGCACGTGAACACCCCGTAAAAACCTATCTTATTGAAAGCGAAACAAGTACCTCAGGAGATGACCGGCTTGCGTTTATCCTGACATCGGGTAAAGTTATTAATGGGCATTTAAATACCTTATTGGTTGAGAATCTTATTCAGGAAATGGTTTTTTCAACGCAATCAGATATTAACGTCTTCTTGCCCAGTGTAAGAACAGCCTTTGAAGATCATACTTTTAATACGGATTTTTATACAAAAAACGCCTTCTATTATGCAAAGAACAATGATCGCTTTCATCATATTTATTCGAAAAATTTTACTCAGAGTATCAATAAAGCGATGTATCAATGGGTTGCCGATATGCCTAAATCCAAATTCCGCGATTATATTGATCTTGTCCTGTCAGAATATAAGAGTAAGAGTAATAAACTGCCTCACTTTGTCAGGTTCAGCTTTTTTCCAGCAGCGGATGATCGCTGTGCAGAAGTAGAAGGTTATTTCAAACAGATGGATTCAAACCCTAAAATACTCGCCTCTATTTTTAAACAGGGTGGTTTGCTGGATAACTCGTTAAATACTTTGTTGTTTAAACTTTTAATAAGCACCATGCAGAAAGATATTCTTAAAGATAATGATAAATTTCAACAAAAAGAATATAAACTCATCCTGCAAGTTGTGGGGGATGAGTTGGAAAACTATTTTTTAAACACAATAACGCCTTATGCTCAAAACGTAGATACTCGGGAGTTTCAGAAATCTGATGCCGCCCATGAGCTAGTTGCTTGACAGGGTTGCTTACGGTGCGCGGTCACCTTCTGCGGTTTTCTTTAGCAAATATAAATGTAAATATTTTTAACCTGAACTGAAATTGCGGTATGATTCTTTTTTACCTTATTTGATAACAACCCTATGTTGAATGATTATTTAAAAACGCTGCCCCAATACCTTATGCCCAAAACCGGGATTTCAGCTTTGGCCGGTCGTTTTGCCAATGTGACCAAACCCGCTATAAAAAACTACCTGATTCGTCATTTCATTGATCAGTATCAGGTGAATATGAGCGAAGCCTTGATTGAAAACCCGGAAGAATACGCCAATTTCAATGCGTTTTTTATTCGCCATTTAAAACCGGATTGCAGGCCATTGGCAGACGCCGACATTATTTCGCCCGTGGACGGTACAGTCAGCGAGATAGGTAATATTACTCAGGGCCAGCTGGTTCAGGCTAAAAAGCGCTTATACTCTGTAGATGAGCTTCTGGGGGGAAACAAGGCGCTGAGTGAGCCTTTTCAGCAGGGACGTTTCTCTACCCTCTACCTGTCACCTAAAGACTATCATCGGGTTCACAGTCCGATGACCAGCCATTTAAAGCAAATGATCTATATTCCTGGCAAACTGTTTTCTGTACAACCTGCAACAACCAGGCTGGTACCTAAACTTTTTGCCCGAAATGAACGTTTGGCGATGTTTTTTGACAGCAAAGCAGGACCGATGGCAATGGTGATGGTCGGAGCAACCATCGTGGGAGCCATTGGCACGCACTGGCATGGGGATATCAAACGCAGCAGACGGTCTGTGCATTTTGATTATGAACATAAACAGCTGACAGAAAGAACCTTCGACAAAGGGTCGGAAATTGGCTATTTCAAATTAGGATCAACGGTTATTTTACTCTTTGCTGACAGAACAAAAATGCAATGGCAAGATCAAGTGAAAGCGGGTGATAGCATTCAATTTGGACAAGCGCTTGGTGATCTCATCTAGCCTGGATTTAACGCCGTATTTTCACGCATGGACTTGCAAAAGGTTTCTCTGACACCTGCTATCGCGACCAGTATACCTACAATGACCAGACAGGGCATCAGAATAAATGCCGTTTGATAACTGGCCAGCGGTATGGGATAACGGGTTGAGAGATGCGACAAAATGGCGCCTATTAGTGGTGCATTGATAGCGGCAAACATCATGATCATGGTGTTGTTCATTCCCAGTCCCAACGCAAGATAATCCTCCTTGCATTGTTCTGCCATGATGGCAAAACCAATACTTTGACCGCTGGCACCAACACCAAGAAGCACAAAACACACAGCCGTTAAGACTTCTCCCAAAGGTAAATAAATAATGCCTGCCAGTGCAATCAAGGCTACCATCGCTGACACATACATCACAGGCTTTCTGCGCTGAATTTTGTCAGAAATATAACCCAGTAGCGGACAGCTCACAGCGTAACCCAACCAGGCCAAAGTGATCATGTATGAAGAAAAATTAGATGAAAATCCTTTACGAACCAGAAAAGCGGTTCCTTCATTTTCAGACAAATATTCAATTGAAAAATAAACGGATGCGGAGAATATGGCAATAAACCAGATTTGAGGATAACTTAACTACTTGCGCAGGTTATCAGATACCGCCGACGGCCTTGACAGAACAACAAATTTACCCTGACTCTGCCTGTTTTTATCAACAAAAAACAGCACAAGAACAGCAATCACCCCACCGATGCCAGCCAGGCCCATAAAAATTTCCCGCCAGCTTACTAAAGAACCATGCGCTAACATATTTAGCGGGCCTGCGGCCAACATAGGACCTAATGTTCCTATAAACTGGGACAGACCAATAAACAAGGCTATATTTTTGCGAGGCATCCAGTCATATACGGCAACCAATAAACAAATAAACCCGAAGGAAGATCCCAATCCCATTAACACACGGAATATAACAGCACTCATGAAATGATGGGTAAATGAAAAACCCAGGTTTGCAAGCGCACAAAAAATTACCGCCGATAACAAGGTTTTCTTTAAACCATAGCGATCTATGATAATCCCTACAGGAATTTGCATAAACCCATAAATCAACTGATAAGCAGTTGAACTTAATAAGGCAAATCGCACGGGCGTCAGCTGTAAATCATGCATGAGCGGGTATTGAAACGTACCGAGAACGGTTCGTAATAAAAATTCATACATGAAGAACAAGGCGCAGATAAACCAGACGCTCAGGCCCTTTAAGCTTATTTTATTTTCAGTAATCATTTAATCTTCTACTTGGGAATCGCCCCAGGCTTCCAATGCAGTTTCAGCGCGATCATTATCAATAAAAGAAGCGACTTTAAAAATGGTTTGCCCCTCATGAATCAGCGGATGGCGGTTAATCCCTACAACCACGCCATCTAATTCGGCCTTTACGGTTTCGGCGGTATCAGCACTGAAAGGATCGCTGATTCTTGCGATTTTCTGGCCTTTTTTAATCATTTGACCCAATTCAATATCACTCAACAGCACACCGCTGCGGTGCGCGCGTATCCAATCCTGATCCTGAGAAAAGATGGATCGAAAAGAAGAATCTTCTTCCTCTTCTGAGCGCTCCAGCATATCCAGCGCTTGCAATACCTTGCTGATGCCGGATAGGCCCAGGCTAATGGCTGACTCATCAAAGCGCATCGCCTCACCTGCCTGATAGACCAATAAAGGGATGTTTAATTGCTCGGTGGTTCTTCTCAGAGAATTATTATCTGTGCTGACATTGGTTATCACCGGCACACCAAAGCATTGCGCAAGGCGCTTGCCTTCCTGGTTATCCAGATTACAGTATATCTGCGGCAAAATATCATGATTCAGAGAGCCTGTCTGTAATTCAAGGCAATAATCAACCTTCGATAATATTTCCTGAGTAAAAATATGCGCCAGACGCTCGCCATAGGAGCCGTTCTCTATGCCTGGAAAACATCGTTCCAGACTCATGTCCAGCGACATGGAACGGGACGGTGCTATCAGACCAAATACATTTAAAACAGGAACAGCAATCAACGTGCCGCGAAGTTCTTTCAGTTGCTCGGATTCAAGCAGACGATTAATGATCTCGAGGCCATTTAGCTCATCACCCTTAACCGCTGCAAAAATTAAAACACAAGGGCCCGCTTCTTTGCCGTGCACGACTTTTATCGGCATGTAAAAAGAGGTGCAAGAGTAAAATTCCGGCAAAGGCAAAGCAAGGTTAGCCGTTTCGCCGGGATGGATGGTTGCGTCACAAATAGTAAGATTGGTATTTTTCATAAAAGTCGAACGAATTCTTTTTTCCATGGTATTTAAAAGAACAGGATAACAAATTCTGGGCAATGAAGCAAAGCGGGCTGCAAAATCAGGGCCAGGAAAAAAGGAGTAATGCGGAAAAATGGTGCCGAGAAGAGGACTCGAACCTCCACGGGGTTACCCCCACTAGCACCTGAAGCTAGCGTGTCTACCAATTCCACCACCTCGGCGTGGTCGGGCTAAGTTACTCAATATTTGACTGACTGTCAATCACTATTTTAAATTTTGCGGGTCAACCGGCCAGACTGTCGGTAAAGAAATAAAATCACTCTGTTTCATCCGCCTTATACGGCTGGCCTGCCTTGATTATCCGCTCTTTTACGCCTGCCCAGGCATCGGTATCGGAGGGCAGTTCTATCACAATAATGGCTTTATCAGACTTATCGGCTTGCCTTAACTGATAGTATAGCTCAAAGGCGGCTTTTTCCGGTGCATCAGGAAATTTAAGATAGGCGTTTTCAGTGACCGCGGCAGGTTTATCAGGGGTAATTGCAAACACTTGGCTGGGATTTATGCTGCAAAAACGTTCCAATTCAAAATGATCAGTAAAATAATACAAGGTTTTTTCTGGTTGATAATGGCTGGCTAATTTTCCGGGCACTCTGATATCTGAGTCAGGCTGTGAAACCAAACCGGGCGCTACCGCGGATAAAAGCGCTTCGGTAATCGAGCCGTGTCTTAAGATGGTATAATTTTCTGCTTGCGTGGCATCAATGATAGTCGACTCAATACCCACCTGACAACGCCCGCCATTTAAAACAGTGATGGGTTTATCAGGAAAAGAATGAAGCACATGTGCGGCCGTTGTCGGGCTTATTTTGCCAAAAGGGTTCGCTGAAGGCGCTACCAATGGCATGTCCACCGCTTTGAGCAAATCCTGGGTTAAAGGATGATTGGGGCTTCGTATAGCAACAGTAGACTGACCGCCAGTAATCAGCGGATTAATGCGCCCTGCTTTTGCTTTGAATACCAGGGTCAATGGTCCAGGCCAAAAGGCCTGCATTAAATCTTTAGCATAGTTGGGAATGTCTTCTACCCAGGCAGATAAATCCTGATCTTTGGCCACATGAACTATCAGGGGATGGTTCAAAGGGCGATTTTTCATTGAAAACACTTCGCGAATACCGGTCTCATTCTCAATGAGGGCCGCTAGCCCGTATACTGTTTCGGTTGGAATGGCAACCGGTTTGCCCTGCCTCAGATCTTTAATGGCTTGTTGCAAATTTGTAGTCACGATACTCATGAAGATTCTCTTTAAAAAAAACTTGTTGACTATAACTATTTTAGTTATTTTAGTCGAGACTAGCTTGAAATTAAAAAATAAACATAAAAAGGATGCATATGTTACAGCCCATCGCAGAAAAAACCGTAGATTTTGTTTATAGATGCATTCCCCGTCCTGTACCGAGCAAAGAAACCCTTAGGAATACCAGGATCATTTCCCATCGTGGTGCGCATAATAATAAAATGGGCATCATTGAAAATACTGATCAAGCATTTAAACGTGCTCAGGATATAGGCTGCTGGGGAATAGAGCTGGACGTGCAAGTCACCGCTGATAACAAAATCGTTGTCAATCATGATCCGGATTTAAAACGTTTATGGGGACAAAAGCTGGCTATTAAGGATTTAAATTATAACGAACTGCATCAACTCGCCCCGGATATCCCCTTGTTATCTGAAGTGGTTGAAACCTACGGCACGTTCATGCATCTTTTTATTGAGCTTAAAGCCCCTTTCAATGAAGAGACCCAGCTTACAAAGACATTAAGTCAATTAAAACCCTGTGAAGATTATCATCTGATAACGCTTGACGAAAAAGTATTCCAGCCTTTCAAACAATTCCCAAAAGAGGCTTTGCTGCTGGTGGCTACTTTCAATAAAACAAAAAAATATTGTCAATTATGCATAGAGAAAGATTATGGCGGTGTATTGGGTCATTATGTATTATTGAATCATCGATTGGTTCAGCAGTTAAACGCTGCAGATAAAAAAACAGGCGTGGGTTTTGTTGACTCCCGATACAGCCTGTACAGAGAAGCGAAGCGTAACTTGGATTGGCTGTTCACCAATAATGTTGAACAGCTTTTTAAATACCATGATTTTTGATTTTTCATAGGGAAATAAAACCCTGCGTACGGACTAAAACACTTTTTCAGGTACGGAGAAGAAACGATCAGACGCTTTTCAGAAAGACCTTCAAAGGCTTTTTGCTTTTAACGCTGTTTCATTCCGAGCTAACTGGTAGCCTTCATTAAACCGCAGTACAACATGTGCTAATACAGCCGCCATAAAGACCATGGCGGCAACCACCCAGACCTGTCCCATTTGAGCAGCTTTCTGAGCGACGGGTAATGAGATAGCTCCAACACTGGCAGCCAGCCCCCAGATGATAGAAATCGCCGTGCAACGAATCTTTACCGGCAACTGAAGATAAAGAAAATAATATAATGATGAAGAAAAAAGGCCATTGGCAACAGAGTAGGCAGCAACAGACAATAACGCCAGCGGCAAGAAGCCTTTCACCGTACTATAAAACAGAACCGGGGCCACCAAAGCCATCAGCAGCATGCTTGATTTCATTAAGTGATACACTTGATGGTCTTGACAATGCATTGCAATAAACAGGGCAAAAATGGCAGCAAGCAATTGCGCAAAAGCCGCAGTCCAGGTGCAAGCCAGGCCAGACATCAAGCCCTGATCACTGGCAAAAGAGGCCCAAAAAACATTACACAAATACACTGAAACACTAATAAAGATCCCAAGGGCTGCAATATTCAACATCGCAGGCCAATAGGTTTGCCAAGGCGCGGCTTTTATCGTCAAGCTTTTTAAAAATTCCGGAGATTCCTGCAGTTGCTGGCGTAAAGAACAAATCCATAAAGATATCATGCCTAAACCTGCAAAAACCAAGCGCCATAAGCCATTCCACTCAAGGTATTGAATAGTGGCGGCCAATGCCCCGCCGACAAACATGCCTAGTGCTGCAGAAATAGCAATCAAACTGCCTGCAAATAATCGCCGCTGACTGTGGTGCTCGACAAAAAACATAGCGGAGGTTTTCATTTCCCCGCCAAGTGCCAGTCCTTGCCCGATTCGAAACAGAAGCAATCCCCATACAGCCCATGGCCCCAGGATAGCGTAACCGGGGAGCAAGCACATGCCTAATGTCGACAAACCCATCAAAGCCGCTGAATACACCATCGGTGTACGTCGACCGCTCTTATCGGCTTTGCGTCCAAACAGCCAACCCCCCAAAGGACGGGCCAGATAGGCCGCTGCAAATACAGCAAAACTCAACATCAAACTTTGACTGTTGGCCGCAAAAAATTCTCGGGCAAAAACTGATTTGGCAAGATAAAGATAGAGACTGAAATCAAGCCATTCCAATAAAACCAGAGAAAGCGCCAGGATCAATGCACGAGGGTTCATGCAGAGGGTGCTGCCGTGGTTCCACGCGCGTTGTCGTGTATTAAATAAGGCATAGAAAAACCTGAAGAGAATAAATATACCTCTATTTATCAAATGCCACATGTTATGTCAAAACTTTTTACACACTGGAGAATATAACAGCCCGGAAAATCAGGCGTCTTGATGCGCTTTGCTGGCATTGATCGCGCGGCGCATCAAAATTTTAATCCTGCAAAAGAGCTTCTGCCAGACAGAATGCTCCGGCATTACCAAAAATCAAGCCTTATGCATCGGGCAACTCACCCCAACCTCAGCAAATGCTTCTACTACAGCGGTTTTATCCAGCTCCCTATCAAGCGTTGCCTGTATGACGCCACAGGCTGCAAAGTCATAATAGGCAATGGGTGACCAATAATGCATATTGGCATCCACCATCACCTGAAATGCCTGCTGTATCGACCAGCCTGGCTTGTGTGCTAAAAGATAAAAGGCCTTGTTAAATACGCCGCTAGTATAATGCACATCCAGATAATCGTAATAATCATTGGCATTATCTATAGAACGGCCGTCTTTTGTGGGTTCGTCCATATAACGCAACGCCATACCACCAATGACTGCTTCACGACCTATACTCCAGTCTTGTTCATCCCAATACCAGGCATGGTCATGACGAATATAATCCTGTAGTGCTATGGCTGCCATATCAGAAAAAGATTCATTAATGCCGCCTGACTGACCTTCATAAAAAAGACCTGAATAGAGTTCTGTGAAGTTATGTGAGAGCTCATGACCAATCACGGCTTGTGCAGGGGCTGTCAGGAAGGTTTCGCCGTTACCGATTACGATTTGCTGATGTGCTATCAAACGGCCTTTATGACGAATCGTTGGTATCGCAAAAGCATTATCCATAGCACCCAAATGGGTATAAGCCCGCAGTGGCAAATCATCCCCTAAAGGCGCTTTGACCCCATATATTTTCTGGTACATATCCATCGTTTGTCCAGCAAAATACATGGTATCATTCACCGGAGAAAAGGAATAATTAACCGGGCCTGCCGTTCCATCGGAGTAATTAATATATTGACTGTCCTCACTGCAGGGGTATGAAAAAGCATGAAGTTTGTTAGTTGCCTCATCATAAACACTGATAGGAAAAGCGTCATAGCCAAGGTTTTCATTGTTCAGGTTCATCACCCTTATGGCGGGGGTTTCAACCAAACAGTTACCCTCTTTAACGGTCACATCAAACTTTCCCAATGACGGCAAGCCGGGTAAGGCATCGCCGTGTTGAAACATGCCTGCCCGATAGGGTAAAACAATGGAATTGCCACCCGGACCCTGACCTATCTTCTCATGACGTGCGCTGTTCCATTGTTTAAGAATTTCACCGCTATTGGCATCAATGATATAGTTAGGCGCTTCGATGGGTGCTGTCTTGCTGTTGATATAGAAGGATAAATGATAGGCCAGAAACGCTTTCTCCTGATCGTTTATAAAAATAATTTTTTCTATATTTTTAAATTTAGCCGTCCCTTTGACAGACGATAGAATTATTTTCTCTGCCTGCTCTTGTGTATATTTTGTGCCAAGGCTTTTTATATCCTTTTCAATGCCCGTCACATTGGTTCCTGTAACAGTTTCACTGCCGCCTTG
Organism: Legionella sp.; assembly: GCA_024636645.1. Lineage (GTDB taxonomy): Bacteria > Pseudomonadota > Gammaproteobacteria > Legionellales > Legionellaceae > Legionella_D. Next base: position 26,042 of record JAGXGR010000042.1, read on the forward strand.
TTTATTATGAAAAATCAATTGATGCCCCCAGACAGGCAGGCCCTTAAAATAGAGCTGATAACGTGTATGCTTGCTTGCTCCCTTATCCACTGGCTTTAACTGATATTCATTTTGTTGTTGATTCGTCATTGTCTGAGTCAGGCTGTGCCTGCTCGCTAAATGTGATGATTGAAACTGCGGTAAAGATTGGCCGGCTTCGCCCCACACCATGGTTTGTGTCGCTGCAAAACTGGCTGAACTGGCCGCAAACGTGACTACCAATGAAACAAATTGCTTTTTCATAAGATCATCCTGATCGATTGCCGAAATTTCATCGTGCAACAAAATGACAAAAAAAACAATAAAAAATGATTAGTTTATGAGACAATGACACATATTTCCTTAAATTTAATCAGCATGAAGTGCAACATTATTGGCGCAGGCCGATTGGGTAAACAGCTTGCCATGGCCATTGACGCCCTGGAATGTATTGACATTGCAGCCCTCTGCAATCAAAACCATGTCAGCAGTTTTAATGCGCTTAAAGAATGCGGTTTAAAAAATACACTGGCGCTTCATTCAGTGAAAGCGCTTCCTTTAGCTGATGCCATTTTCATCACCGTTCCTGATGATCAAATCACCGTAGTGGTAAAAGCGCTTGAACAAAGCGATGTTTTACAAGCGGGTTGTTTCATTATCCATTGCAGCGGTGTCCTGGCTTCTAGGATTTTATCCCCTTTACAGGCCAAGGGCTGTCAAATAGCAAGCCTCCACCCTCTGAAGGCTTTTAAAAAAGGCGCGATGCCTGCAAATGCCTTTTTTCAGGTGGATTGTATTATAGAGGGCGACGATGCAGTGGTTGAATGGCTCACATCTCTTTGCCATCAATTGAAAGCCTATCCAGCAAGGATTGCTGCGGGGCAAAAGCCAGCTTACCATGCTGCCGCTGTCATTGCCTCAAATTATATGGTGACTTTGGCAGATACCGCAACGCAGCTGATGGGTATGGCGGGATTAAAGCAACAGGACGCGTTTCCCATGATACGTCGTCTGATGCAAAGCAGTTTAAATAACCTGATGGATTCCAATGAAGCCAAAGAGGCCCTGACAGGGCCTATCTCACGAGGTGATCAGACAAGCGTTGCAAGCCATTTGCAGGCTATCAAGCCTCAAGTCCATCACGAGCTATATAAGGCTATGGGATTGGCTACGCTCCCACTGACAGCGTTGACCGATGAAAAAAAACAGGCATTGGCTCAACTGCTCCAATCTGAAATATAAAAATCGACCCGATTAATTTTCACCCTTATCATTTTTAGTCACTTCCAGACAAGTCACATTCTGCAAACCACGCGGCAGGCGATTGCCTCTGCGACCACGCTCACCCACATAATGCTGTAAATCCATGCCTTTCAATGTGAAATGCCGCTTGCCTGCATGCACTGTCAAGGCATCCTTCTCTCGCATTATCTTGACATCAATAACAAATTCTTCACGCGACTTGGCTTTAGCTGAAGGAATATTCAGTAGTTTATTGCCCTTTCCTCGTGATAGCTCAGGCAATTCAGTCACTGGAAAAAGCAGCAAGCGTCCTATATTACTCACGCAGGCAATTAACATATTTTCAGTTTGCTGCATGTTGGTTGGGGGCATAATGCGGCTGTTTTCGGATAATTTGACACAAGATTTTCCGTTGCGGTTTTTGACCTGTAAGTCACCGGCTTTGGCTATGAAGCCATAACCTGCATCACTGACTAACAAAATTTTATCTTCCGCCTCACCGCACACCAGTGCCTCAAACAGCATCCCATCCGCTGGATTCAATTTACCGGTTAAAGGCTCACCCTGACCGCGAGCCGAGGGCAAAGAATGGCCGGGTAATGCGTATACCTTGCCTTCACTGTCAAAAAATAGAATCTGCTGGTTCGAGCGCGCGAAGGTTTGCGCCTTAAATTCATCGCCAGCCTTGTAGCTTAATTCCCGACCATCGACATCATGGCCTTTCGCTGCACGTACCCAGCCCTTTTGGGAAATCACAACCGTGATGGGCTCGTTAGGCAGGATATCCTCTTCTTTTAAAGCTTGTGATTCTTCACGGGCGACCAGTGGGGAACGGCGAGGATCGCCAAACTGATCGCGATCTCTTGCTATCTCATCTTTAACCAGTTTTTTAAGCTTTGATTCACTGCCCAATATGTTCTGAAGGTGATCCCTTTCCTGTGATAATTCATCCAATTCTGACTGAAGTTTTATTTCCTCAAGTTTGGCCAAATGCCGCAGCTTCATTTCAAGAATTGCTTCGGCCTGTCGTTCGCTCAATTCAAAACGCGCCATCAAGGCAGACTTGGGATGCTCGGCCTCACGGATAATAGCTATCACTTCATCAATGTTTAAGTAAGCAGTAATCAAACCCTCAAGGACATGAATTCTATCCATGATCTTAGCTAAACGATGCTCCAGTCGTTTTCTGACCGTTGAGATACGGTATGTAATCCATTCCTGCAAGATAGTCAGTAAACTTTTCACTCTGGGCTTGCCATCAAGGCCAATCATATTAAAATTAACACGATAGCTTTTTTCAAGATCAGTCGTTGCAAATAAATGTGACATTAAGCCTTCGGTATCAACGCGGTTTGATTTGGGAATAATCACCAGCCGTGTAGGGTGTTCGTGATCGGATTCATCGCGAAGATCTTCAATCATCGGTAGTTTCTTGGCCTGCATCTGTGCTGCAATCTGCTCTATGATTTTTGCACCCGATACCTGGTAAGGCAGGGCTGTAATGACAATGTTATTTTCTTCACGCGCATAAACCGCACGCATTTTAACGGAGCCATGGCCGGTTTCATACATGGTATGAATGGCTTTTTGTCCAGTAATGATTTCAGCACTGGTTGGAAAATCGGGTCCTTTAATAAAAGAACAAATGGCCTCTATATGGGCTTTGGGGTTATCCAGTAAATGAATACAGGCATTCGCCACTTCTGTAAGATTATGCGGTAAAATATCAGCAGACATCCCTACGGCAATGCCTGTTGCTCCATTGAGTAAAATATTAGGTAATCGGGCGGGCAAAAGAGAAGGCTCTTGCAGGGTCCCGTCAAAATTATCAACCCATTCCACGGTGCCTTGTTGTAACTCAGCAAGCAAAACATCAGCATAGGGCGACAAACGCGCTTCGGTATATCGCATTGCGGCAAAAGACTTGGGATCATCTGTAGAGCCCCAGTTGCCTTGCCCGTCAACAAAAGGATAGCGATAGGAAAAAGGCTGAGCCATTAATACCATTGCCTCATAACAGGCAGAATCCCCATGCGGATGGAATTTACCTAATACATCCCCCACTGTACGTGCAGATTTTTTATATTTGGCGCTCGCTTTCAAACCCAGTTCAGACATAGCATAAACAATTCTACGCTGAACAGGCTTCAACCCATCGGCTAGATGCGGTAATGCTCTATCCAAAATGACATACATTGAATAATCAAGGTAGGCTTTTTCGGTAAATTCAGTTAACGGTTTTTTTTCCAAAAGTGTATTTTTCATAATATTCGGCTTTGTCAGTCATAAGTAAATTATACCATAATATCCCTAATGTACTTCAAGACAGCTATTTTTAACAGGATTAAGGGATGGGATAACACGGCTGTCCCATCTTAATTTGCATTGAAGTTAATCAGTTAGCACGATCTGCTCCCTTCTCCCTTGAGGGAGAAGGGTTGGGGATGAGGGTGGCTGGTGTGGCACGGTGTTGAATAAGTAGATTGACTAGGCTACTCAACTGATTTATCTATCTGTTTTTATTAAAAATAATTGAGTAGATAAATTAAAAATAAATAAGGATGAGGACGCATGAAAGAGCGTGCAAAAGAACTAAGACGAAACATGACCGATGTTGAAAATCGCATATGTATTATTTGAGAAACAGGTGATTAGGTGGGTATAATTTTGTTCGGGAACTCGTCATCGGCCATTATATTGCTGATTTTGTGTGCTGCGAAAAAAAATGGTCATTGAAATTTATGGGGGGCAACATAGGGACGCCGTTGAATATGAGGCGCTGCGCACTAAAGATTTAGAAGGTCTGGGCTATCGAGTATTACGAATATGGAATAATGAAGTTTTTAAAAATATACAGGGTGTGATGGATAGCATTCTCAATGTACTCGATACCGTGCCACACCAGCCACCCTCATCCCCAACCCTTCTCCCTCAAGGGAGAAGGGAGCAGATCGTGCTAACTGATTAACTTCAATGCAAATTAAGATGGGACAGCCGTGGATGGGAAAAGGTAAAATTAATATCTTTTATCCGGATTTTGATTTTGATATAAAAAATTGATTCCAGGTTCTGATGATAAAGAGAGTAGCCATTTTTGAAAGCGTCGTTGCGAGCACCCCAACTTTTTTGGCAAACATCAGAAAAGACCTAAGTTGTAAAAAAATCAATGACCTGCAATTTAGGTATTTGGAAGAAGTGAGCCGACGAAGAAACAATGTTTTCAAAAATTGTTCCTTGTGAAACTTCATTTATAAATAATTTGATTTAATAAAAAGGGATGAAGCAGAGTTGGACTCTACTTCATTTTTTTGCGAATTTTCTGAATAGCGCGGATTTGGGCAACAGCTCTTGCAAGCTCGGCCGCAGCTGCAGAATAATCAATTTCTGCATTTTTATTTGCGATGGCCTGCTCAGCCCGTTCTTTGGCGGCCAGAGCCGCAGCCTCATCAAGATCTGCTGCACGCTCTACCGCATCAGCAAGGACTGTGACATGACGGGGTTGCACTTCCAACATACCGCCGGAAACATAAAATATTTCCTGTTCGCCTCCAGGCAAAGTGACACGGATCTCACCGGGTCTAAGTACCGTCAGCAGAGGCGCATGGCCTGGTGCAATTCCTACCTCACCAAGCTCTGCTGTTGCTACCACCATCTCTACTGTACCAGAGAAAATTTCTTTCTCTGCACTTACGATATCCAAGTGCGTTGTTATGGCCATATCGTCGTTCTGCCTCATAAGGTTTTAGCTTTAGCAACGGCTTCCTCAATGCTGCCAACCATGTAAAATGCCTGCTCAGGCAAGTCGTCATATTCGCCGGCAAGAATTTCCTGGAAGCCTTTAATGGTATCGCTCAGAGAGACATATTTTCCAGGAGACCCTGTAAATACCTCGGCAACGAAGAAAGGCTGTGACAGGAATCGCTGAATTTTACGAGCACGGGTCACTACACGCTGATCATCTTCGGATAGTTCATCCATGCCTAAAATAGCGATGATATCTTTCAACTCTTTGTAGCGCTGCAGCGTTTGCTGTACGCGACGCGCCGTATCATAATGCTCTTGACCCACTACCAGCGGATCCAGCTGACGTGAGGTTGAATCCAGAGGATCAACCGCAGGATAAATTCCCAGCTCGGCAATCTGACGCGACAATACAACCGTTGCATCCAAGTGAGCAAAAGTCGTAGCAGGGGATGGATCGGTCAAGTCATCCGCAGGAACGTACACCGCCTGAATGGAGGTAATCGATCCGGTTTTTGTAGAGGTAATACGCTCTTGCAGCATGCCCATTTCTTCAGCAAGTGTTGGCTGGTAACCTACAGCAGAAGGCATGCGGCCTAATAAAGCAGATACTTCAACGCCCGCCAGGGTATAACGATAAATATTATCAATGAACAAGAGTACATCACGGCCTTCATCACGGAATTTTTCAGCCAGGGTAAGACCTGTCAATGCCACACGCAAACGGTTACCTGGTGGCTCATTCATCTGACCGTAAACCAGAGACACCTTATTCAATACATTGGAATCTTTCATTTCATGATAGAAGTCGTTACCCTCACGAGTACGCTCACCCACGCCTGCAAAAACCGAGTAGCCGCTATGCTCGATGGCAATGTTACGAATCAACTCCATCATATTTACCGTTTTACCTACACCGGCACCACCGAAGAGTCCCACCTTACCGCCTTTCGCAAAAGGACACAGCAAGTCAATGACCTTAATGCCTGTTTCAAGGATTTCCTGGCTGCCAGCCTGATCTTCGTAACTGGGCGGCTTACGGTGAATAGCCCAATGCTCCTCTGCTTCCACAGGACCGGCGTCATCTATCGGTCGACCGAGCACATCCATAATGCGGCCCAGTGTTTTTGTGCCGACAGGAACCTGTATCGGCTTGCCTGTGTTTTCAGCTTTAACACCACGCTTTAATCCCTCAGTTGTACCCATTGCAATCGTGCGGACCACGCCGTCACCAAGCTGCTGCTGAACTTCAAATACCAGATCAGCTTCAACCAGCTTTAATGCATCATATACTTTTGGCACGTTGTCACGGGGAAATTCAACGTCAACGACCGCACCAATTACCTCTACCACAGTACCTAAACTACTCATCTTTAACCCTCTTATAAAGCGTCTGCACCACCGACTATCTCTGCCAATTCTTGTGTAATGGCAGCCTGTCGGGCTTTGTTATAAGCCAATTGAAATTCTTTGATTAACTCGCCTGCATTATCGGTTGCACTTTTCATGGCAATCATTTTAGCAGCCTGTTCACAAGCAATGTTTTCAACAACCGCTTGATAGGCTTGCAACTCGATATATCGTTCCAGTAAGGCATCCAGCAACTCCTTGGCATCGGGTTCATAGATATAATCCCAATGATGTCCGAGGACTTCCGAGTCAGCCTCAGATACTGGCAGAGGCAATAGCTGCTTGACGGTTGGATCTTGCGTCATCGTGTTTACAAATTCGTTATAAACGATATGAAGCGCGTCAATTTTACCCTGATAAAAAGCATCGAGCATAACGCGTACAACACCGATAATATCCTTTACCCCGGGCGTATCACCTATTTGATCAACAGAGGCCACAATATGCCCGCCAACGCGCTTAAAAAAAGCCTGACCCTTACGCCCGATAACACTCAGATCGATCTCAAGGCCAGTGTTTTTCCACGCCTGCATGGTTCGAATGGTTTCGCGTAAAAGGTTTGCGTTTAAACCACCGCAGAGTCCGCGATCGGAAGTGACAACGATCAGGCCAACGCGTTTAATTTCACGCTCAACCATGAAAGCATGCCGGTATTCAGAGTTTGCGCGGGCAATATGTTTAACCACATCATATATTTTTGTAGCATAAGGCTTGGATGCGCGCATTCTCTCTTGTGTTTTGCGCATTTTGCTCGCTGCTACCATTTCCATTGCCCGAGTAATTTTTTGAGTGTTTTTAATACTCGCAATTTTCGAACGAATTTCTTTTGCTCCAGCCATAATCTTGCTTCGCCTTTCATTTAATCCCTGAACGTTTCATCAGGACTAATCTAAATATTTTTAGCAGTAGCATGCTGTGCTACTGCATTATCAGTTACCAGCTGCCGGTGCGCTTGAAATCTTCAACAGCAGATTTTAACTCTTTTTCAATATCACTGTTATAATCGCCAGTTTCATTGATTTTATGGATTAACGGCGCATGAGAAGCACTCATGTAGTCATGCAGCGAGGCCTCAAAGGATTTAATTTCTGATACAGGAACGTCATCCAGATAGCCTTTTTCAACAACAAACAATGAAACGGCCATTTGGGCTACTGAATAAGGTGAATATTGAGGTTGCTTCATTAACTCAATGATTCGCTGTCCTCTTTCAAGCTGCTTTCGAGTTGTATCATCTAAATCAGATGCAAATTGAGAAAAGGCTTCCAGCTCTCTAAACTGAGCCAGTGCCAATCGAGTACCGCCACCAAGCTTTTTAATGATTTTGGTCTGAGCAGCACCACCCACACGGGATACGGATAAACCGGAGTTAATTGCAGGTCGAACGCCTGAATTAAACAAGTCAACATCAAGGAAGATCTGGCCGTCGGTAATGGAAATCACGTTCGTGGGTACGAAAGCAGAAACATCGCCAGCTTGTGTTTCGATGATTGGCAGCGCCGTTAATGAGCCGGTCTTGCCTTTGACTTCACCGTTCGTTAATTTCTCAACTTCTTCTGCATTGATTCTGGCTGCGCGTTCCAGCAAGCGAGAGTGCAGATAGAAAATATCTCCAGGATAAGCTTCGCGACCTGGTGGACGACGTAATAACAAGGATATTTGTCGATAGGCCCAGGCTTGTTTGGTCAAATCATCATAAACAATTAACGCATCTTCACCGCGCTCCATGAAGAATTCGCCCATGGTACATCCCGCATAAGGGGCAATAAATTGCAGGGCTGCGGAATCAGAGGCACTGGCAACAACAATGATGGTATGGTCTAAGGCGCCGTGCTCTTCGAGTTTGCGAACCAGAGAGGCAATAGAAGATGCTTTCTGACCAATCGCAACGTATACGCAAGTCACGCCGGTATCCTTCTGATTGATAATGGCGTCAATAGCAATGGCTGTTTTACCTGTTTGCCTGTCCCCAATAATCAACTCACGCTGGCCTCGGCCTACGGGTGTCATTGCATCAATGGCTTTCAATCCTGTTTGAACAGGCTGGTCAACGGACTTTCGTGCAATCACGCCAGGGGCTACTTTTTCGATAGGAGACATTTTCTCCGCTTTAATCGGGCCCTTGCCATCAATGGGGTTACCCAAAGCATCAACAACGCGTCCTAAAAGCGCTCTACCTACAGGGACTTCCAGAATTCTTCCGGTGCACTTGCCCTTTTGACCTTCCGACAACTTGGAGTAATCGCCAAGTATAACTGCGCCTACGGAATCTCTTTCCAGGTTAAGTGCCAAACCAAATATGCCACCAGGAAACTCGATCATTTCTCCTTGCATGGCATCGGCAAGGCCGTGTAAGCGAACGATACCATCTTTTAAACTTACAATCGTTCCTTCATTTCTAGCTTCAGAAACCACTTTAAATTCATCAATTTTCTTTCTGATTAATTCGCTGATTTCAGAAGGATTTAACGCTACGTGTTCTGACATGAAAACTATCCTCTAAATTAAGCGGCCAA
>JAGXGR010000043.1 GCA_024636645.1 Legionella sp.
CTATTATGGGGCATGTCGATCACGGCAAGACCTCTCTGCTGGATTATATTCGACGAACCAAGGTTGCCTCAGGCGAGGCCGGAGGGATCACTCAACATATTGGCGCCTATCATGTCAGTACACCTAAGGGCGATGTGACCTTTTTGGATACCCCGGGGCATGCGGCATTTACCGCCATGCGTTCACGTGGCGCGCAGGCAACGGATATTGTTATTTTGATTGTCGCAGCCGACGATGGTGTCAAGCCACAAACCATTGAAGCCATTCAGCATGCCAAGGCCGCTAAGGTTCCTATTATTGTCGCTGTCAACAAGGTTGATAAACCCGAAGCAGATCCAGATCGTGTGATGACCGAATTGACCCCATATGAAGTCATCCCCGAGGCATGGGGTGGTGAAAATATGTTCGTGAATATTTCTGCTAAAACCGGAAAGGGCATAGATGAATTATTAGAGGCTATCCTCCTTCAATCCGAAGTCCTTGAATTACAGGCCATGACTGACGGTGCTGCCAAAGGTGTTGTCATTGAGTCGCGTCTTGATAAAGGAAGAGGCCCGGTTGCAACGGTATTGATTCAAAGCGGCACACTAAACAAAGGCGATGTTCTGCTGGCAGGGCTTCAGTATGGACGTGTAAGAGCGCTCGTTGCTGATAATGGCGAATACGTGGATAGTGCCGGTCCTTCAATGCCGGTTGAGGTGTTAGGGTTATCTGCGGTACCTCATGCAGGGGATGAAGCCATTGTTGTACCTGATGAAAAGCGCGCAAGAGAAGTTGCTTTGTTCCGCCAAGGTAAATATAGAGATGTAAAACTTGCTAGACGTCAGAAAACTTCTCTGGAAGGTATTTTTGAGAATATGGCTGCAGCAGAAATCAAAGTATTAAATATCGTTTTAAAGGCTGATGTGCAAGGATCGGTCGAGGCCATTGCTGATGCTTTAGTGAAGCTTTCTACCGAAGAGGTTAAAGTTGAAATCATTTCCAGTGGCGTTGGCGGTATTACCGAGTCAGATGTTCATCTTGCCATGGCTTCTAACGCCTTGCTCATCGGCTTTAACGTCCGGGCTGATGCCAGTGCGAAACGATTGGTTGATCAGGAATCTGTACCGCTGAATTATTATAGTGTGATTTATGATGTAGTTGATCAGGTGAAAGGCGCATTAACAGGTATGCTTGCACCGCAATTCAAAGAAGAGATTATTGGCATCGCTGAGGTAAGAGATGTATTTAAATCACCCAAGATTGGTGCAATTGCAGGTTGTATGGTGGTTGATGGGCTAATTAAACGTAATAATCCTATCCGCGTTTTACGCGATAACGTTGTCATCTATGAAGGAACCCTGGAATCATTAAGACGCTTTAAAGATGATGTTATCGAAGTGCGCCAGGGCATGGAATGCGGTATTGGCGTAAAAAATTACAATGATATTAAACCCGGTGACTTGATTGAAGTTTTTGAAACAATTGAAATAAAGCGTGATTTATAATAATGAATAATGGTTTTAAACGAACTGACCGCATTGCGGAAATGATGCAACGAAAGTTAGCACAGATAATACAGACCGAGGTAAAAGATCCTCGCCTAACCGGCTTTATAACAATTTCTGCAGTCAAGGTGGCTTCAGATCTCAGTCATGCCAAGGTGTATTTTACTGTATTTAATGATGACAAAGATCTTGCTGCATCCATATTACAAGGCGCGGCAAGCTATTTGCGCACTGCTTTGGCTCGTACAATAAAATTGCGAACCGTTCCGCAGTTACATTTCATTTATGATGCATCGATTGAATATGGGAATAAACTGAGTCGATTAATAGACGAAGTCAACCCATCTGATGATGGCGAAGAAGATGAGCAAGCCTAAGAAAGGCAATAACATTAACGGTATTTTGCTGATCAATAAACCTCAAGGCAAATCATCCAATGCCGCACTGCAGATTGCAAAACGTTTGTTTGGTGCCAAAAAGGCCGGACACACAGGCAGCTTGGATCCTCTGGCAACGGGTATGTTGCCTGTTTGTTTTGGCGAAGCAACAAAGTTATGCCAATATTTACTTAATGCAGATAAATGTTATCAGACAACCGGCCATCTAGGCATTCAAACAGATTCATCTGATTCCACTGGAAAGATTATCAAAACGGTCGATTCATTTTCTATTACTAAAAAAAATATTGAAGATGTTTTATCAACATTTAAAGGCGCCACCAAGCAAACCCCCTCTATGTTTTCTGCCCTTAAACACCAGGGAAGCCCCTTGTATAAATATGCTCGTGAAGGCATAGAAATAGAACGTGAACCCAGGGATATAGTTATCAGCTTGCTGGAGTTAGAGGGCTTTGATGGACAGCAATTTTCCTTGAAAGTGAAATGCAGCAAAGGTACATACATTAGAAATCTTGTGGAAGATATTGGCGAGCAGTTAAAAGTATGTGCCCATGTTACGCAATTACATCGCTGCTACATTGCCGGTTTTGAGCAAGAGAAAATGTACAGCCTTACAGAGCTTGAATCCATGACAGAGGAAGAAAAACTACAAATTTTAATGCCTCTGGATGCCGCGGTTACACATTTGCCTCTTATTGCCCTGGCAGCTCAGGATGCACTGGCCTTGGCTCAGGGTAAAACATTGGCGCTCGACACACTGGCATTAGCAGGTACCGTTCGCTTGTATAATGAAGACAATGTATTTATTGGTATTGGCGAATGTACAGATGGGGGACTATTAAAGTCGAAACGGTTAATAGCCGGAATAAACTGACTGTTCCATTCAGTTATTTGTGTATCGAAATTATTTTTCCGGCAGGCACTGATTTCAGCAAACCAAGTAAAATACAGCGGTTGACAGCTGGCCTAGGTGGTTCTATTATTTGCTATGGAACAAAATAAGACAAATTTATGCATAAATTATTAAAAAGACTTGTTTCATTGTCATGGGCTTGGTAAAATGCTCGCCTTTATTAAGAACACCTTAGCTTATTTTCAGGAGTGAATGATGTCGCTAAACAGCGCTCAAAAACAAGATACTATAAAAGAATTTCAACGGGCTGAAGCCGATACTGGATCTACTGAGGTTCAAGTTTCGCTGATGACCGGTCGTATTAAATACCTTACAGAGCATTTTAAAGAACACAAAAAGGATTTTCATTCAAAACGTGGACTTCAGCAATTGGTCAATAAACGCCGTAAGTTATTAAAATACATCAAGCGCAAAGATCAAAATCGTTACCAGGACCTAATTAAAAAGCTTGGTTTAAGAGATTCCTACTGATTGCGATGTTATATCAATTAACAAAAATTTGCCAAAAGCAATAAGTCAAAGTTAAAGGCGCAGCAGTTTGCGCCTTTTTTTCGTGTATTATTCGGTTAAGGAAACAAAATGGCCAAAATAACTAAAGAAATTCAACTCGGAGAACATACTCTTGTTCTTGAGACAGGAGAAATCGCACGACAGGCAGACGGTGCCGTGTTTGCCAGCATGAACGGAACGCAGGTTTTGGTCACTGTTGTCGGCAAAAAGGGCATGGATCAAAAAAATGATTTTTTTCCTCTGACAGTCGAGTATGAGGAAAAGTTTTATTCTGCGGGTAAAATTCCTGGCAGTTATCATAAGCGGGAAGGCCGTCCCAGTGAGCATGAAATTCTGATATGTCGTCTGATGGACAGGCCCATACGCCCCTTATTTCCTAAAGGGTTTACTAATGAGGTGCAGATCATTGCAACGGTCATGTCCTATAATCCGGAAGTGCCTCCAGATATCGTAGCGATGATTGCAGCTTCTGCAGCACTTTCTATTTCCGGCCTTCCTTTTAAAGGGCCCCTTGCTGCATCACGCGTAGGTTATAAAGATGGCATCTATTCATTGAATCCTGGTCGTACAGCGCTCGAAGAATCACAACTTGATTTGATTGTAGCTGGAACGGAAGATGCTATTTTGATGGTAGAGTCTGAAGCTCGCGAATTAAGCGAAGATGTCATGCGCGGTGCGATCATGTACGGTCATGAAATGATGAAGGTTGTGATTAAAGCGATTAAAGAGTTGGCTAGTGAAGCCGGAAAACCTGCCTGGGAATGGCAGCCGGAGACAGTAGACGAGCAATTACAATCCCGTATTGAAGACATGGTTTCATCTGAAATAACGGAAGCTTATCAGATCAAGGATAAACAGAAGCGACGTGATCGTCTTTCAGACATTCGTCAGGATTTAATTGAAAAATTAACCTCTGAGAATGAAGATTTATCTGCGGATATTCTGGCAGACATGATGAGTTCTCTTGAAAAACGTGTTGTTCGTGAGCGTATTCTCGAAGGGGAACCCAGAATTGATGGACGCGATCAAAAAACGGTCAGACCCATAGCTATCCGGACTACATTCCTGGATCGTACCCATGGTTCAGCTTTGTTTACTCGCGGTGAAACACAGGCTATCGTTGCAGCGACCCTGGGCAACGACCGCGATGCACAATTACTTGACCGGCTGAGTGGTGAAACAAGAGATCGTTTCATGCTGCACTATAACTTTCCTCCTTACTCTGTGGGAGAAACAGGAAGGGTTGGATCTCCAAAACGTCGTGAAATTGGTCATGGTCGTCTGGCTAAAAGAGCTATTATGGCTGTTATGCCTAATCCGGCTGATTTTCCTTATGTCATAAGGGTTGTCTCTGATATCACTGAATCCAATGGATCCAGCTCCATGGCCACCGTATGTGGAACGAGTCTGGCTTTGATGGATGCAGGCGTGCCGCTTAAATCTCCGGTTGCCGGCGTTGCAATGGGTTTAATAAAAGAAGGCGACAGATTTGCTGTCTTGACAGATATTCTGGGCGATGAAGATCACCTGGGCGATATGGACTTTAAAGTAGCCGGTACCGAGCAGGGTATCACAGCACTTCAAATGGATATCAAAATATCAGGCATAGACGAAGAAGTGATGAAGCAGGCATTGGCACAGGCCTTGGATGGCAGAATGCATATTCTTGAAGTGATGAACAATACCCTTGCCGAGCATCGTGATGAACTGTCAAAGCATGCTCCAAGAATCACTACCATGAAAGTTGCTGAAGATAAAATCCGTACTATCATTGGTAAAGGTGGTGCTACGATTAAGGGATTAATTGAAAGCACTGGCGTATCTATCGATATTGATGATAACGGTGTTGTACAATTGTTTTCCCCTGACGAATCTGCTTTAGAGGAAGCCCAGAGACAAATCAAGGCATTAATTGCGGACGTAGAAGTAGGTCAGACTTATCGTGGTAAAGTGACAAAGATTGTTGATTTTGGTGCATTTATTAATTTATTGCCCGGCAAAGACGGTTTGCTGCATATTTCGCAGATTTGTTCTGATAGAACACAGAAAGTAGAATCTGTCTTGAGTGAAGGCCAGGAAATCGAAGTGTTCGTTGCCGGCGTAGACAAGCAGGGACGTGTCAAACTCGAGTGGAAGGATAAGCCTCAAGCGGCAACTGAATCATCAAGCAGTAAGGAAGCCTCTGAGGAAACAGCTGCTGAGAAGCAAGAAGAAAAAGCTTCAGAGCAGTCAACACCAGCTTCTGACGAATAGATTGACAATGGGTGTTGGGTTTTACAGCCCGACACCCACTGCTGTTTTGTAAATTCTTACAAATTAACGAATCAAATTTAAAAATTCACTTCGGCTGGAAGGATTGTTTTGCATTTCTCCCAGCATAACCGAGGTTGTCATTACCGAATTTTGTTTTTCAACCCCGCGCATCATCATGCATAGATGTTTTGCTTCGATAACCACGGCGATGCCACGGGCTCCCGTGATGGATTCAAGGCATTGCGCTATCTCTGAGGTTAGACGTTCCTGAATTTGAAGACGACGTGCAAAATAATCTACGATTCTGGCAATTTTTGACAATCCAATGACTTTTCCCTTTGGTAAATAGCCAATATGGCATTTGCCTAGAAAAGGTAAAAGATGATGTTCGCACATGGAATACATTTCAATATCTTTAACAATGACCATCTCACTCATGTCAGATTCAAACAAGGCATTGTTAATGATTTCACCCAGATCTTCCCGGTAGCCCTTGGTCAAATACCTCAAGGCCTCATCGGCGCGCCTGGGCGTGTCACGAAGGCCTTCACGCTGAGGATCTTCGCCGATTTCTTCTAATATTTTTTTATATAGTTCTTGCATGATTTAATCCTAACCAGGGGGCCAGGTCATCTGACGGCCGCCCAGTAAATGTAAGTGGATGTGGTTAACTTCTTGTCCACCACCTTTGTTCACATTAAAAACAAGTCTGTAACCTTTATCACTTAATTCCTGTTGACGGGCCATTTTTTTTGCTGTCAAAATCATACGGCCGAGAAGCTGCTCATCCTTGCTGTCGGTGTCATTAATGGTAGCTATATGCTGCTTTGGTATAATCAGCAAATGCGTTGGCGCTTGCGGATTGATATCACGAAATACCATCAACTCTGTATCTTCAAAAATTATCTCAGCATCCAGATCGCCTGAGACGATTTTGCAAAATAAACAATCCATAATTATCCCTATATTGTATTTACACTGAATAATTATACCTTTTGTCGGTTGGATTGCGAAGTCTTTGGCTTATGCTTTTGCCTTTTAGCTCAAAATTTATCATAATAGCCCGTTCAATTTTTCTAGGGTGTAGATTATGAGTTTAATGAATATCAGTGCTGGCCGTGATGTGCCTAATGAAGTTAACGTTATCATTGAGATACCAATGAATGCCGGTCCGGTGAAATATGAAGTAGACAAAGAAACGGGTGCTTTGTTTGTTGATCGATTCATGGCAACGGCAATGTATTATCCAGCCAATTATGGCTATATACCTAAAACGCTGTCAGAGGATGGTGATCCGGTTGATGTGTTGGTTATCACACCGACTCCTTTGGTCAGTACTGCTGTTATCCCTTGCCGGGTTGTTGGTATGTTGAAAATGGCTGATGAGTCAGGTGTTGATGCCAAGCTTCTCGCCTTGCCGATTACCAAGCTCTGTAAATTTTATGAGTCCATTCAAAGTTACACGGACCTGCCTTCACATTTGCTGGCCTCTCTCGAACATTTTTTTAGTCACTATAAAGATTTGGAAGAAGGTAAATGGGTCAAAATCGATGGTTGGGAAGGCGTTGATGCGGCGCGAAATGAAATTATGAGCAGTATAGAGCGCTATAAACTGGCTTAAGTTATCGGCTGTTCAGTAAAAAATAAAAATTCTTTTTTTTTTGTTAATATTCCCTTAAGAAAGCTATGATAACCTGTAAGCACATAGCTTTCTTAAGGATTTTGGGATGACTGACAGCACAAATCAAATGTTGACAGCTTTGTCTAAATTAGAACATTCACTTGCTAAAGAACCAAGTGCTAAAGAATCGGATGATTCTGAACTGGATTTTAATCCCGCCCCGGATATGGCAAATGTTCTGGTCAACTGCTTTATCCCCGATGGACATGATCCTGTCCCACAAAAATAGATAATGATCTAATCAAATTCCTATAATTTAATGACCTGATACACACATCTGCCTTGCATAAAAGTGTCTGCGCGATATACTTTCTATATAGACAATTATATTCGGACTGTACTATGGCTGGTTTTGAACAATCTACCCACTGGCGGGACTCTGCGCGCAGTGCCCGTTTTTTTATGGTCGACGCAAGAGCCGCTTTCCCTATTTTTATATTTTTGATGCATATCAGGGTTTGGACAGCTGTCCTGGTTATGGTATCGGCGTTTTTCTTTGGTCTTATTGAGCATTATGGATTTACCGTTCCGGTATTTCTTCGTTGGTTGCGCAATTTCTTTGCCGGTTCTCTCAAATCCTCTCAACCCTGGTGGCGATAAATGGATATAGATATTTCAAAAAGTATGGCTTTGATTGCTGCTAATTTAAACGCTAAATTTTATCTTAATGATCGTTTTGTCAGTTATGAGGAAGTATTTTCGGATTCTGGTATGCTGCCTGCAATAACCAAACGTGCTGATCAGTTGTGCTCTTTATGCTTGGGTTATGGCCTCGGTGCCGTCTATGATGAAGCTGAAGGTGCATTGCTGGGCACACGGGTCGTCTTTGATGAAGTGACACCCAATGTTTTGCGACTATTATGTATGACTGATGTGGTAAATGAGTTGATACAGGGTGGTCCGAGCAAAGATTATACGCCGTTGGACGAGTTAATGTATGATTAAAGATGCTTATGAATATTATTTGTAAAGAAAGTGAAAGATCTGAAGCTGTGAATATAAAATTAAGAAATAGTTTGCTAATCTAAGCGTAACAAAAATTTGCAGGGGTATAACTTATGACACGCCGATCTATAGGGTTTTTTGAGAAAACGAGTTCTACGAACTCTGATTCTGTGCACCAGACATTGGAAAAGCCATTGAATAAGTTGATAAGCAACATTGAAACTATCCAAGCCTTCCGACCCAGCGATGCAGGTGAGCAGGCATTGAAATGCATAGCACAAGGTATAAGCAAAATTAATCAGGTAATTAATGAGAGTGCCCTAGAAGAAACGCAGGAAAAATCAGACACCCTCGCTGATGACAAAGGACCAACGCCCCAGAATATTTAAAATCTCTTTCCGTGACCGTTTTTAATCAACACGATGAATCATTAGAAGCATTCATCGTGCAAAATGCCTATAAAATAGCTATTTTCTAGCAAAACACTATGCAATGGGTATATACTTCAAGCAAATGTATTTTTAGTTAACTATATATGAAAGAAGATCTCTCTGAGCAACAAATTAAAGAAATTCTGGACGCTTTGGATGAAATGCTGGAGACGGGTCCTTGGGATGCATCTAATTTTTTGCGTGTTATTGGTAAAAATATTGCTACTATACGTGAAAATTTTGTAACTCAAACAAAAGGCGGGCAGAGCTCATCAAAAGCCGAAGCCCATCTTGCTAATCGTATCGCATTAAGAGCCGGGCAACAGGAAATCTATGTTTCTCTATATGCTGCGGAGGGCAACCAAATTCAATCCTGGGAAAAAATTGTTGGCAATTTACCCAGGCAAATGATATCCCGTCCTATCTATGCAGACGAACAGAGTGTAAAAGCCAGTATTAAATCAAAAGAAAATCCTCAAAATGAAGCTTACGTGGCTATTTATGTGAATCAATCAGATATTTTGAATATATCGGAGGATAAGATTCCTGTTGATAAATTGGGTAATAAACTGTTAACTTTAAAAGATAAATCGCTGAATCTGAATAATATAAGCCGTTTTGTCCATAAATCAGGGGTTTATCAATTTTCTGGCGGGCGCTTGCAAAAAAGTGGTTAACGGCCATTTTTTGGGGCAAAATGCTTATCCTTCCGAAGCCAAAGATTAATGCCATTTTGATACCGTGCTGTATCAATTGACAGGGCTAAATGAATCAAATTGCTAAAATCTCGCAAAATTCTCTGTATTGGGTATATACTTAGATATAAGTAGTTTAATTATAAGTGATGTACTGACGATGGGACAACAACAGCAACAAGGTGGCGCAGATAACTCAATGACACCGGTATGGATTATCGTACTGTTGTTTGTCACTATTTATATCGTCTGGAAAGAGGCGCATCAATATATTGTTTCCTTTGTTTTCTTTATCAATATCTGGGAAGCCAAGTTGGTGCATTTATTTCTTGGCAGTCAGCAGTTAGCAAATGAAATATTTTTTATGCAAACGGCCGATCCTAACTCGGTAAACTGGGATATGCTTGTTGAATATACACGCAATGTAGGTGATTATATTCGCTACCCGGTCGTTGCATTGTTGATCATAAGTGCTGTCGTACTTTATAAATCAAATATTACACTGAAGTATAAAAAAGCCCATAGCATGAAAACATTACGAGCACAGGAGCAATATAATTGGCCTGCTATCATGCCGGTTGTTAAAGAGGATTTGGTCAAGCAGGATATTGACAAGGGCCCCTGGGCTATGGCTTTGTCTCCACTGGAGTTTGCTCATAAATATAATTTATTAAAAAAAGATGACATGCTTCTTGATAATCCCGAACCTGGAATGGAGATGACCGCAGGGATTCGTCGGGGCGATGCCAAGAGAGTGTTTACCTTACAGATTGGTCCTTATTGGGAAGGTTTTGACCGCTGCGCTCCACATGTCGCGGCTTTGGCCGCAGTTTTTATGGCCAGGATATGTCGTGACAGAGGTGCTGCAAAACACATTCTTGAAACGATAGATAAAACCTTTGTTCAAGGCAAACCGGACTTTGCTGTAGCCCTACCTACGCTAAAAAAATATCAAAACAACGAACTGATTCAGGAAGTCGTCACCAAGCATGCTTACACATTGACCGTTATGGCATCACTTCTACTACTCGCAAGAAATGATGGAGTAGTGCCCTCTTCCGAATTTTTATGGTTAAAACCCATTGACAGGCGTTTGTGGTATATGTTGAATTGCGTCGGCAGACAAACCCCATACTCAGAAGTCGGCGGGCCTGTTGCTCATTGGAAGGCAGAAAAACAAATGGGCAGACGTTCATTAATGCCGATGATTGATGAGGCCATTCGTGCACTGGAGATTGCGGTCAAACAAGTCAAACTGACGCCTAAACAAATGCAGGAGTTAGAGCCATGATGCGCGGTATTGATTCACGTCATGAAATGGATCCTACCCAGTTATTAAGGGATACCCGAACACTGGGTCAGAGAATATCAGATTTTTTTAGTGATCCTACAAATATTTCCATTGTATTATTATCGATGGCGGCTATTTCCTTTTACATATCGGAAGTATCGACCGTATTGCTTCTTATCGGTATTGGTTGTTTCTTCTATTCCTATACAAAAAGACAAACACTGCCTTTCCGATTGCCTCAAATTTGCAAAGCTAAAGATTATAACGATCTTAAACCGGGTATAAGGACACCCAATATTGCCAGAGGTATTGCTTTTTTTGGCAATGATCGCAAGACGAACGAGGAATTATGGTTTGGTAATGACGATCTCAGAACGCATGCTCTGATATTTGGTTCTACGGGTAGCGGTAAAACGGAAGCTTTGGTTTCATTGGCTTATAATGCTTTGGTGCAAGGCAGCGGATTTATCTATGTTGATGGTAAGGGCGATAACAGCCTCTATGCCAAAGTATTTTCAATGGTTCGCAGCATGGGTAGAGAAGATGATCTGTTGGTCATTAACTTTATGACAGGCGCCAGAGATATTGTCGGACCTCAGGAAAAAAGACTTTCAAATACCTTAAATCCTTTCTGTCAGGGCTCATCAAGCATGTTAACTCAGTTGGTAGTGAGTTTGATGGGCTCTTCCGGCCAGTCTGGTGATGGTGACATGTGGAAGGGGCGCGCCATTGCTTTCGTTGAAGCCTTGATGCGTCTATTAGTGTATATGCGTGATGAAGGCGCTATTCTTCTTGACGCAAACTCCATTCGTAATTATTTTGATTTATACCGTCTGGAATCCATTGTCATTGACAAAATATTCCCGCGTGATGATCAGGAAAGTATTAACATTGAATCCATCCCTAAACTGGTTACAGATCCCCTGAGAAACTATCTGGGTACCTTGCCAGGCTATAACAAGGAAAAAAAGGGCAAACAGGTTTCACAGGTTCTGGAGCAGCATGGTTTTATTACCATGCAGTTGGTTCGAAGCTTTTCATCCCTGGCGGATACCTACGGTCATATCATCCGTACCAATCTCGCTGAAGTAGATTTTAAAGATGTGGTCTTAAATCGGCGAATTCTTGTGGTGCTGTTGCCGGCTCTTGAGAAATCGCCTGATGAATTATCCAACCTGGGTAAAGTCATCGTCTCTTCACTGAAGGCAATGATGGCCGCAGGGCTTGGTGAAGAAGTAGAGGGGATTATCGTGATGTGATTGAACGCAAGCCAACGAACTCCCCTACGCCTTACATATGCATTCTCGATGAGTATGGTTATTACGCCGTACAAGGTTTTGCAGTCGTGCCTGCCCAGGCCCGTTCATTAGGATTTTCTGCCATTTTTGCCGGACAGGATTTACCTGCTTTCCAAAAAGCATCAAAAGAAGAAGCCGCGTCAATTGGTGCGAATACCAATATTAAGATTTGTATGAAGCTGGAGGACCCTGTAGAAACCTGGGATTTCTTTACCAAAACCGCAGGCGAGGCGTATGTCACCAAGGTCGATTCATTTCAGACCAAAGAGACCAGCATGACCAATAGTTACATGGATACAAAAAGTTCTTCCTTTGAAAAAAGAGCTCGGATTGATCTTCTGGATTTGAAAGAACAAACCGAAGGTGAGGCGCATATTTTCTTTAAATCCACTATCGTTCGTGCCCGAATGTTTTATGCTAATCCAGAACCGGTTAAGAAATTAAAGATCAACCAATTTCTCAAAGTTGAAGGCCCCCCCGATGATTTTATTGCCAAGTTACAAAAGCAATTAGGTCATTTCCAGAGCATATTGCAAAGCGGTAATTTAGCCATTAACAAGGTTATCGAAAGTGAAGAGATAAGTCTTATCAGTAAATCACTTAAAGAAGCGACCGGGGCTGATCCCATTGAGCGAGGTGTTTCTGCTTTGCTGGCTTACCATGGCTATAATGAACCAGAGCCGGTTGAGGAAATTATTGAAGAAGAATCGGAAGGTGAAATAACTATTTTCAGTCGTTTAATTCAACCAGA
The DNA here is from genome assembly GCA_024636645.1 of Legionella sp. Classification (GTDB taxonomy): domain Bacteria; phylum Pseudomonadota; class Gammaproteobacteria; order Legionellales; family Legionellaceae; genus Legionella_D. The sequence continues at coordinate 12,654 of JAGXGR010000043.1, forward strand.
AGGCGTTCCATCTATTTTGGCAAGCGATAAGGCGTCTTTTAAAGAACCTTTATTAGCAATCAATGAAGCGCGAAATCTTATTATGGGTATTGAACGTCTGGCTGGAGCCAAGGATAAATATGCTGGAACCGTGGCCAATGAATTGATTAAGGATTTTCAAATAGCTACCAATTACCCTCCTGCAGAGCGGGATACTCTTGATTCAGAGGAGTTGACTGAAATGACCCGAGAACTGATGGCTCATATAAATGATCAAAGAGAGAAGTCAAGTGAAGGAACAGAAGACTTGTTCTAAGTCAGAAAAAAAAGCAGGGTCTTCATCCCCTGCTTCAGAATTTACATCTTTTTTTCAAAATTTACATACATCCCTTCTTTAAGTGATCCAGTCATTCAGGTTATAGTCTGTTTGTTTGGAATATTTGTAATCAATAACATGCCGGTGATTATTTTTAGTAAACTGAAATTGTTTTAAATGTATCTGTTTTAAAAAAATATTGTATCATAATGATTTCTCTGTTTTTATTTTGATATAAGTCAGTTAGTATAGATAAATAATAATAATATATTAATTTTTGAGGACAGTAAGTGAAATTAGCATCTGCAAGTTTCTTACGCTCCATGTTGCTAGTAGCCGGCTTGTCAGCTTTACTTGGATTGAGTGCTTGTCATCGAACAAAGGCCGCTTCCAGGACAGAGACACCCGATTTACCATGCAAGGTGTATGGCGCTTCTGACAAGGCAATTATAGCCATGCAGGCAGATTTTAATAAGAACGGCATCAGAGTGATTAGCATCGGTCAGAATTACCTCATCAGCATTCCATCGGCCATGCTTTTTACCAATCAAAGTCCCCACTTGAAATGGGCTTCTTACGGTTTGTTAAATAATGTGGTTTGTTATTTAAAGCAATTTCGTAAAGTTGCTGTAACAGTAACGACTTACAGCAGTAAATACCTGTCTTTTCATCGTGAAAAAGCTTTAACGTTAACTCGCTCAAGAGCCGTCGGTGATTATTTATGGTCGCAGGGTATCGATAGCCGATTTATCTTTACACAAGGTTTAGCAAGTGATAAACCTATAATAAGTTCATTGGCGGGTGGCGACGGCTCACCAAACTCGAGGGTAGAAATTAGCTTTAGAAGGGCCGTTAAATGATGAGGTTAGAATGAGTATACAGGCTTGGAATACCATAAAAAGCAGTAAGTTTTTTTATGTCAAGACATACAGACAGCTAAGTACAATGCTATTCATTTCACTTGTTGTGAATGTTATTCTGGGCGTTCTGGTGTACTTTTCCTATATTAATCTTCCTGCTCGTGATTTTTACTCAACAAATGGTATTACTCCACCAGCGAAGCTAACGCCTATGCTGACACCAAATAGATCATCGCAGGCATTACTTGCACCAGATCCTGAAATTAATGATAATCAAGTAAAGGTTATACCACAATAATCAGAGGGTAATATGGCAGAAGACGCCTTGACAGCAGTCACACTGAGAAACACTTTTTATAAAGATAGCCAGCGAAAAGTGCTGTTAACACTTTTGATCTCCATTGTTGCAAATATTTTATTGGCTTCGTTGTTGGTTTTTATTATCACTCATCCTCCTATACCCAAATATTTTGCAACCAGCATTAATGGCCGCATCACGCCTTTATTTCCTTTAAATGAGCCTAATCAATCAGATTCTGCTGTATTGCAATGGGCCAACCAAGCGGCAATTGCAGCCTTTTCCTATAATTTTGTAAACTACAGGGATGAGTTACAAGCATCGTCAGGATTTTTTACACCCAGTGGCTGGAGCCAGTTTTTAAATGCTTTGCAAAGCTCAAACAATCTTGATGCGGTAAAAGCCAAAAAGCTTATTGTTTCTGCAGTAGCAACCCGTGCACCAATTATTCTTGAAAAAGGAATATTGAATGGGCGATTCTCCTGGCGGGTGCAGATGCCAGTGTTGGTCACCTATCAAAGTGCCAGTGAGTTTACGCAACAAAATAACGTTGTTACGATGTTAATTAC
>JAGXGR010000044.1 GCA_024636645.1 Legionella sp.
GGCCCAACCTACGCAAATTTATCAATTTTATGTGACAACCGTGAAAAATCACCCATGGCGATTGCATTTAAATGCACAATATCTGCGTAAATATCGGAGCCGAGACCGTCAGGGAATAAAAAGGGTGACGAAGTAGGTTGGGCCTTGGCCCAACAATTCCACCCACCATGCAAATATTGTTGAGAAATGAATTAATTTGTTGGGCCAAGGCCCAACCTACGCAAATTTATCAATTTTATGTGACAACCGTGAAAAATCACCCATGGCGATTGCATTTAAATGCACAATATCTGCGTAAATATCGGAGCCAAGACCGTCAGGGAATAACAAAGTGAACAAAAAAGGTGACGATACCTCAGCCCTCACGGTCGCGGCTCGGATTACCGTGTCTTGTTTCCTACGGTATCCTGCTGGTCAGAGCAATGATCTTTTATTTACTGTGTATTTCTAAGATAACGCTGAACCAAATGGTCAGCCTGTACTACGGCATCTTTTACCGCTTTTTCAGGCGTTTTCAAGTTGGCGAAGAGCGCTTCAAGCGCCTCGTCGTTGACCATTCTGATTTGGTTTTGTGGAATATTATTGTTGGGTTTGAAGCCGTGTTGCCGTTGGGGTGCGAGGTCAATTCTGGCCAGCTTTAAGGCCGGGTGTTGGCTGGCTAAAGCCAGTGGGGAGTATATGCCGGTCAAGCCAACTGGCAAATAGCCACTATGCTCATGCCAGCGTTTCTGGACCTGGGGCCGGCTTAAATAGACAAGAAATTCTGCGATGCCTTTTTCCTTGCGTGCTGTGCGGCCGGACACCACCCAAATGGCAGCACCGCCGACGACATTGGAATAGCGTTTCTGACTGGCTTTGAGATCCAGAGGCATAGGGGCTATCCCTAAATCAAAATCAACCATAGTGGTCAAACTGTTAAAGCTGCCGGAGGACTGGCTAAACAAGGGGCAGATTCCGCTGGTAAACAACACAGTGGCATCATCCAGCCGTCCGCCATAGCGAAAATAACCCTGTTTTTGCCAGCGTTTTAAACGCGCAAGATGTGAGGTAAGTTGCGGGTAATCATAGGCCGCACGCAAGGGATTTTGAGCGGTTTCAGACAGATTGTGAAGTGCCAGATAAGATTCTATCAATATCCATGAGGGATTGGCACTGGTATAAGCGCAGTGATATCCGGCTTTTTTCAGTTTTTCGGCAAGAACTTCCAAGGCTTGCCAGGTCGCTGGGAAATTGGAGCCATCATAGCCGAGTGTTTTCAATATATCTGCATTGTAATAAAGTGTTGGCGCGGATTGATTCAGCGGCATGGCCATCAGCTGGCCTTTTTTACTGTAAAAATCACGCACAACCGGAATAAAATCCGCATCAGGCAGGTGCAGATTCTGTTCTTTCATCAACTGCCCAACAGGCTTGATAACCCCTTCAGGCGCCATCATGGTCGCCGCACCCACCTCAAAAACCTGAACCATATCCGGCGGTTGCTGTGCTCTAAACGCCGCGGCAAAACTGGTTAAGGTTTCTATATAGTCGCCTTTGTAAACCGGCCTGATCCTGAATTCACTCTGCTCGGCATTAAAACCATCGGCCAATTGGCGGACGCCTTTGCCTAAATGACCGGCCATGGCATGCCATAAGACAATATCGACGGGTTTAGCCCATCCCAGGCTGAGTGACAGAAAACAACTTAAAAAAATAATTAATCGATTCATGCGAGTAAATCAGGGTAATCAGAAAAAATGGCATCAACGCCCCAATCAAATAATTTAGCAGCCTGACGTTTTCGATTGACTGTATAAGACAGCACAAGATAGCCCGCCTGCTTCATGGCTTGAACACGCGCTTGTGTCAGAATTTTTCGATTCAGGTGAATGGAAATGCAGTCAATCTGCTTTGCCATGGCCAGCCAGTCGTCGGTCCATTTATCCAGTAACAACCCTAAGGGCATTTCCGGGGCAATGGAGCGGGTCAGCGTTAACGCCTCCCATTCAAAACTGGATATCAACGGCAAGGGCTTGTTATGCGGCCAATAACGGTTGATGTGACTCAAAACACTGACGGTGGTCTGTTCGATAGTCCCTGGATAGGGTTTAATTTCAATATTGGCCTGCACGTCAGAAAAAGCCAGCCACTTCAGCGCATCGCGAAAATGGGGTATTTTTTCACCTTTAAAATGCCGGGAAAACCATTTTCCTGCATCCAGGGTTTCAATATAACTGGCTTCAACCTTGCCGAATTCACCGCGTCCATTGCTCGTTCGCTTCAGGTTGTTATCATGAAAGACAAAGGGCTCGCCATCTGCAGAACACATGACATCGAACTCTATAAAATGACAACCGAGGTTCAACGCTTTATTAAATGAAGCCATGGTATTTTCAGGGGCGTAAGCACAGGCCCCCCGATGTCCAATGACTTGTTCTATCGACAGCAATTCAGTCTCCCCTGGTCCTGTTGGAGGCCGCCTCTGCCATCGCAGTCATCGTGATCTCATTGCTGACAGTGACAGCGGGTGAGGAGGCTGCAGCCATCATCATGGTGGTCATTTCACGTGCCTTGGGTTGTATCCCTTCATCACCCTCAATAAACATCAGCTGGGAAAGGCTGTATTTCTGCGCTTCATACCGCTGATTGATGCGTTTGATTTCATCGCTCACCTGTTGATACAGTTGCTCGCGAACCTTTGCGCGAACGGCTTGGGTTTCCTCAAGGCTGGGCTTGAATGCAATGTTGGCAATGCTGTATTTTGCTCCGGGTTGACTGACTGATTTGGCATTCTGATAGATGTTTGTCAAACTCTCCTGTCCGACACGGGCCTCGGCTTTTACAAAGAGTTTTTCAAGGCCCGAGCTGTCCTGAGAACGCTTGAAATCTGTAATATGCCATTCGCCTTTAGCAATTTTTGATAAACGCGCCATGATATCATTGCGGGCTTTGACCAGATTGGCATTATCCAGCGTGGCATTAATATTGACCGTTAATAAAGCCGTATTGGTTGTGACCCATTGTCTGGCAGACATTTGAAAAGCAATTTTATCAAGAAGAAAGTCTGGCTGCTTATCTGCTCCATAAGCTAAAGGGGTGAGAGCTAAAGCCATCAGTAATGCGCCCAGTTTTTTCATAAGAGTCTCCTGCTGCGATCAATTAAGACTAAGTTTATACCTATTCGGCTTCAAGATGCGAGCATTCCATTGAATAGTTTATCAATATGTTCCCATTCTAATTGATTTAATGGCAGAAAAAGTCTATAAATTAAAGCAAATTTTATTGGGAGTAGCCTGAATGATGTCCCTTGATAATATTATGAACAATAATGACCTTGTTGATGAAAATAATTTTCTTGATTATGCCATGGCAAGGGGCTTTGGTGATCTGCATTTCAAGGTGGATCCAAAGACCGGGATGAAAGCCATTGTGGCTATCCACAGCACAAAATTAGGTCCGGCACTGGGCGGATGTCGCTTTATTGAATACCCGGATACAAGCTCGGCCATCAAAGATGCCTTACGTCTGGCCAGAGGCATGAGTTTTAAGGCCGCTTCGGTTAATTTGCCTTTGGGAGGGGGAAAAGCGGTGATTATCAAGCCCTCCGGCGCGTTTGACAGAACCGCTTATATGCATGCCTTTGGCGAGTTCGTCAATGAGTTGAATGGACGTTACATTACGGCCTTAGACAGCGGCACAGAACTGAGTGATATGGATATTATTAATGAGCATACCCATCATGTTGCCAGTCTTTCTCAGCATAATGGCGATCCTTCACCCTTTACTGCTTTGGGTGTCTTGCGTGGCATCCAGGCTGCAGTGAGTTATAAAATGTCCAAAGACAACTTACAAGGTGTCCATGTGGCGATTCAGGGCCTGGGGCATGTAGGCTACGAACTGGCGCGCCTGTTAAGTGATGAGGGTGCAAGGCTGACAGTTTCAGATGTCAATCCTGCGGCAGTAGATAAAGCCGTTAAACAATTTAAAGCGGCGGCAGTCAGCACCGATCTGATTCATAAAATCCCTTGTGATGTTTTCGCACCTTGTGCCCTCGGCGCGGTGATCAATGATTTGTCGATAAATCAACTGCAAACGGCCATCATTGCCGGTGCGGCCAATAATCAGTTGGCGCATGCCTATCATGGAAAAGTGCTGCATGACAAAGGCATTTTATTTGCGGTTGATTATGTTATCAATGCCGGTGGTTTAATTTATGCCGCCAGCAAATACCTGAACACGCCTGAACTGGAAGTAAACCAGCAAATTGATAGTATCCACTGTTCTTTGATGGAAATTTTTAAACGCTCGGAGGCCGAAGATATGCCGACCAACGCCATTGCAGACGCCATAGCGCAAGAGAAACTGTTATGAAGCATTTGTCATTGACATCGGAACTATATGACTACATGCTGGATGTGTCCTTGCGAGAGCATCCGGTATTGCATGCTTTGAGACAGGAAACCTCGACCATGCAGTTGGCTATTATGCAGGTGGCGCCTGAGCAGGCGCAGTTCATGCAACTGCTGTTACGTTTGATGTCTGCCAAAAACGTTCTCGAACTGGGTACTTTTACCGGCTACAGCGCATTGGCCATGGCCATGGCGCTTCCGGAGGACGGCAAGCTGATAAGCTGTGATGTCAGTGAAGAATGGACAAAAGTGGCTTATCCTTACTGGAAAGAAGCCGAGCAGGATCATAAAATTGATTTAAAACTGGGGCCTGCGCTGGATACGATGAATCGCTTGCTCGATGAGGGCTGGCAGCATCGCTTTGATTTTATTTTTATTGATGCAGATAAAACCAATTATTGCAATTATTATGAACTGGCTTTGAAACTGGTTCAGCCCAGGGGTTTAATTGCTATTGATAATGTTTTTTGGGAAGGCAAAGTCATTGATGATGATGAAACAGGCGGCCAGACTCGGGAAATTCGCAAATTGAATGAAAGAATTAAAAATGATGACAGGGTGTTTATCAGTTTATTGCCGATTGCAGATGGTTTAATGTTAGTTCAGCCTTCTGAAAAATAGGCAGCACCCCACGGGATCAATACGATAAAAATAACAAGGAGCCGTTCTTATGTATGATATATCCAATGAAAACCCTTGTGAACTCGATGGCTTTGCCTTTCTTGAGTTTTCAGGCCCTGATAAAAACGCATTCGATGAACAGTTCAAGCATATGGGTTTTTCGGTAGCCGCGACCCATAACGATCTTGATATCAGTTTATATCAACAAGGTGATATTCAGTTTATTGTGAATGCCGAGGGCAATTGTCAGGCAGCAGAGCATGCAAAAATCCATGGCCCTGGTGCCTGTGCCATGGGTTTTAAGGTCAAAAATGCACGACAGGCTTATGAATATGCCTTGGGACAGGGGGCAGAAGCCTTTGAAGACAGCGCATCTGTAAACCACCGTTTGCCGGCAATTAAAGCCATTGGCGGCAGTGTGATCTATTTTGTTGATGAAGATCTTCGCCCTTTTGCGAATCAATGGAATAAACAGCAGGCTGAAGCTGTCAAGGACAGCGGCCTGGTGGCCATTGACCATTTAACCCATAATGTTTATCGTGGCAACATGGATAAATGGGCAGAATTTTATAAGTCGATATTTATTTTCAGAGAAATTCGCTTTTTTAATATTGAAGGACAGATGACTGGATTAACCAGCCGAGCGCTATCCAGTCCTTGCAATAAAATCAAGATTCCTCTGAATGAATCCAAAGATGATCACTCGCAGATAGAAGAATTTCTTCATGAGTATCAAGGCGAGGGCATTCAGCACATTGCCTTAAGTACGGATGACATTTATTACACGATACAAATATTGAGAGAGAAGGAGATTAAATTTCTCGATGTTCCAGATACCTATTATGAACTGCTTGGAAATCGCATTCCATGGCATCAGGAAAAACTTGGACAATTGCAAGAAAAGCATATTCTAATGGATGGAGAACAAGATCCTTCAAAAGGTTTATTGCTGCAAATCTTTACTGAAAATACCTTTGGTCCCGTGTTCTTTGAGATCATTCAACGTAAGGGTAACGAAGGGTTTGGCGAAGGCAATTTCCAGGCTTTATTTGAAGCCATTGAGCGCGATCAAATCCGACGTGGTGCATTGAAACAGCCCAAACAAGGATAAGATTTATGAAATTAGCCAGTTTAAAATCGCAGTCTGATCGCGACGGCATTTTATGTGTAGTCAATCGCGCGCTAACCCGCGCGATTGTTGTTCCTGAGATTGCAAAGACCCTGCAATATGCACTGGATCATTGGCCGCAATGTGAAACGGCCTTGCAAGAGGTCTATCAGCAACTCAATGATGATCTTTTAAATGACAGCTTTGATTTTGATCCAGCGCAAATGGCATCGCCTCTGCCGCGCGCTTATCAATGGGCGGACGGCAGTGCTTATGTCAATCATGTGGAGCTGGTTAGAAAGGCCAGAGGTGCGGAAATGCCCGTAAATTTCTGGACGGACCCTCTAATGTATCAAGGCGGTTCCGACAGCTTTATAGGCCCGTTTGATCCTATTATTGTTGCAGAAGAAAGTTACGGCATTGATTTTGAAGCGGAAATTGCAGTCATTACAGATGATGTCCCCATGGCGGTTGATGAACAAGCTGCCGGCCAGCATATTAAATTATTGATGCTGGTCAATGATGTCTCCTTACGCAATCTTATTCCAGGGGAAATGGCCAAAGGGTTTGGTTTCTTTCACTCAAAACCCGCCAGTGCCTTTTCACCGGTGGCCATTACACCGGATGAATTAGGCCAGCACTGGGATGGTAAAACGGTGAATTTGCCGTTGCGCAGCCATTTGAATGGCGAACTGTTTGGCGAGCCTGATGCCGGTAAAGACATGACTTTTAATTTTCCGCAGCTGATAAAGCATGCCGCCAAAACACGCAAGCTTGCCGCCGGTACGATCATTGGTTCCGGAACGGTATCTAACGTGGATCGCAGCAAGGGCTCTTCCTGCATTGCCGAGCGCAGAATGCTTGAAATCATCGAGTCAGGCAAAGCCAGTACAGCATTCATGCGCTTTGGCGACAGGGTGCGTATTGAAATGCTGGATGATAAATCCAATAGCCTTTTTGGTGCCATCGATCAAACCGTTGAAGCCTACCAGAGTGAAAAATGATAAAGCTGTATGACTATTTTCGCTCAACCGCGAGCTACCGCGTCAGAATCGCCCTGAATTTGAAAGGGGTGAGCTATGATAAAATGGAGGTACATCTGGTCAATGAGGGCGGGCAACAGCATTTGCCTGCTTATCGTGCCTTAAATCCTCAAGGCCTGGTGCCGGCATTGGATACCGGCGAGGCGGTGTTGACTCAGTCTCTGGCGATTATAGAATATCTGGAAGAAACGGTCCTTGAACCGCCGCTTTTACCGGCCGATCCTCTAGCTCGGGCCACAGTAAGGATGCTATCGCAAATGATAGTCTCTGACATTCATCCACTCAATAATCTCAGGGTATTGAAGCGTTTAAAACAGCAGTTCAAGGCCGATGAAACACAGATCACTGACTGGTATCACCATTGGTTGAATGAGGGCTTCACAGCCATTGAAACCAAGCTCGGTCAAATCAAAAGAACACAGCCGCTCTGTTATGGCAACAGCGTGTCAATGGCGGATATTTGTCTTATCCCCCAGGTATTTAACGCCCAACGCTTTGATTTTTTATTGGAAGATTTTCCATTGATTCAGCAGATTAATAGCTATTGTCTGGAGATGGATGCATTTTCAAATGCCGCACCCTGACTTAAAGCACAAAAAAAGGTGGGCTGCTTGCCCACCTTGTATTCAGAAGTTAATACTTAAAAAGCGGTTAAAGGATTCCAATCGACAAAGGCATGAAACCCTTTCATCATTAAAATAATACCTAAAATGGCCACGATGACCAGAATGATATAATAAGCAGGTCCATCATACACTTTCTTGGTGCATCGAAGCATGCATTCTGGAAAGCCTAACCATAAAATTGATTTAATCAGAATAAGCCAACCAAAAAGTGTAATAATGACATCAGAATCCCAGACCCAGTTATTATGTACAGTTACCAGAAACAATCCCAGCATTAATCCAATAGCGCCCGCAATAACAATGTTGCCGCCGGCAGCTTGTACATTACTGATCATCGTTCTGTAGTACTGTGCTTTGGAGAGCATAATGATGGCCATAATAAACAGATACAGTCCAAACATCTGGGCAAATATAATGGTATGAAAATCTTCGCTAAACATTCCTTTCTCCCTGAAAGATAGTTACATTTATAATTAAAGCTGGTTAATAGGTTTTTTGCAAGTCATTATAGCGTAAGTCAATATTTTTTATAGTATATGGCTCCTTTACAAGCTTCTTCCCAAGCCGATTGGCGGCGGTTCATTGCTCACGAAACGCCTGCCAGAAACTCTGATAAATTGGCGACATAAAATAACTCAGAGGCGATCGTTTATCGACTACAATCATCACAGTGACCGGCATACCTGGATAAAGGTTATAACCACGAATTTTAGCCACCTCTTTTGCATCGATAGTGACGAATGCTTTAAAGTAGGGTTGTTGTGTATTCTGGTCAATATACCGGTCTGCAGAAACATGAATAACCTCACCAGTAAGTATTGGCGTATACCGTTGCTTTAATGCCGTCAAGCGAATGGATGCCTCAAGCCCTGCATGGACGATATCAATATCCAGAGGATTGATCCGTGCTTCAATGATCAGCTGATCCTGGCTTGGTACAATATCTAAAATAGCATCGCCAGGTCTTACTACTCCTCCGATAGTATGTTGTTTTAAATCCAGTACTCTACCAGACTGAGGTGCTGTTATCAGCGTCCGTGACAGGATATCTTTAGTGGCATGGAAGCGTTCATGCAGATCGGCCAATTTTCCTTGAATCTCGCGTAAACGGGTTAGAATTTCTTGTAGATAGGTATCCGTGACAGTAATGATTTGTAGTTTGGTTTCGCCAATTTTTTGTTCGGTTTTGGCAATTAAGCCTAAATGCTCATCGCGATTACCCTCTAATCTGGCCGCCTCTCGTTGCAAAGCAAGCAGTTTGGAGCGCTCGATTAATTTTTTCTTTTCCAGGTAAGCCACGGCCACTATTTCTTCTTCAATCAATTCCAGTTGTTTCGATTGAGAAACGGTTTGAGCTCTAAGGCTATCGATTTCTTTTTCCAGTTGGCCGATGCGTTGTTTTAATATCTCTACCTGGCCTACAATGGTTTTTTTATTGCTGATGAAAATGGCCTGCTGGCTTTTGAGTAATTTTTTAATGCCGGGTTTGTCCTGTTGTTTTTTTAATGCCTCAGGCCATTCAATGGCTTTGTCCCCATCACGTTCGGCTACTAAACGTGCTTCTTCTGCCATTAATTCATTGAGTTGAGACTGTAAAATTTCAAGAGAAGCATTGGCCTGAGTATCATCCAGCTTCATTAAAGGTTGTCCGGATTTGACCTCCTCACCTTCCTTGACAAAAATATTGCGCACAATACCGCCTTCGAGATGTTGGATGGTTTTGCGATTGCTTTCTACTGTGATAAAGCCTTCAGCAACAGCGGCCGAGTCAATTTTGGCGATAACAGACCAGAGACCGAAGATCCCAAAAAACAGGATAATGGCAATCAGTCCAAAAACCACAATAGGCCGGATTAGCGGTTTATGGATACTTTCCTCTGCACTATCCTCTACAGCAGTCTGTCCCTTGTCGCTCTTATTCCATCTTTTGCTTTCTTTGGGAAACCTGCTGCGAAGCGATTTCTTTAAGTTTTGCCAGAATGTCATCTCTTGGTCCTATTAATTTAAGGCTGCCATCTACCATAAGCGCAATTTTATCGACATGTCTTAAAAGTGATGAACGATGTGAAATAATGAAAATGGTTTTTCCTTGTTCCTTTAAAGTCAACAGTGTTCTCATTAAAACCATTTCACCCTCGGTATCAAGGTGTGAATTCGGTTCATCCAGTACCATGACCTGCGGGTTTTTATAGAGCGCACGTGCCAGTGCCAAACGTTGTTGCTGCCCTCCGGATAAATTAAATGTTCCTGCATTGATTTCAGTATCATAGCCCTGAGGAAACTTTAAAATCAGCTCATGCGCGCCAGCCAGTTGAGCGGCCTTGACGACTTCTTCATCGTCTATGTCTTGCAGGCGGGCAATGTTTTCTTTTACCGTTCCTGCGAAAAGTTGCACTTCCTGTGGCAAATAACCGATATGCAAACCAAAGTCAGGTCTATCCCAGGTATAAACATCCGCGCCGTCTAAGCGTACACTTCCAGAACTGGGTTTCCAGACGCCAACCATCAATCGTGCCAGTGTGGATTTACCTGAGCCAGAGGGGCCAACCATGGCGAGTATTTCTCCGGGGTTGAGTTGCATTGAAACCTTGGTAATAATCGGCTTTTTCAATTCAGGAAGCGTATAATAAACATTATTATAAGTAATGACGCCCACAGGCTTTGGCAGCTGAATCCCGGCCGTCCGTGGCGTCTCCTTTTCAAAATGTGTCTTAAGGCGTTGATAGGCTTGTAAAGCGGATTGTAATTGCTTCCAAACCACAATAGATTGCTCAACAGGCGCCAGAGCGCGTGATAATAAAATGGTTCCTGCAATCATGACCCCGGCAGTAATCGCACCGTTTATGACCAAATAAGCGCCAACACCGAGCATCATGATTTGCAAGACCAGTCTTAAGAATTTTGAAAGAGAGGTAATCAGCCCCGCTCTTTTGCTGGCTTGTGCAGTTAAAGCCACGGCGTTTTTGCTTTTTTTATGCCAAAGGTCGACAATGGCAGGCATCATCCCCATGGCCTGGATCACTTCAGCATTTCTCAAGCTCAGATCAACATGACGTTGTGACAGCATGTTATGCTGACCGGCTTCTGTGAGTAACTTTCTGGTCAGCAATTCATTCAAGATGGCTAGAATAAATAAAAGCACAGCACCAAAGCTGGCAATAAAACCCAGGACCGGATGCAATAAAAAAATCACCAGAATATAAATAGGGACCCAAGGTGCATCAAACAAAGCAAAAATGGAAGGCGAGCCAATAAAGTTACGCAATTCCGCCGCATCCCTTAAAGCCTGTCCGCCATAGCTGCGTCCCTGTAATATTTCATCAGCACTTTTTTCAAGGGCCCGTGGACTGATGTTCATATCCAGCCAACCGCTGATAACTACAAGCATGCGTGAACGCGCAACATCCAGCAGACCAAAGATAACTAAGGCGAATACTGCAATGAAGGTTAAAAACAGCAAGCTGTCGACACTCTGGCTGGTTAATACATAATCATAAATTTGCAGCATATAGAGCGGTACGGTCAGCATCAGAATATTAATGCACACTGAAAAGAGCACTAGAAAATAAAAGGATCTTCTTAATGCTTCAATGATTTGATTAAATACTGATTTTTCTTTGCTCATATAATATTAAAACCTCAAATTATTTTTTTTCTGTTTTGTTTTTTAATTCCTCTGCTTTTTTAAGATAAATAGAGGCAAAATCTATTGGATTTATAAATATACTCGGATAACCTGCTTCACGAACGGTCGTGCAGATGATTTGCCGGGCAAAAGGAAATAATAAATGCGGGCACTCGACAAGGAACAACACGGGTAATATCCGTTGATCCTCCTTAATGACCTTAAAAACACCAGCATAGGTTAATTCTGCTTTAAATAATTCCTGGTTATCGCTTAATCCCGTGGCTTCAACGGTTAGCGGTATTTCATAGAGATCATCCTCTAATTTATCGACACTATAATTAACCTCTACTTTAGTCGTAGGCAATTGATTTAAAGCGATGATTTTCTCAGCAGAGAGCTTGTTCTCAAACCGCAGCAATTTGATGTATTGCTTGCTTAAAGATAAAAAGTCACTAAATTGCTGCCTGCCAGATTGCTGCTCAACAGGCACATCCTCTGTCCTCTCGCTCATGATTCGATCCCCATTCTTGTTTGTATTTTTTCTTATCAGTTAAGGATAAGTTTAGTAAGGTTTCAGATAAATACAAATATACCCTGTACCGGAATTGCAATGAGCATTTGGAAAATGTTTTTTTTGAAGATGGGATACCCGTAATACGCTATCGCTCCTTACGGGCTAGTGTGCCACGAATGCACGGAGAAAAGGAAGACTTCGGGCAATGCTGCACAGACGATGAGGGTAGGTCCCTCGCTATCGGCAATCAGGTGCAGGTAGCAAACCACCTTAAGCTGCTACAGTCAAA
>JAGXGR010000045.1 GCA_024636645.1 Legionella sp.
GATCTGTCGACAGGGTAGCCCTCAAGGGAGAAGGGCGCAGATCGTGCTAACTGATTAGCTTCAAATCAATTTTGATGGGACAGCCCTGAAGAACCAGCCGTTAATAAATAAGTGACGATTGGAATTTATACAGAGATCTGTCCACAGGGTAACCCTCAAGGAAGAAGGGAGCAGATCGTGCTAACTGATTAGCTTCAAATCAATTCTGATGGGACAGCCCTGAAGAGCCAGCCGTTAATAAATAAGTGACGATTGGAATTTATACAGAGATCTGTCCACAGGGTAGCCCTCAAGGAAGAAGGGAGCAGATCGTGCTAACTGATGAGGTCATTCTCTTTTGCTTCTCCCGCCTCTTTGGAATTGATTAGTAGTCTTAATAAACAAGGCGCGGGAATTATTCTTTATAGGCGGTTTCCTTAATTGTCCATATTCTTCCTGAACTTTGGGGTTGTCTGGCGGTTTGAATCCAGAGGAGCATTGGTTTTCCTGCTGAAAGGGATGGCTTCAATGTGCTTGCCAATGCTACAGTGAAAGGATATTTTTTATTCAAATTCTGTAGTGCAGCCCAAACAACTTTGGGATCTTTTTGATTATCATTCAAGAGTAATTTCTTTCCTCTGTAAATAATACTTATCGGTTGGCCTTTTAATGTTTTTTTCAGATTGTTTTCCAGTCTGCGCCATTTACTTTGTCTTTTTCTTTGTAATTGAGCATGGGTTCGATGACTTTGAAACGCGGGGCGTATTTTTTGAGGAAACAGCCTGGCCCAAACGCCGGTTTTCGGTCGTTGTTTCAGCAGATAACTGCACAAGGCATCCACCAGATAACGATAGCGTCCTGAAACAGAGAGTTGGGTGCCTGGAAGATTGTTAATATAAATGGCAAAGGCCAGCGTATGGGCATTGGCGGTATATAAATAACCTGAAAGGCTGATAACCCCTTTCATGGTCCCGGTTTTTGCCCGCACCACATCTTGCTGAGCCGGTTTATTAAAGCGTCTCTGAAGAGTCCCATCTCGTCCTGAGACCGGCAAGGCCGATATGAATTCATAGGAAAAATGAAAGCGCTCGTGTAAAAACTGCAGCAGCCTGACGGTTTGGTTCGGCGTTAACAGATCGTAACGGGACAAGCCGGAGCCATCGGTCAGTACGGCGCTTTTGAGATCGATCCCGGTTTGTTTTTGCAAAAACTGTTTGATTAAGGGTTGGGCCTCACTCCAATTGACCGGCACCCCTTTAAATTTGGCCGCAGCGTGTAAAAACAGGCTTTCTGCATACAGGTTATCCGAGGGCTTGAGGGTGTCAGCCATCAGTTGGCTAATGGGTTTTGAGCTGCTGCTGGCCATCAGCAGGGTGCCTTTGGGGGCTTTGCCGAGAGCTACCTCGCCATCCAGTTGGATAGCAAGTTCTGCTAATTGTTTTTTGATCAGTGCTTGTGTGTAGTTCAAGGGATTACGAATGGCCATGCGTTGTTGAATGGCCCATTGTCCTCTTCCAATGCAGCCCTTTAAAGTCAGATGGTTGTTATTGTCCATTGAAAAATCGACACCGCAGCCTTTGATGCGGGCTTTTGTTTTGACCTGGTTGTTCAGGGTGATAGAGGCACTTTTATCACTGATTTCAACAATGGCAGGTTTACCTGCAGCTGCTGCCGGGTTGACCGTGATGGTGACTCTGTTGGTGTCGATAATCAGTGGCGCTATCGGTGCGCCGTAACTGTAGGCCAAATCTTCAATCATCCAACCCGGTGCATAAGGGTGAATAGCACTATGAGCACTGTCAATGATGACGTTGCCCTGAATGCGTTTAATATTCCAATCCTTTAACGAAGTCAATAATGTTTTTAATTGTTGATGATCAAAAGAGGGGTCGCCCGGCAGATGCAAATAAAGATTGCCTTTAAGCACCGCATTTTGTATCCGTGTGCCATCCGTACTGAGTTGATTATTGAATTGGTAATCAGGGCCGAGAAGCATCAAGGCCGCCGCATCGGAAAATATCTTCATGTTGCTTGCCGGAATAAAAGCGCGATGATGGTTTCGGGTATAAAGTGATTTATTGCTTGTTAAATCAAATACTTCAACGCCAATATTGATGGCCGGATCGACCTGATTGATTAGTTTATCTATCCCCGATGGCAAGCTGGCCGCCGTGGCAGTACACCAGAACAACAAGACGAATACACTCGATAAGGTCCGTTTCATCGACAAAGATTCCTTGCAATGTTTGATATTATCTAATCATAGCTTAAGCCGAAGCGCTCCAGAAGGCCTGCAAGGGTATCATTGTCAAAAAATTTTATTTTTAACCACCCGCCATGCTGGTTTTCTTCGATGATTTGCACAGGTGCCCCCACCTGTTCTGCCAGCATCGTCTGTAAACGTTGGATATCCCTATCTTTTTTACAGTCCTTGGGGCCGGGTTGTTGTTTTAATTTTTTTACTTCCTGCTCGAGTTTACGAACAGACCATTCTTCTTCAATGATTTGATGGGCGAGAATTTGTTGTTGGCGCTCTTCAAGGCCAACCAGCATACGTGCATGGCCCAGTGATAATTGATGGGTTCTTATTTGGTCTTTTACTGTTGGAGGCAAAGAAAGTAAACGTAATAAATTCGCAACATGTGACCGGGATTTACCGACCCAGGCGGCGATCTCTTCCTGATGAAAATGAAATTCCTTGATCAAGCGCTGATAGCCGGTGGCTTCCTCTATCAAATTTAAATCCTGCCTTTGAATATTTTCAATCAAGGTGACCGCACAGGCCTGTTGATCGCTATATTGACCAATCAAACAAGGGATTTCCTTTAGGCCGGCCATTTTGGCAGCACGCCAGCGCCTCTCTCCGGCAATGATTTCATAGCCTTCTTTGGTGACTTGTCGCACGACCAGCGGTTCAATTAAACCCTGGCTGGAAATCGATTCAGCCAATTCCTGTAAGGCGGCTTCAGAAAAATCCTCTCGGGGTTGGTATTGGCCTGGTTGCAGTTGAGCAAGGGATAAATGTTTGAATTCTGTCGGCATTTTAATGTTCAGAGGAGTACATGCCGCTATTGTTTCATAGACGGGCGGCAGGTAGCAATAGAATGTGTGGCCTTGATAAGCGCAGCGCTTATCAAAGCTACTCTAATTTTCAAAAACGGTAAATGGCTGCAGCTCCACTGCCTGTCGGCATTTTTTCGCTGGGCACGACAATGACTTCGCCCTTGTTTTTCAAGACCAGTTCGCTGATATCATCCAATACATCGTCAATCTCTGGATTATCCAGTTCGCCCTTTTTAATTTGCCCTGATGTCTGATCGATTTGTCCTGCAATCTGGCATTCTGCATCGATCAGCAAGGTAGCAACGCGGCCTGCAATTACCGCTTGAGCAATTTCATTGAGATCATCTGAACCCAGCTGTTTGGACCTGGCTTCTTCAAAATGCTCCAGAAAGCCTTTTAAGCGATTCAGGTAGATAGGCTCCAGCAAATCCCAGGCTTTTTGACGTAGTTTCTCAGTGCTTAAACCGTCTGGATTTACTTGAATGCCTTCGGCCATTAAATAGGGGTTATTACTGAGCCGGTGAAAACGATGATGGTATTCTGGTAAGGCCGCCAAAATTAAGGGAAGCTTCGAATGATGCGAATGGTGTTTCAGTATGGCTTCATCAATGATTTTGAAAAAGCGCTCTTCATCCAAATCCAACTCATCTTTTTTGCCGCCATGGCCGTGATGCATAGCTGGGTTATTTGTTATATTGCCAAAAGTGGTTGGCTTGCTTTTATTGCCTGCTTGTCGGTTTAGCGATCCGCTGGTGCCTGATCCATAACGAGCTACCGTCAAGCGAGGATCGGTTACCTCTTCACCGAGTGCTTCCTCCAAGGTATGAGGCACATCGCTGCCCAGTTTGATTTCCTGAAGTTCATCGCGATTGCCTTCGTATAATTTGATTTTTTCTCTGTCCAGTGCGAGCACCTGGAAGCGATCTGCCGATTGCATCATCCGAATCAGCGGCTTGATATGTAAACTGTCAGCAACAACCAGGATTTCATTCACTGTTCGAGGCAGTTTGTATATTTTAAAAAAATCGGGAGTGGCAAAAATAGCTAAACCTTGATCCATGTGCTGCCAGAAGCTGAAATTTTGTTCAAGGCCATAAAATTTTTCCATCAATTCTTTAACCTGGTTATCAGGGTATTTTTCTTTCAGTGATTTTTCCAGTTTTTTTAATAAGTTTTTAAAAAGAATGGGATCTGTTGCATTCTTCGGGTGGCTGCGGTGTGTCGGCTGATAAAGTGAAATACAAGGTGTATTATGTTCTTTGATAAAGACATCAGGATAATCATGCGCTAAAGAATCCATTGTATAAACTCCCTTTAAATAATAATTCTGCTTATAGTCATAGAGTATAGATCATTATAAGGATGACATAAAAAAAATAATTTGAAAAAGTGCTTTTAATGACAGAAAACTAAAATCATTCAACGAATTACAATCCTGGCGGCTAAATGCGCTGTTCCAAACACCGCGTATTTCCTTTAATATAGATACAGCATAAGGACTCATTCGGCAAAGAGATGGAGAATCAAATGAACTTAACTGATAAAAATTTGTCGAAGAAAGAATTGAGTCGTTTACTGGCTGAAACAGACTTTCCCGCTATTGTGAAAGCGCTGGAGTATGCTTCTTCTGAGCAAAAATCAAAAATATTTAAACAATTGCCGCAAGAGCGGATGCAAAAAGTTTTTATCTATCTTGAGCAGGTCACTCAGGCAGCAATCATTCAGGAACTGGACAATACAAAGGCCATGGCCATTCTTGAAAAAATGGAACCCGATGACCGGGCCCGGCTTTTTGAAGAGTTGCCCACCGATATTGCCAGCAGATTCCTTCGCCGGCTGAGTGTCAAAGAACGTCGAGCGACCTCCCTGCTGCTTAAATACCCTGAGGAAACAGCCGGTCGAATCATGAGTCCTTTTTATCTTTCGCTGCATGCTGACATGAGCGTTGAGGAGGCCTTGAAAAAAATCAGGCAGGCAGGCGCTGAGGCTGAAACCATTTATATGATGCCCGTGGTCAATGATAATATGCGGCTTGAGGGCATGGTTGAACTTGAAAAGCTGGTAATGACTAAACCCGATGCGCGTATTGGGGATCTCATGATAAAGGATATTCGCAGCTTCTCGGTGCATGAAGATCAGGAAAAGGTGGCACGGTATATTCAGTCGACTGACTGGCTGGCTGTGGCTATTGTTGAAGAAGATCAGCAGTTGGTGGGCATGGTCACTATTGATGATGCCATGGATATCATGCAGGAAGAGGAAACCGAAGATATTATTCTGGGAAGTGCTTCCGAACCTTTGGGCAAGCCTTATCTTTCGGTGTCTGTTTTTCGTTTAGTGAAAAGCCGTGTCATCTGGTTGTTCTTTTTGGCTTTGGCCGGTACCTTGACTGTGAATGTCTTGTCGGCTTTTGAAGGCACTCTGGATCAGGGTATCGTTCTTGCCTTGTTTATCCCTTTACTGGTGGGTATCGGGGGTAATACCGGCTCTCAATCAGCCACCACTATTGTAAGGGCGCTGGCCATGGAGCATGTTCGAATCAATGACTTTTTAAAAATAGCCGCTCGGGAAACCATTGTTGGTGTTTTTTTGGGTTTGAGTTTGGGCTTGGCAGCTTATCTGGTCATCTGGGTTATATTTCAGCAAAATATTGCTATAATTGTTGGCTTGAGTTTGATTGCCATCTGTACCATGGCGGCTTTAACCGGATCTTTGATGCCTTTGCTGGCACGCTCGATTGGCCTCGATCCTGCTGTGGTGAGTACACCTTTTGTCTCCACGATCATTGATGCCAGCGGATTGCTGGTTTATTTTACGATAGCCACGCTTATTCTCGGCAGCGGGTAATTACTGCAGAATATTAAACGAATCCAGTGTGGATGGATTTAAATTGTCCGTATAAACCGCTGCTTTTTCTGTATTTGCTGAGCAGATATAAAGAATATTGCTCAATTCGTTTGTCCAGCTCAAAGGAATGACGTTGCAGAAAGGAAATACAGCGGTCAATGTTTGATGAACGCCTTTCGAATACGCATCCTGATAGAAAGGATTGGCAATGATATTGGCAATAAACAGACCTGTCGGATTTAAATGACGAGCAATATTCTGGAAATACTCCACCGTTAACAAATTAGGCGGTATATTCATTTGGTGGGTGTAGACATCAGAGATAATGACATCATACTGTTGTTTATTTTCCTGAAGAAACTGTCTAGCATCCTGCCCTGTAAATCGCCCCTTGATGGGTTCTTTTAAAAAATGTTTTTCAGCGACCTCCTTAATGGCCGGATCTATATCGACATAAGTAAATTGATTCTGATAGGTGCCTGCAGCCGAGAAGGTAAAGCCTCCTGCGCCTATGACCAGAATATTTTTATTTCTCATATGCAGTTGTTTAAATAAAAGATCCCTCAGGTACTGAATATATAAAAAAGCCCGTTTATCGTTGGTGATTTTTGAGCTGCTCGAGTTATTGATAACTAAAACTTTTGAAAAATCCGCGGCTGTAACTACCTGATAATTGGCGTAATTATTCGCTTCAATAAAAACCGCTCTTTCCACAGCAACATTTAATTGATAAATAATAACCAGAGAAAAAACAAGGCCCGTTAAGGTGAAAATGGATAATTTACTGTAGGGCTGCAGATAAAGGATAAGGCAAAAAAGCAGAATGCAATTAATAAATACCGTCCAGGCAACCCCAAGGTATTGGAACAACACCAGTGCCGTGAAAATAGCACCCATAAACGAGCCGATGGTACTAAGAAACAAGGCGCGACCTGAAATATGGCTGACGCGAAGCTGCTGACTGAAAAGATTGGTGGTTAAAGGGACGGTCTGGCCCAGCCAATAGACCACTGGTGCAATCACTGCCAGTAAATAAACGGTGATGCTCATCATAAACGGCATATCGATTTTAACTTTGCTTATCAGGTAATACCAGGCAATAAAGCTGTAACTCAGTCCAAAACCGACCCATAGGAGGCTCAGACTGAAATTTTTTGAGATTTTATAATAAAATTTGTCCTGATGAAGACCGCCCCGCCAGTAACCGATGGCAAGAAATAACAAAAATACACCGATGACCAGACTGGTGATAATAATGCTGCCGCCATAAAACGGCATTAATTGTCGAATGGCAAGAATTTCGACGGAAATGGTAATAAAGCCTTCGATTAATAAAATGAAAAACAATGAGTTAAGCATGGGTTTGGCAATAATAGTGAATTAATATCATCATAACTTAATGGGCTAAGGAATCAACTGCTTGTTGCCTGTAAAACCCGGCGATTATATTAAAAAAAAGGAAAATCCGAGCCGGGACCGTTAGGACTCAGGTATTGTCACCTTTTTTGTTCACTTTGTTATTCAAAATGCTGTCTTTGCAAGCGAAACGAGACAATCCAGAATGAAGTTCTATCGAAGCACAAAACTGAATTACTTCGCTTAATGTAGGTTGGGCCTTGGCCCAACAATTCTGCTTCAAAATGGGTGACGAGGTAGGTTGGGCCTTGGCCCAACAATTCCACCATGAAAATATTGTTGAGAAATGAATTAATTTGTTGGGCCAAGGCCCAACCTACGCTTCATCTTTCCCTTCATCCTTGTCTTTATTCCAGGGCACCTGTTGTGGATCAAATTTGATATGCACATCACGTTGAGGGAAGGCAATTTCGATATCATGCTCGCGAAATATTTTGTCAATGGCAAAATTCAAATCGCTATTGACGCTATATTTGTTATTCACATCTTTAATTAAACACCAAAGCTGGAATATCAAAGCGCTGTCACCAAAAGAACAGAAATAGGCGAGGGGTTTTTTATTATGTTTTTTCTCAACCTCTGGGTGCGCATGTGCCACTTGCAGTAATAAGTCCTGCACCAAATCCACATCGCTGCCATAAGCCACACCCACTTCGCATTTGACGCGCCAGCTTTTATCGTGATACATATAATTGGTCACCTGATGGGTGATCAAATCGGAGTTGGGGATAATGATATCTTCATGAGAGGGGGTCACAATTTGTGTTGAACGCACCCTGACTTTTTTGACAAAGCCCTCAACATCATCAACCTTGATCCTGTCACCGGCTTTGATGGGTTTTTCAATTAACAAAATCAATCCGGAGATAAAATTATTAACAATCGATTGCATCCCCAAACCGATTCCCACAGATAGAGCACCGGCGATAATCGTTAAGCTGGTAAAACTGAAGCCTGCTAATATCAGACCGATAACCACCGAAATGGCAAAACCGGCATAAAGCATAATAGATGCCATGGCCACTTGTTTTTCTTCTTCATCCTCCTCAAATTGCTGGCTGCGGCTGATACGTGTTGCGATATGGCGTGAAGCGAGGATAAAAAGCGCAAAGATAAACAAGCCGATGATCCACTGTAAAGGAATGATATGAAGGCTGCCGATATGAAAACCGTCAATGAGATAATCAAAAAAAGAATGAATGAAATAACGCACATCATCAATGATCTCGGCCAACAGGTGCAATAAGGCCAGAATCATCATTAATTGAAAAATAAATTTGATTAATGTCAATTCAAAAAAAGGCGGTTCACTGGCATAACCAAACAGTCTTTGCAGTCTGTTTCTGTAAGAGGGGGTGTAGTTAATAAGATGAAAGAATTTATTAATACCCATCAGCAAAAGAGTGCCTAAGGTTGTAATCAGTAGGAAAGTAAATAGAAAATAGGCTATCTTGACAGCTAAAATACCATAGCCCACCAAAGCCAGCATTAACAAAAACAATGCAATAAAGCCAATCAATTGATAAGCCAGCGTCTGATGTTTTACATGTGCAAATAATTGTCGATGGCTCTTGTAAAAAGAATAAGTAAAATAAAGCATGGCAGACAGGGATAAAAACAAAATAATGTTTTCATAGAGACGGTGTAGATTGGTACTGGCCTGAAACAAAGTCAGCAGTTCCAGCCCAATTTCCCTGGAAAAATAAAGAACAATGACCGCAAGTCCCAGACGTTTTAAAAAAAGGACATTAAAACCGTATTTTCCAAGCAGTGAAGGCAGTCGTCGCAGCAGAAAAAGGAAATGATAGATAAACAGACTGAAAGCGAAAAACGTAAAATCCAGCAGTATATTCTGAAACAAGGCATTATTTGCTGGCTCAACGAAGGGATTTGATAAGACAAAGAAAAAACTGAGAAAGAAAAAAACTGCAAAAATGAGCAGGGCGTTCAGACTCAAAACCGATGTTTTTTTCCGCCATTTTTTATGCATTAACGAACCGGCACGCCAACTGATTGCAGCCGCCAGTAAAAGTAATGGCAACAGATAAAACATCATTGTGCTGATGCTGATAAAATCCCTTTGTTCAATAGCAGGCAGTTTTAATGCCTGCCAGTCAGCAGGAAAGGCCGCGAATCGTTGCACAATATTTTTACCGCGGGTGAAAGTAATCTCCTGTTGCAAAGACAATAACCTACTTTGAAAAGCGGCGATGGTTTCATCCGTTTGAATTTTAAATAATCGACATTTGGCTAATGTTTTATTCAAGGCGGCTTTTTGGGTATTCAGATAGTCAGCATCTACATTTTTCTGCGTATTTTTTGCATTGCCAAAATATTGTTTCATCTGGGTTTCAAGGGCATTTACTTTAGCGGTGGTGTCCTGAATACAGTTTTGGGCTTCTGAGGCTAATTTTTTCATTTGTTCAATGGATTGATTCAACGAGTTGATATCAACCTCTTCTTCATCTAACTGTGAACTGATTGTTCCCAACTGTTGTTTGGCTTGCTCAATGTTAAACGAATGCAGCTCGGTTTGGCCATTGTATTCCGCAGCTTGGCTTGTGAATGGCCATAAAAGAAATAAACAGGCGATAAAGAGAAACTCATGCAATCGTCTCATGATAATTTAAAGTCCTTTTTGTTTTTAGCCCAATATAACAGTTTAACCGTTTCAGGGCTAATTGATATTTAATCAGGATGGCCTATGATAATATAGAAAATTACGGTAGATTTGAAACAAAAATCAGTAGCTAATTTAAGGAGCGAAAACATGAAGGGAATGAAAAAAACCGCTTTGATTTTAAGCCTGTTGATGGCCTCATCGCTTGTCATGGCAGCAGATTCCAACGTAAAACAATTAGAGCAGCAAATCCAGCAACTTAAAACCGATACGCAGAATCAAATGCAGCAAATGAACCGTAATTTTGAGAAAAAATTTCAAAATATTGAACGGCAATTATCCGAGCTGAGCCATTTGAATGAAAAACTCATTAAGGAATTAAAAGCCGATCTCCAAGGGTCGCTTAAACAAGTACAAACCTCAATGCAACAAGAAATCAACCAGCTAAAAGCGCAGGTTGATAAGTTGATGAAAGAGAAAAGATAAACATTCAACGCATGGTTTTTATCCACATACAGTCAATTTCAAATCAGCCCCCTGACAGGGGCTTGCGACGGCAGTTTATTTATTTGCATTTTTAATGTACAATGTGTCGCATTGTTTCAGTAAGAGTCCATGCAATTGCCAACCTTGCCCCGATCAAACGCTTATCAATGGATAGCCAGTTTATATTTCTTTCAGTCTATACCTTTTGTGGTCGTGAGTTTAATCGCAACGCTACTGTATCAATCTTATCATGTGGA
Source organism: Legionella sp. (assembly GCA_024636645.1). Taxonomy (GTDB): domain Bacteria; phylum Pseudomonadota; class Gammaproteobacteria; order Legionellales; family Legionellaceae; genus Legionella_D. The sequence continues at coordinate 10,669 of JAGXGR010000045.1, forward strand.
AAACGCACGTATCGTCTTGCTGATAAGTTTGCTGATGCTCCCATGGGCTATCAAACCATTTTTTGCACCCTTTCTTGAGAAATGTCTAAGTAAAAAACAATTGACACTGACAGCTCAGGCCACGATGGCTCTACTGTTTCTTATCATGGCTTTGTTGGTTGAAAAACCCTGTTTTCTTATCATCAGTGTTTTGAGTTTTACAGGCCTGGCCTTCATGTCGTCGCTGCATGACATCGTTTCCGATGGACTTTATCTGCATCATTTGGATGAGCAGAGCCAAAAACAGTATATCGCTTTACGAACGTTGTGTTATCAACTGGGGCGATTGTTGATTAAAGGGGCTTTACTGCTGTTGGTTGGAAAGCTGGCCTGGTCGCTCAGCATGAATCCATGGCAATTGTTTTTTTTCATCTTATTTGCTCTCTGTTTGTTACTGACTGTATACCATTATTTGAAAATACCCGAGGACAGGTCTGAAAGGCAGGTAGCGAAAACGGATTATTTGCAGGTATTTAAACAGTTACTGTCACATAAAACCCTCTTGCCGGCTTTGGCTTTTATCTTTTTTTATAACATTTCTGATGGGCAATTGCAGAAAATAATACCGCTTTATCCTGTCTCTTATACACATCT
>JAGXGR010000046.1 GCA_024636645.1 Legionella sp.
AGCCGCGCCCGTCAGGAAGCGGAACAGTTGAGGCAGCAAAACAGTTAAAGAATTCTCCGTTAAGTGTTCAGGTTTTTGTGATAAAATACAACATGGTCATCCTTGCTCAAGAATTTTAATGAGACCGATCGAAAAAATAAAACGGGCTTCTTAATTTTTCCGCTACCTCAACTGTTCCGCTTCCTGACGGGCGCGGCTCGGTTAGATCGCAGCTCGGTCGCGACTCGGTTAGGTCGTGGCTCGGATTTTGTATGCAGAGATTGTGCGTTTTAATGCAATCGTTGTGTTGAGCATGACATTTCAACTTCCAATCTCTCATGTTAAAGTGCATAATATGTGCATTTTGACGGTAGATTTTGTGATATGAAACATACTCTGGTAAATATTTTACAACAAGCCCTGAATACGCTCAAACAATCAGGCGACATACCCGCTGATGTCGAGCCGGAGATTCGAATTGACAGGACAAAAGAGGTTCAGCATGGGGATTATGCTACGAATCTGGCTTTAACCCTTGCCAAGCCTTGCCGGCAATCACCTCGAAAACTGGCAGACATGCTGGTGCAGGCCTTGCCTTATTCACCGCTGGTGAATAAAGTGGAAATAGCCGGCGCCGGTTTTATTAATTTTTTTCTGAATGAGCAAGCGGGAACTGAAACTATTCATCGCATTTTCAAAGACGCAGAGCATTTTGGCCGCAGTCAGATAGGACAGGGTCAAAAACTGTTGTTGGAATTTGTTTCCGCCAATCCCACAGGCCCGCTTCATGTAGGCCATGGCCGAAGCGCGGCCTTTGGTGCGACGCTGTCAAATCTTCTCGATGCAGCAGGTTACGATGTCACACGTGAATATTATGTCAACGATGCCGGTCGGCAAATGAATATTCTGGCGGTCAGCGTCTGGCTCAGGTACCTTGCTCTGGCAAACGAGCCGGTTGTTTTTCCTGCCAATGGTTACCGTGGCGACTATGTCCATGATATTGCCCGTGAGTTGCATCATAATCATGGACCCCTGTATGTTGCAGCCTGGGAGGATATTACAAAGGATCTTCCACCCGATGCGCCACAAGGCGGCGATAAGGAATTGTACATTGATGCGCTGATTGCCCGTGCAAAACATCTGCTGGGCGAGGACAATTTTGAATTTATCCACCAACAGGCATTGCACTCGGTTTTAAATGATATTAAAGATGATTTGGCGGCATTTGGCGTTGAATTTGATAACTGGTTTTCTGAAAAAGCGCTGTTCAATGACGGTTCTTTGCAAAAAGGCATCCAGGCTTTAAAAGATGCCGGCCATACCTATGAAATGGAAGGGGCTCTCTGGTTTAAAGCGACGGCGTTTGGTGATGAAAAAGACCGGGTGCTTGTTCGAGCCAATGGACAGACGACGTATTTTGCATCCGATGTTGCATACCATTGGAATAAATATGATCGCGGCTTTGACCGGGTTATTGATATATTCGGTGCCGATCATCATGGCTATGTGACCCGTGTCAGAGCAGCAGTCAATGCTTTGGGGCATGATGAAAATGCACTGGATGTTTTATTGGTGCAATTTGCCATATTGTACCGAGGCGGTGAGCGGGTGCAGATGTCAACCCGAAGCGGCTCCTTTGTGACCTTGCGTGATCTGCGTGATGAAATAGGCAAGGATGCGGCAAGATTTTTTTACGTTATCCGCAAGCCAGAACAACACATGGATTTTGATCTGGATGTTGCTAAGTCGCAATCCAGCGATAATCCAGTGTATTACATTCAGTATGCGCATGCCAGAATCTGCAGCGTATTGAGACAACTCAAGGAGCGCGGTTTAAGTTGGGATGAGACCAGGGGCCTTGAAAATACGCAATTATTAACAGAGTCATATGAAACCGCATTGATTTCCCTTCTTGGCCAATACCCCGAAGTCATTGAGTCAGCGGCCTCAGGTTGTCAGCCTCACCAGTTGGCTTATTATCTACGCGAACTGGCAAATGGTTTACACAGTTATTATAATGCTGTAATACTATTATGTGAGCCTGATGATTTACGTTGTGCTCGATTATGCTTGTTAAAAGCCGTGAGTCAAGTGATATGTAATGGATTAACAATATTGGGTGTATCAGCTCCTGAGAGTATGTAATGGCAAGAGACTACAGTAAAAAAAATACATCTGCTCGTTCCAAAAAGCAAAAGACCGGCAAGCCTCTCAAGCTGGTATTGCTTTCTTTTTTTATCGGTTATCTGACGGCTACCCTGTTTAGTTTTGATCAGCTGGGTCAATGGCTGTTGAAACAGAAAACCGCTTATCTTGATAAGCCTGCCAAGACCAGTAAGCCCGTAACGGAGAAAAAGCATGTGGCACTGCCAAAGCCCAAGTTTGAATTTTACACTTTATTAACCAAGGAAGGTCAATCTGTAGTACCAGCAAGGCCTGTGGCGCCGGTGACTGCCGCCGTTCCTTCGGTTAAACCACCGGTTGTTAAGGTTGAGGACGATCACCGGGTGTCTCCGACCAAGGGCATTGCTAAAGCCAGCTATATGATCCAGGTGGCTTCTTTTCGTTCAAAAATGGATGCCGAGCGCTTGAAGGCTTCACTGACGCTTAAAGATTTTGATGTAAGAATAGTAACTGTTTCTCAAGCTAATGGTCATTGGTATCGGGTGATAACCGGACCCTATCCGGATAAAATCAAAGCAGAAAATGCCCAAAACAGCATCGCGCGAAGCGAGCATATGATGGGCATCATTCGTAAACAGACCGTTTGAATCTGGTTGGCAATGACACGCACAGGAAGGCGGTTTTTATCTCGTTACCGTCACTTTAATGTTAGCTGCAGATTTAACGGCATGCGGTTTACTGACAGATACGGTGACTTCATTGACTGTAAATTTCTCTTTAATCAATAAAGCGACTTCATTGGCCACGGTTTCAATCAGTTTAAAAACCTTTGATTCAACCAGTTCAATGACCCTTTGGCATAATTCACTGTAATCAATGGTTTCCTGGATTTCATCGTTGCAGTTTTTAAAATCCGAAGGGATATAAATATCAATTAACAAGCGCTGTGAAATGCGTTGTTCCCACTGATATACCCCAACGCGCGCCGCAGCGCTAAGGCCTGTGATTTCAAGGGCGTCCATCTTATGTTCCTTTTATTTCCTGTTATTACTTAACCCCATAGTGTACTTCATTCATTAGCCAATGGTTAAGGGCTGAGGTTATTTTTTTCTTTTAACGGGGAGAACGCGGTCCTTTTCCTAAGAAACTGTAGGCCAGGAATATGAAAAACAAGCAAACGAACAGAAGAACTAACGCTTTCGCTATGCCTGTTGCGGCCATTGCAAACGGGCCATAGGCAAACAGTGCGGCTATGACTGCGAAAATAAAGAATAAAATGGCCCAGGGTAACATGACAATCCCTTCTTTTAGTGAGTGGTTAAGTCAATAAGGCAGAATAAAAAATTTTGCCCTATTAGAATAATAGATCAGCACAGGGCAGTTGTCACATAAAGCAAAATAATTATTATCTTCTATATCTATGTTAATATGTCGATAAATTTACTCATAGACAGATGCAGCATGACAGATATTAATGATTCTATATTTATTCGTGCTCTAAGGCGTGAGCCTGTTGAGCGTACACCGGTTTGGATCATGCGCCAGGCCGGCCGTTATTTACCTGAATACCGCAAGGTCAGAGAACAAGCCGGGAATTTTTTAAACCTCTGTAAAAACCCTGAACTCGCCTGTGAAGTGACTTTGCAGCCCTTGCGTCGCTATGCACTGGATGCGGCCATTTTGTTTTCAGACATTTTGACGATACCCGATGCAATGGGTTTGGGGCTTTACTTCGCACAAGGCGAGGGGCCTTGCTTTCATCATCCGGTAAGGGATTTAAAGTCCATCGAGAATTTAACCATTCCGGATATGACAGATGAATTATCTTATGTGATGAATGCAGCCCGCCTGATACGCCAGGAGATGCCCAAAGCTCTGCCACTGATTGGTTTTTCCGGAAGCCCCTGGACCTTGGCTTCTTATATGGTGGAAGGCAGAAGCACCCGGGATTTCAAGCAGATTTTAAATTTAATGTACTGCCAGCCTGACGCCATGCATTTGCTTTTATCCAAATTGGCCACAGCGGTCACCGATTACCTGTTGGCCCAGATTGAAGCCGGGGTAAATGCGCTGATGATCTTTGATACCTGGGGCGGTATTTTAACCCCGGAAAATTACCGCCATTTTTCTTTAAAATATATGGCTGATATCGTGAATGTCCTCAAAACAAAACACCCTGAAGTACCCGTTATATTATTCACAAAAGGCGGTGGACAATGGTTATCAGAGATTGCGGCAACCGGCTGTGATGCGCTGGGTCTTGATTGGACCTGTGATTTGGGTCATGCGAAAAAACAGGTCGGACATCAGGTGGCCTTGCAAGGCAATCTTGATCCTGCGGTATTAAGGACAAATCCAGAGTGCATTCAGAGCCAGGTGAAACGGGTTTTAGCGGCTTTTGGTGAGGGATCGGGGCATATTTTTAACCTGGGTCATGGCATTACTCCCGATGTCCCCCCTGAGAATGTTGCCGTGCTTGTTGATGCCGTTCACGAATACAGCGCGGTTTATCACAGGTAGAGATATGATTATTGAAAGCAATTTTAAAGCGCCCTGGTGGCTGCGCAATGCCCATCTGCAAACCGTTTATCCCGTGTTGATGCGATCGGCTAAAGCACCGATTGACAAGACAGAGCGAGTGGAACTGGATGATGGTGATTTTATTGATTTGGCCTGGGCAATTAATGGTTTGGAAGCCAATACACCGCTGGTTATCTTGCTGCATGGCCTGGGCGGCTCTATCCAGTCCAAGTATATCGCAGGCTTCATGCAGGCATTTAATCAACGGGGATGGCGCGCGGTTTTAATGCATTTTCGCGGCGCAAGCCAGGAGCCTAATCGTCTGTTACGCGCTTATCATTCCGGAGAGACAGAAGACTTATCCATTGTCCTTAACATGCTTTCCTTAAGAGAGCCAGAGACCGCAAAAGCGGTTGTTGGTGTCTCCCTTGGCGGCAATGTATTGCTGAAGTGGTTGGGAGAGCATGGCGACCAACAGCTTGTTCAAGGGGCGGTTGCAGTATCCGTTCCCTTTCAATTGGCAAAATCCGCCAATCAGATGGGCATTGGCTTTAGCAGGTTTTATCAGGCTTATTTACTTAGAAAATTAAGGATCTTGTTTAAGCGCAAACAGGCTCTCTATGGAGAAGCCATGCCTGAGCTTCTGAAGGATATTGATAAATGGAACTGTTTTTGGACCTTTGACGATAAAGTAACCGCCCCTTTGCATGGTTTCAAACATGCCCATGAGTATTACCGCAAATCAAGCTCCTTGCCTTATCTGCAATACATTACTACCTCGACTTTGATTATTCATTCCATGGACGATCCCTTTATGACCCCTGCTACCATCCCTTCCCAAGAGGATTTATCAGACAATGTCATACTTGAAATCAGCAGACACGGCGGGCATGTTGGTTTTGTCTCCAGCAGCAAGCAGGGCAAGCCTGTTTTTTGGTTGGACGAGCGAATCCCTGACTTTTTGTCCACTATTTTGTGATGACTTAACCCTCGTACTGTTTCTATAGTTTGGTCGGTTTATCCGAGCCGCGCCCGTCAGGAAGCGGAACAGTTGAAGTAGCGGAAAAATTAAGAAGCCCGTTTTATTTTTTCGATTTGTCTCATTAAAATTCTTGAGCAAGGGTTACCATGCCGGTATTTTATAACAAAAACTGAACACTTAATGGAGAATTTTAACTGTTTTGCTACTTCAACTGTTCCGCTTCCTGACGGGCGCGGCTCGGATGCTTC
>JAGXGR010000047.1 GCA_024636645.1 Legionella sp.
GCATAGTAGCCTGCTCTTCGGTTAATTCGCCATGCAGCAGATTTGCCGTCAGTATCAGTTTGATTTCCTCAGTGGAATAAATATGTTCTCCAGGATGGGTAGTGGCCAGTCCGGTTATTTTAAGTAAAAAATTCGAACAGGCATTTAACGATTTGATAACCGGATACATCAACCAGTAAAAACCATACAAGGGGACCGCCGTCCAGAGGGATATTTTTTCTGATTGGCGGATGGCCAGTGATTTTGGCATCAATTCGCCGATAACAATGTGCAGAAAAGAAATAATCGAAAAAGCAATAAAGATTGAAATAACCGTGATCAGCTGAGGTGAATCAACGCCTAGTAAAACAAGGCCTGGTTTTATAAAATGAGCAAAGGCAGGCTCACCAATCCAGCCCAAAGCCAGCGATGCCAGTGTGATGCCCAATTGGCAGGCAGATAAGTAGGCATCAAGGTCTGAGTGTATCCTGGACAAAATGCGACCTTTCATGCCGTAAATTTCTTTAATCGCCTCAACCCGGGTATGACGCAGTTTAACCATACCGAATTCGGCCGCAACAAAAAAGGCATTAAGCAGGACAAAAATAAAGGCTATGAAAATAAAGAAGAGATGAGTCATGTTATCCCGGAATATTTGATAATGGGTTCAAACCAATGAATTATTCATGAGTATATACCCATTAGGCTTCATTTTGCCAAATTCTGCACGGCTCTATTTTTCTTAACCCAGTCCACCCGCTTGAGATACAGAGCAATCATCCACGGGCACGGCTATCAAATAAAAAAACTAATTATTTATAAGCCTTTATTTTTGAGTTATTGCTGGAAGTTAGCTATATTTTGACTTGATACTACTAAAAAGACAGGGGCTCGACAGGGGTATGGCGATTTGGAGTTATTTCATTAACTTGAATCTCATTTAATAAGACTTAAATAAGAGATAATAATTATGTTTACTTGTATCAATCATCTCAACCAGGCGCAGATGGCAGATTTGAATCAACTGATTCAAACATGCCGTGAGGCGGATGGAAGCATACCTAACGTGTATAAGCATTTGTTAACCCAGCATCGGGCCTTGCCTGCAAATATTCTCTATTATCAGGATGGCAAGTTATCAGGCTTTATCAGTGCTTATTTTTTCTATGAAGACAGCTGCGAGGTGAGCCTTCTGGTAGCGCCCTCCTTCAGAAGACAAGGCCTGGGCAATCAGTTGATACAAGCTTTATTGCCGACCATTCTTTCCCAGAAAATCGATAAATTAATTTTTTCCAGTCCGCATCAAGTTAACGATGAATGGTTCAAATCGAGGGGATTTGAATACCAGATGACCGAGTATCACATGGAGCGCCATGATTTAAAACCTGAGTTGATAAGCACACCGTCCTTGTCTTTCAAAATGGCGACAGTAAAAGACATTAATGATTTATGTCTTATTGATAAAGCCTGCTTTCCCAAAGAGCAGGGTAAAATGTTAACCCGATTTAATAACCTGCTGAACAATAGAAACTACCAGTTATTGCTGGCTTATCAAAACAGCGCGCCAATAGGAAAAGCGCATATCCGCTGGCATGACGAGGGGGCTACTCTTTCGGACATCAGCATTTTACCTCACTTGCAGGGGCAGGGCTTGGGAAGTGCATTGCTAGCTTATTGCATCAATTATTGTTTGTCTGAAGGCAAATCCAGACTTGATCTTGATGTGGAAACGCAAAACACCCAGGCCTTGAATCTTTATACACGTTTTGGTTTTAAAGTAAAAAATGCCTGTGATTATTGGCTGGTTCGTGCAGAGCAATTGCCACAGGATACACACTGAGGTAAAGTGAAGGACATACCTAACAAATTAATTAGTGAGCTCAGGGATGACCCATTTATTTTTTGCGGCATTTCTTCTTTTTAGTACGGCCCTGGTCGCGACCCCTGCGGAGAATAAAGCTGAAGCACCGCTGCCAGTACCGGTTATTATCAATAAACATTATTTAAACTACGCAAAGATGGAACATTTTTCCGCCATTCAGGTGTCTATAAAAGCCGCAGGACAAATGAATACCTTTGTTAAGGGTAATAAGGCATTAACCCCGGGTTCGGCAGAAATTACCAAGGACGATTTGTTTGAAATTGGAAGTATCAGTAAATCGTTCACAGCCGCTCTGGCTGTCATGGCCGATAGCGCCGATAAAATAAAATTGGATCAAGTACTTGGCGAATATCTGAAAGTCTATCCACACTGGGGCAGCATTCGGCTGACGCAGCTTCTTGATATGAGCAGCGGCCTGCCTAATTATTCCGATTCTCCCAAGCTCAATTACTCATGGAGCAAAAATCTCAAACAATTTTGGAATCCGGTAGAGTTGGTTGATTTGGTCTACCCCAAGCAATTTAATCCACCGCGAAAGTCCGGCTATTTTTATTCCAATACAGGCTATGTACTGATGGATATGATTTTGTCGATGAAATATAAAGAGACCTTTCGTAGGCAATTGGAAAAAAAGATCATTTCTTTTTTGGGATTAAAAAACACCTATTATCCCGTACCGAATTTTTCTACGGATGTTCTGGCAAAAATGGTGCATGGTTATTCATTTAATATTTATAGCAACCCTGAATTATTAGGTCAGGATATTACTGAAAATAATTTGAGTTGGGGAGGTGCGGCAGGGGCTTTGGTTTCCAATAGTGAAGATGTGATTCGCTGGGTGGAGAATTTATTTATCGGTGATTTATTATTAAATACCGCTCAAAAAATGCGCATGCAAACGCTCGTCTCGGTAAAAACCGGCAAGCCACTGGAACAAACCAATGCCGATGAGCCCCGTGGCTTTGGATTAGGCATCATTCAGGCCTTTGATCCCGAGATAGGCCGGTATTGGTTTTATGAAGGTGAAACACTGGGTTATAGGGCACTATACCTGTATGTCCCCTGTAACGAGGTTATCATCAGCGCTTTATTCAATAGTGCTACAAACAGTGAGAATGATCATGCTGGAGAATTAATCAAGACCCTTTATGCCAATCTTTTAAAACAGAATACACAATTGGTTTGTCAGAATGACGAGGCTCTGGAAATTAAAAAATCTTTAATAAAGCCTCTATAGGGAGCTTTTATTTTCTGGAATTCATCTTGACAGGCTTTTAATCAGAGATTTAGTATTGCCCAAGGAATAGAGTCTTTATAAGGATAATTAATGAAAAGACGGGTTGTTATTACCAGTATGGAAATTATATCTTCTATTGGAACAGGCGTTGATAAATTTTGGCAGGCTGCACAACAGGGACAATGTGGTGTAAAAAAGATAAGCGCCTATGACCCCTCCCCTTACCCGACCCAGATAGCTGGTGAAATTAGAGATTTGTCTTTCGATCAGCTGCCTGAATTCAGTAAACACAAACGCTATCCACGAGTTGCTCAATATGCTTTATATTGTGCCCACCATGCGCTGGCGCGATCAGGGTTGACGAGGGCCGAATGTGAAAACGCAGGCACTTTTATTGGTACAGGGTTAGGCGGCATTCCAGAAATTGAATCTGCTTTCCAGGCTTTTTATACCGAAAACTGGAAAAAAGTGCCTGCATTGAGTGTGCTTCGCGGCATGCCCAATTCAGTGACCAATCATATCGCCATTGCTTTTGGACTCAAAGGCCCCAATTCAACGATTTCAAACGCCTGTGTTTCATCTGCTGAAGCCATTGGCAATGCCTATCAGCAGATCAAAAGCGGTACACTCAGTGTTGCCGTTTGCGGAGGTTCTGAATCGATGATTTGGGAAACCATCATGTCTGCCTGGTGTAAATTAAGAGTCATGTCAACCAATAACGACAATCCAGAACAGGCTTCTCGTCCGTTTGACAAGCAGCGCAACGGCATGGTGATGGCAGATGGTGCGGCTATTTTGGTTCTGGAAGAATTAAGCCATGCCAAGGCACGTGGCGCGACAATACATGCTGAGATTATCGGCTACGGCAGCAGTTGTGATGCCTCGCATATTACTGCACCTGATACAGACGGGCAAAGCCGGGCCATTCATTCAGCCCTTGACGATGCCAAGGTCTCTGTGAACGATGTACATTATATCAATGCACATGGTACAGGTACGCAACTCAATGATCTGGCAGAAACAAACACCATTAAAGCCGTATTTTCCGACAGAGCCTATGAAATTCCGGTGAGCGCACAAAAAGCAATGACCGGGCATAGCATTGGCGCTGCCGGGGCCATGGAAATCATTGCCACCAGTCTCTGTTTAAAAAATGACATTTTATTGCCTACGATTAACCTGACGGAACCTGATCCTGAATGTGATCTGGATTATGTCCCCAATGAGAGCAGAAAGAAATGCATTGATATTGCCCTTTCGAACCATTTTGCTTTTGGTGGGGCAAATGCGGCTTTGTTATTAAGGAAATATGTTGCTTAATGGATGACAGGCCCAACGTAGGGTGGCGCAAAGGAGCGTAGCGACGTGCCCACCAGTCGAGTCACTTTGGTGGGCACGCTGCGCTTTGCGCCACCCTACAGTATTCTTTTTAAACTTTGATGCGCTTGCCCTGATGACAGCCCCCAAATGGTCAAAATAAGATAAAAAAACGGCTATATTGATCCATGCTTACCCTCCTTCGCAGACAGGGGGGGTATTTTTTGTCATGTACCGGGTAAATTAAAGCTAAATCCTCGCAAATTGAATCCCATTGGGTATATAATTTATCTATTTTACTCAAGAAGAAAGGTTTATTCATGAGAGCTTCTTTAGCTGAAATAGCCGAGTGGGTTAATGGCGAGGTAACCGGGGACAGCGACCTGATGGTTTCAATGCTTTCCCCCATTGAAAATATCGAAAAAGGGTCATTGGTTTACGCGGAAAGCGCAGAAAATGTGCATAAGGCCGAAACATCCGATGCCATTGCCCTGCTGGTGCACGCTTCCGTGCAAAGCGAAAAAAAGCCGTTGATCAAGGTCGCCAATCCATTACGCGCATTTATCACCATTCTTGAACACTACAAGCCCGTTTCCAGAAACCCTGCAGGCATTCATCCTACAGCAATCGTTTCTGAAGGCGTTCAACTGGGCGAGCATGTGACTATCGGACCCTATGTTGTCATTGAGGCAGGGGCGGTGATTGGTGATCGTTGCGTGATAAAAAGTCATGTTCATATAGGCGAAAATGCGGTTATCGGTAAAGATGCTGTCCTGCATCCCCATGTGACCGTGTATGATCATTGCCGATTAGGCTCCAGGGTCATTATTCATTCATCCACCGTCATTGGTTCTGATGGCTTCGGTTATAAATTCATGGACGGCAAGCATTTGAAATTGCCGCATATAGGTTATGTTGATATTGCGGATGATGTTGAAATTGGCAGCAATACGTCTATAGACCGTGCAACATTGGGTAGGACAAGCATAGGCGAAGGCAGTAAAATTGATAACCATGTTCAGATTGCCCATTCTGTTAAAATCGGAAAGCAAAATATCATTTGCGCATTTACAGGCATCGCCGGATCAACCACCAGCGGTGATAATGTGATTTTTGCGGCCAATGTCGGAGTCAGTGATCATGTTCGGATTGATAATAACGTGATTCTTGGTGCAAGAACCGGCGTTCCTCCGAACAAGCATCTGCGTGAGGGCAATATCTACCTTGGCTCTCCTTCACGACCGAAAGATAAAGCCATAGAAAATGAACTGTCATTAACAAGAATACCTGGCATGCGTAAAAACATGAAAGCGCTGAGTGAAAAAATAAAAGATTTGAACCAGCGCGTCAATCAGCTTGAGGTAGAAGAAAACACATGAAATCACCTTTAATTTTAATCGATGCTTCTTCCTATTTTTTCCGGGCTTTTCATGCGCTGCCGCCTTTGACGACATCAAAAGGCCAACCCACTGGCGCCATTTATGGTGTTGCCAATATGGTAAAAAAGCTTATCAAAGATTATCAGCCTGAGCGATTGGCCGTTGTTTTTGATGCCAAAGGCAAGACATTTCGTGATGAAATGTATCCAGAATACAAGGCGCATCGCCCGCCGATGCCTTCTGAATTGCGCAGCCAGTTTCAACCGCTGGTGCAATTAATCAAGGCAATGGGTCTCCCTTTATTGATTATTGATGGGGTTGAAGCCGATGATGTGATTGGCAGTTTGGCCAGAGAAGCCGGCGAACGCGGCGAGTCCGTTGTCATTTCTACTGGTGATAAGGACATGGCCCAGCTGGTTGATGAGCATGTGAGCTTGATTAATACCATGACAAATAGAGCCATGGATGAAGAGGGTGTTAAAGAAAAATTTGGTGTGGAGCCCGAGCAAATCATAGATTATCTGGCTCTGGTCGGGGATCCTGTCGATAATATTCCCGGCGTACCCAAATGCGGCCCTAAAACGGCTGTTAAATGGCTATCAGAGTATCACAGTCTGGAAAATATAATGGAACACGCCGATGAAATCGGCGGTAAAATCGGTGAAAATCTGCGAAACAGCCTTGAACTATTGCCCCTGTCCAAAAAACTGGCCACTATCAAAACCGACTGTGATCTGCCTTTAAGTTATGATGAATTAAAGCCTGAAGACCCAGACAAAGAACAATTGATTGAATTAGCCCGTGAATATGAATTCAAAAACTGGCTTAAGGAATTGCTGGGTGAAACTGAAACAGGTAATGATGATGCTGTTCAAAGCCGTATATTTACCTCTTTTGATGTCATTACAACCGAGGAGCAATTTAATACCTTACTCAATGACTTGGAAACCTGCAAGCTGTTTTGTGTAGACACAGAAACCACAGGTCTCGATGCAACGGTTGCTGAAATCGTTGGCATTTCGATAGCCATAAAAGAAGGCCATGCCTGTTACATCCCCTTCATGCATGATGACGGCACCCCGCAATTGCAAAGAGAGGCCTGTTTAAACGCCTTAAAGCCTGTGCTTGAGGATGAAAAAATTGAAAAACTGGGTCAGAATTTAAAATACGATTATCGCATATTTAAAAATCATGGCATTTATTTAAAGGGCATCGCCTATGATACCATGCTGGAATCCTATGTTCTCAATAGTGCTGCAAGCCGTCATGACATGGACTCTCTGGCTTTAAAATATTTAGGCTATAAAACCATCAGTTTTGTAGATGTAGCCGGTAAAGGGGTCAAACAACTTCGTTTTGATCAGGTGCCTGTCTCTAAAGCCGCACCCTATGCGGCAGAGGATGCCGATATCACCCTGCAACTTCACCAAACCTTATACCCCATGATGGATGAAAGCCTGCGCAAGGTTTTTCATGAGATAGAAATGCCGCTTCTGCCGGTTTTGGGTGATATTGAAAGTTTGGGTGTATTGATTGATTTACCCACCCTGGCCAAACATGGCGAACGCTTGAAGGCCCGTATGCTCAGCCTGGAAGAAGAGGCGGTACAACTGGCTGGCCGCGCGTTTAACCTGAATTCACCCAAGCAGTTGCAGGAGATTTTATTTGATGAGCTGAAATTGCCTGTGATCTCCAAAACGCCGACAGGACAAGCATCCACCGCCGAATCCGTGTTACAGGAACTGGCTTTTGATTATCCCCTGCCTTCCATCGTTCTTGAATACCGCAGTTTAAACAAATTGGTATCAACCTATATTGATGCACTGCCCAAGCGAGTCAACCCTGAAACCCATCGTGTGCACACCTCTTATAACCAGGCGGTCGCAGCTACTGGCCGTTTGTCTTCCAGTGAGCCTAATCTGCAGAATATACCCATTCGCAGTGAAGAGGGGCGTTTAATTCGTAAAGCCTTCATAGCCCCTGCTGATCATGTGATACTGGCCGCTGACTATTCGCAGATTGAATTGCGCATCATGGCCCATTTATCTGAAGATGAGACATTGTTAAACGCCTTCGCCGAAGGCCTGGACATTCATACAGCAACCGCCAGTGAGATTTTTCAGCTGCCTCTGGATACGGTTGACTCAGAGCACCGGCGTCGTGCCAAAGCAGTCAATTTTGGACTGATATACGGCATGTCAGCTTTCGGCCTTGCAAAACAATTGGGTGTAGAGCGCAGTGATGCACAAACTTACATCGACACGTATTTCCAACGCTATCCAGGCGTGCTGCGTTACATGGAAAAAACGCGTGAGAAGGCGCATAAGCTCGGTTATGTTGAAACCATCTTCGGTCGAAGGCTTTATCTGCCTGAAATCAACTCACGCAACATGATGCGTCAACGCGCTGCTGAACGGACCGCCATTAATGCCCCCATGCAGGGAACGGCCGCGGATATTATCAAAAAAGCCATGCTGGCTGTAGCGGACTGGCAAAAACAGAAAAATCCGCCCGCACGGATGATCATGCAAGTACACGATGAACTGGTTTTTGAAGTGGCAAAAGATGCGGTGGAAAACTGCTCTAAGGTCATTCGCCAATTGATGGAAGACACCGTTAAAATCTCTGTACCCTTACTTGTATCCATAGGTACTGGTGAAAACTGGGATGAGGCGCATTAATTGGAATTCATAGTTTTGAACGGTTTATCCAAGCCGCTGACCTAACCGAGCCGAGCCGCGATCTAACCGAGCCGCGACCGTCAGGAAGCGGAACAGTTGAATTTTCCACTAACGGTTCAGTTTTTGTTATAAAATACGACATGGTAATCATTGTTTTAGAAAATGAGACCAATCGAAAAAATAAAATTGGCTTCTTAATTTTTCCGCTACTTCAACTGCTCCGCTTCCTGACGGTCGCGGCTCGGTTAGATCGCAGCTCGGTCGTGGCTAGGTCGCGACTCGGAAATTTCAACAAGTTTTTTCTTGCTCGGATGCTTCTGAATAATCCATAAATGGACTGATTATCAGCCTAGTGCACTGAGGTAAGCTGAATCATCGGCAATTTTACAGGCCAAATCATTGAACCTGACAAATTGACCACAATAATAGCGCAGCGATTTACGTATTTTTTCCTGACTAACCACCTTGGTCCAGGCGCTGTATGAGTTAAATGGTTTGCCGTGCTGCTTAAATACCGATGAAAAGGCTTGTTGCATGTTATCAGAGTCTGTCCAGGCGATGATTTGTATATGGGGATGTTGTTTCCATAAGGTATCTGCCAGTGCCGGGCCGTTACAGTTTAAGCCATCGCTAATGCCCAGGTCGCCATCCAGAATAATAAGATCCGGTACTTGTTTTTCAACAGCGGCAATGGCAGCAGCACTGTTTTGAACAACAGAGACTTTGATATTGGCAATCGCGGTTTCTAACAAACGCTGTAAACAATAGCCATTAAATGAATTATCTTCAACAAGCAAAACACGCATAAGGACTCCCTTTCAATATTTTGCAAGTATAACCAGCAAACCTTAAGGGAAACTTAAGAGAAAAAAATTATTTTAGGGGGATTTCCTTTGTGCCGGACAATGTTGAAAGGGTCGTTAGAGGCGTGCCGCGACGAAGCAATCCTGTGACTTGCGCTGAGCTTGGCGTGATTGCATATTAGGCGACAATTATCTTTGCCGGTTGGCGACAATTAACACTGCCGGTTTTAATCAGCTATCGTAAAAGACATAAATCATAGCTAAGGATGGTCAATGTCTGGACGGTGGCTTACTTTAAAACAGGTGGAACTTTACA
>JAGXGR010000048.1 GCA_024636645.1 Legionella sp.
CCCATGGCCCTGAAGATGAAGTTAGCGCCGGCATCAATGAGTTTGATCTCACCTGATGCCGTTTGAATAAAATTATCGGTCTTTGTGATATCGATATTGCCCATGAAGGCATGGATTACAAAGTCTCGACGGGCTTGTGCCTTGATTTGCTCATTATCCTGATGCTCGGCTGCCTGTACAAATTCGGCAAGTTGAACGGTTTGAGCCGTATGAGGCAGCTTGATAGCTTTCGCCAAAGCTGCCGGGATAACGTCATAAGCCTGCACTTTGGCCACGGGAACACCCAATGATTTATATAAGGCATTCATGAGAATTTCAACTTTGATTTGGTCTTCGCTGTCGCCATGCTTGAGAACAAAACGCCGCCCATCGCTGTTATGTACCTGGTAAGTACTTTCTGTACCGCCACCCAGGCTCTTTGGCTCGGTTAAATCATTCAGCGTCTCAGGAAAGGTATTGCCTTTATTTTGAAGTAATTGGGTCGTAGGCTGATAATGATAAAGAAAGGTCTTTAAATCTCCAAATGACTCCGATTCCTGCAGCGCGGCTGTAATGGACTCGAGCTGTTTAAGTTTGTCATCGATGACGTGAAGGCGCCTGTAGCCCTTGTCTGATAAATAGTCAGCGAGTACTTCACCTTTCGTTGCAGTGTTTGAGGCAGCAGAGTCCTGCCGTGAAGGGGCATGAAGCAGTACGTCGAATTCAAATCCCAGATGTTCGAGCTGCTTTAAGCTAATGTCTCTATACTCTTCTTTTCTCGCAGTAAGCAAAATAACGGGATGGCCCGTTTCTCTTAAATACTTAAGCCGCGCGCTTAAATTTTTTTCTGTAGGTTTGGGAGCCGTTTCACCATACTTTTCTACGGCATTACGGAATAAGCTGTTATCAATATCAAGTACCACCGCATCGCCCTGAGGCAGATTTCCGAGAGCGGCGTCAATACTTTTCCTGTCTTGCAACGTTTGAATATTTTTTGTCATGTCTTTCAAAACAACTTGGTTTAATAAATAATACCCTCTAATCTCTGGGAAGATCAGGGGTATATCAGTAAAAAAGGTTGTATTTTCCCCTGCGCATTCTAAGTGCAGTTCAATTTAAGAACAGCCGCATGGAAAATAAAAAAAACCCGGTTTGTTCATATATAATACATGTATCGCGGGGAAAAAGATATACTTAGGAGGAAAAAAGATAAGCACGTGATTCAATAGCCTGTTTAGATCCGTAGCCCGTAAGGAGCGCAGCGTATTACGGGACTGGATATCAAGCAACAGGTTTATCAGATTATAATAAAGGTCTATTTCGAATGAAATTGGCTTTTTTATTTAATAATGGCGCGCCCGGAAGGATTGATTCGTCAGTCGCTCTCGCTCCTTCCTCACCCCTTCGGGGCGTGCTGACGCACGTCCAAAATACCTTACCGCGCTCCGCGCTTTTCGTAAGGTATTTTGTCGAACCTCTTTCGGTTCGAACCCTTCCGGGAAACGAAGCTCTTTTCAAGCTATGTGTTATTTCGAATGAAATTGGCTTTTTTATTTAATAATGGCGCGCCCGGAAGGATTCGAACCTCCGACCCTCTGGTTCGTAGCCAGATACTCTATCCAACTGAGCTACGGGCGCGTGTAAGGTGGCGGAGAGAGAGGGATTCGAACCCTCGATGGAGTTTCCCCCATACTCCCTTAGCAGGGGAGCGCCTTCAGCCACTCGGCCATCTCTCCGTTCAATTGATGCGAAGTATATCAGTTATTTGTTTTGCGTCAATACTAATTTTTTTTTTGTCAAAGCAAAGTGAAAATATTCCCTTGATTGCCAATTTAAAAATGACCGTTTTTGTTTATATTAGCATTTCCAAAATGATAATATTACTGCTATCTTTAGTGCAGAAAAACTATAATTAACAGTCCGTTGCTCGAATACAGATCAGGAGGATAAATGAAACAGCAGTCAAATATCAAAGGCAGAGACGTTTACGTGGTTGATGGCAGTCGAACGCCTTTCCTTAAAGCCAAGGGCGTGGGACCGTTTAGCGCGTCTGATTTGGCAGTAGCTGCAGGTTCTGCACTTCTTAACCGTCAACCCTTCAGTCCGGATGAACTGGACGAGGTCATTGTCGGTTGTGCCATGCCTGGCCCTGATGAGGCTAATATTGCTCGTGTGATAGCACTGCGTTTAGGGTGTGGTGACAAGATGCCGGCTTTTACCGTCATGAGAAATTGTGCTTCGGGCATGCAGTCATTGGATAATGCCGCGGTTCAAATCGCCAATGGGCGAAGTGACCTGATACTGGCAGGCGGTACAGAGGCAATGAGCCATGCGCCTTTGCTGTTTAATGAAAAAATGGCCTCCTGGTTGTCCAGATGGTTTGCTGCCAAGAGCTTTACCCAGCGTCTCGGATTGGTGACACAATTCAGGCCTTCCTATCTTGCGCCAGTGATTGCGCTTTTAAGAGGGTTGACTGATCCTATTGTTGGTATGAACATGGGCCAAACCGCTGAAAAAGTGGCCTATCGCTTTGATATCTCCCGTGAGGCAATGGACGAGTATGCAAACAAGAGCCACCATCTTCTGGCGAAGGCATATGAAGAAAACCGCATGAGTGAAGTGGTGCCGATCATTGATAAAAAGGGAAATCTTTATAAGAAGGATGATGGGTATCGACCGGATTCTTCAATGGAAAAGCTGGCAAAACTCAAGCCATTTTTCGATAAAAAATACGGCAAGGTAACGCCTGGCAACAGCTCACAAATTACGGATGGCGCCTGTATGCTTCTTTTGGCCAGTGCAGATGCGGTTAAAAAACATGGTCTTAAGGTGATTGGCAGAATTATCGACTGTGAGTGGGCAGCGCTTGATCCGGCACAAATGGGACTGGGGCCTGTGCATGCTGCAACCCCCATTATGCAACGCCATAACCTGAAGGCCAATGAATTGGACTGCTGGGAAATTAATGAAGCCTTCGCAGGGCAGGTATTAGGTTGTTTAAAAGCCTGGGATAGTGAAGACTATTGCCAGGAACAATTAGGGCTGAAAGAGGCGTTTGGCGCACCTTCCCGTGATAAATTGAATCGTGATGGCGGCGCCATTGCTATAGGTCATCCTGTCGGTGCAAGCGGTGCAAGAATTGTATTGCATCTGTTAAAATCCCTTGAACAAAAAAATCAATCACAAGGAATGGCAGCAATCTGCATTGGCGGTGGACAAGGTGGTGCCATGTATCTTGAACACGTAACAGAGGTGAAAGGACAATGAGCAAATTTAAACATTGGGCATTAGAGCAGGATGCTGATCAAATTATCTGGTTAGGTTTTGACAAAAACAATGCCTCGGTTAATACCATGAATGAAGAGGTACTGGATGAATTAAACAGTATCTTGCAAGATGTAGCGCAAAATAAAGACGCTATCGGCCTGATCATTTATTCATTGAAAGACAAAGGTTTTATAGCCGGCGCTGATGTTAAGGCATTTTCCGCATTTGATGACGCTGAAGATGCCGTGGACTTTTTAAGAAAAGGACAAACCGTTTTCTCCAGGCTGGAATCACTAACGATCCCGACAGTCGCTCTGATCGATGGCTTTTGTCTGGGGGGCGGTTATGAGTTGGCTTTGGCCTGTGATTATCGAATTGCTACCGATGACAAAGACAGCAAAATCGGTCTGCCTGAAATTATGCTTGGCATTCATCCAGGTTGGGGCGGTACGGTACGCCTGCCACAGCTGATTGGCGGTTATGATGCCATCTCTAAAGTCATCTTGACGGGTAAATCATTTCCAGCAGCAAAAGCTAAAAAAATGGGCATGATCGATGATGTCGTTCCCTTACGTCAACTCAAACGTGCTGCCGTCTATTTTATAAAAACCAAACCGGCCAAACATCAACCCGGCTTTATCCCTTCCATGACCAATCAGGCATGGATGAGAAAATTACTTGCCCCTTTGATGAGAAATCAGGTCGCAAAAAAAGTTAAAAAGGAACACTATCCAGCCCCTTATGCTGTGATCGATTTATGGGAAAAAGAAGGCGGCGCGGGAGACCGGGCCTATCTCAAGGAAGTAGATTCCATTGAGCAGCTTGTTTCAGATGGTAAAACCTCAAAAAATCTCATTCGTGCTTTTCTTCTCAGAGAGCGGATGAAATCTTTTGGTAAGGACAGTCCCTATAAAGCCAAACATGTCCACGTGATAGGCGCTGGCGTCATGGGGGGCGATATTGCCGCCTGGTGTGCGTTTCGTGGTTTGAACGTGACCTTGGAAGATAAAAGTTTTGAGCAAATTGCGCGTGCTACCCGAGAGGCGCATAAACTGTTTAAAAAGAAATTTCGCAAGGATCGAGATATTCAGGCTGCTATGGATAGATTGGTGGCAGATCCTGAAGGATACGGCGTTTCCCGTGCGGATGTGATCATTGAGGCCGTTTATGAAAATCTTGAAGTCAAGCAGGATATATTTAAACGCGTTGAAAAAGAAGCTAAAAAAGAAGCGATCCTGGCCACTAACACCTCTTCCATCCCTCTGGAAGAGATTGCTCAAGCCATGAAAGAGGCGGAGCGGCTGGTAGGTATTCATTTCTTTAATCCTGTAGCCAAAATGGAACTGGTTGAGATTGTCAGCGGTAAAAATACCGCAGACAAGGTGGCACAACAGTCCTGTTCGTTTGTTAATCAAATTGGCAAACTGCCGCTGCCTGTCAAATCAAGTCCCGGCTTTCTGGTCAACCGGATACTCATGCCTTATCTGATGGAATGTGTCCAGTTGCTTGAAGAAGGGTATAGTCCGGAAACCATTGATAAGGCGGCAACCGATTTCGGCATGTTCATGGGGCCTGTTGAATTGACCGATAAGGTGGGGCTGGATGTTTGCCTTGATGTCGCGGAAAATTTAACCAGTCACTTGGGCGGTGATGTGCCTCAAAAGCTGAGAGATCTGGTGAAGGAAGGTAAACTGGGACAAAAAAGCGGCGAAGGTTTTTACAAGTACAAAGATGGTAAACCTGTCAAAGGCAAGCCTGCAGAATCTGTGGATCAGGATATTGCTCATCGTTTGATATTAAGAATGGTCAACGAAGCCAATGCCTGTTTGCGTGAAGGGGTTGTAGCCGATAGTGATTTGCTTGATGCCGGCATGATTTTCGGAACAGGTTTTGCACCTTTCAGAGGCGGCCCAATGAACTACGCTGAAGAATTCGGTCATGACAAACTGAAAAATCTTTTTGAAAAGCTGGAAGCGCAGTATGGTGAGCGCTTTAAACTGACCGAGGATTTTTAAAAGCAGATATGAAGCCTTCGCAAGTAATTTGTGAAGGCTTGTTATCAGACTGGGAGCAAATTTTTCTTTTATCTATAAAACGAATTCAGGTTAGCAGCGGTTTACTATTTTTTTCTTTTAAACTGAAATCTGCGTAGGTTGGGCCTTGGCCCAACAAATTAATTCATTTCTCAATAATATTTGCATGGTGGAATTTGTTGGGCCAAGGCCCAACCTACATGTCGCTTATGCGAGCTAAGCGAAGTCATCCAGCTCAGTGCTTCGATAGAACTTCGTTCTGGATTGTCTTGTTTCGCTTGCAAAGACAGCATCTTGAATAATAAAGTGAACAAAAAAAAGTGACGATACTTCAGCCCTAAGGGTCACGGCTCGGATACTAAGGTCCGTCATTTAATTATTTAATTGCAATCGCTGTGGCCTGTTTATACCTGGTTACTGAAAATCAGCGTTAATTGTTATATACTTTTTAGGATGATGGCCTTTATCAAGTGCTCTAATCCATGGAACATTTAGCTTCTTTAAATTTAAATAAAATCAAATTACTTAAACCTGCTGACTTGAGATCAGCAAAGCAAGTGTTGAGAGAGTGGGCGGCCACGGCATTGGTTTTGATTTTCTTTATCATACCCTTTCAAACGACCGCCGCTATACTGGTGTTATCGCCTAACCAACGAACGGTCGGTGAGGATCAATATACGTTTTCAGAAGGTGGCGAAACGTTGGCTGAAATCGGCCGTCGTTTTGATATGGGTTATCGTGAAATGGTCAATGCGAATCAGAAGCTCAATACCACGCGTCCCTTGCCGGCGGGTATACAAGTCATTATCCCCTCAAAGTTCCAGCTGCCTGACGTAGCGCACAAGGGGATTGTCATCAATTTGGCCCAATTTCGTCTTTATTATTTTCCACCAGATGAAAATGTTGTTATAACTTGTCCTGTAGGCATTGGCCGAAAAGGCTGGAGTACGCCTCTAGGGGTAACTAAAATAATCGCCAAACAAATAAACCCCGTCTGGCGGCCTACTGAAAATATTCAGGCAGCAGCGGCAGAGCATGGCATGTTATTACCTGATGAGTTCCCCTCCGGAGAGGACAACCCTTTGGGCAAGCATGCCTTACGTCTTGGCTGGACGAGCTATCTGCTTCATGGCACGCAGCGACCGGAAGGCGTTGGCTCGCGAGTCAGCGCGGGCTGTCTTCGTCTTTACCCGGAGGATATTGAGCATCTCTATGAGATAGTGAAGATTGGAACACCAGTACGAATAATAAATGCATCATAAAAATATTATTTTTTTTGATGGTTTATTCGGGCTAAAATCCAGTGGCAAAAAAGCATGATAATGACACTGGCAACGATATCTATCGGATAATGCCAACCTAATAATACACAAGCTGAGATCAATACGACATTGATCACAAGCAACATGGAAAAAGCAATTTTCCAGGGCCTGATAAGATACAAGCACATCCAGGCCCAAATGACATGATAGGAAGGCAGGGCTATCATCCCGCCTTCGATGGTCGTTGGTTTGATGTAATGGTGTATTTGCTTGAATTTTAATCCCGTTGCGTATTGTTCCTCAGTGAAATAAGAACTGTCAATGACAGAGGCAGGCCCGGTGGTTGGCCAGAAATAATAGATGATAAAGCCAACAAACACGGAGCTCAGCATTAAAAAATAATACTCCCTCAAAAGATCATAGCGTCGAGAAGCGATGACCACCATGGGTAGAATACTCATTTGATAAGGCAGGGTGGCATAGCTGAATTCTAACGTCAGTCGAAGCCATGGATAGGAATAAGTCCAGGCTATAATAGCACTTAGGGAAATATTGAAATGGCGTTGCATGGCAACCAGTGTTTTATCAATCGGTTTGAAGGGCGTGTATTGCACAGCATTCGTGGCATAGGCCACCAGAACTAACACAAGAAGCATGTAAATAAATTCGCGAACAGAACGGGCGCTTGAACTGTTTTTGCCGGATAACAAATGAAAACCTGAATATATCAAACCGGTCATCGTAAAAATATAAAGCGTCTCTGCCGGGATGTATTTATTTCCCGGGTATTGAGTGGCAAAAAAAGTATACAACCAGGCCAGAGAAGAGCCAGCCAGGAGTAAAATTGAAACCAAAAGAATGGCGTATGACTTTTTATACATTTTCTTAGTGATTAATCATGTTCTTTTGCCAGTTCTTTTTGCTTGATAGCGTGGTAAATTTCTTCTCGATGGACATTAACAGAGCGTGGCGCATCCACACCAAATTTAATATTTCCATGTTCCTGGGTTTTAAAAGCAATGAGTTTAACCGTCTTTCCTACAACATTGATTATCAGTGGTTCTTCAAAGGGAAGCGTTATGATATCCATATAAAACCTCTTTATTATTAATATCTTATTTTATTTATACAGTGAGTCATTTTTACGAACGTTAACTTAATTCAGTGTAGTTTGTCACGAAAAATTACATAAATCTTAGAATTAAAAGGGTATTTGATTTTTAAATCGGCATGCCGGTGAAATGATGCGCAAAGCCAGAGAGGAAGCATTGAGCTTGTATCAGTTTGCACATCACTAAAAACGGTTAAGAACATGTACTTATTTAAATCAAAAGGGATAAGGTTTGTTATCGTTTTGATTGATTTTTACATTCCAATGTAGTTTGGCCCACCACCGCCTTCAGGTGCTACCCAGACGATGTTTTGTCGAGGATCTTTAATGTCACAGGTTTTACAATGGATGCAATTTTGCGCATTGATTTGTAATCGCGGCCCGGTTTCCTCTTCAATGATCTCATATACCCCGGCAGGGCAATAACGAACTTCAGGTGATGCATATAAAGTATAATTAACTTTTATAGCCAGATTAGGCTGTCTGAGCTTAAGATGGCAGGGCTGATTTTCTTCATGGTAGGTATTGCTCAAATACACTGATGACAAGCGGTCAAAGGTTAATACACCGTCTGGCTTGGGGTAATTTATTTTTTTTGCCTTATCAGCATCCACCAGCGTTTGATTATCCGCTTGGTTTTTTAGTGTCCAGGGTGAGTGGCCTCTGCTGATATAGGTTTCAAAAGCAGCATTTATCATTCCGGGAATGAAGCCATACTTGAATCCAGGACGGATATTTCTGACGGCATACAACTCATCTGCCAGCCAGGACTGTTTAACTTTTTCTGTATAACTGTGAAGCTCCTGTTGTTTATCAAAGCTTTGTTTGAGCGCTTCATGACAGGCAGTCGCAGCCAGCATGCCAGATTTCATGGCGGTGTGAATCCCTTTGATTTTAGGAACATTGAGAAACCCTGCGCAGTCGCCAATCAGCATCCCGCCGGGAAATGTCAGTTTCGGCATTGACTGCCATCCGCCTTCGTTCAGGGCGCGGGCTCCGTAACTGATACGCTCTCCATCTTTTAATAAGTTTTTCACCATGGGGTGGGTTTTAAAGCGCTGGAATTCTGCAAAAGGGTTAAGCCACGGGTTTTTATAGTCAAGACCTACGACAAAGCCTATTGATACGCGATGATCAGAAAAATGATAGATAAATGAGCCACCATAGGTTTGTTTATCCAAGGGCCAGCCCACCGTGTGAACCACTTTGCCCAGTTGGTGTTTATCTTCTTTGACACGCCAAATCTCTTTTAAGCCGATGCCATAGGTTTGAGGATCAGCGTCAGCCCTCAGATGAAATCGTTTCATTATATTTAAACTGAGTTGTCCACGACAGCCTTCAGCAAACAGGGTCTGTTTGGCTAAAAGATGCATGCCGGGTTGGTAGTTGGCGGTTTTTTCACCTTGCTTGTCAATGCCCATATCACCGGTAGCGACACCAATGATTTCATTTTGATCATTAAGTAATAAATCGCTGGCGGCAAACCCTGGATAAATTTCGCAGCCCAAGGCTTCAGCCTGACCGGCTAAAAACTGACAAAGTTCACCAAGGCTGATAATGTAATTGCCATGGTTTTTCATCGGCTTTGGCGTAGGCAGATGCCAGGAGGATTGTGACCCCATAAAATAGAAAGCGTCGTCACTGACAGGGGTATCCAGCGGTGCATCCTGCCAATGGTCTGGCAACAGTTCCTTCAGGCTTCTGGGATCTAAAACCGCACCAGAGATAATATGTGACCCCACCTGGGCGCCTTTTTCGAGTATACAGATGCTGATATCTTTATTCTCTATCATGGCCAGTTGTTTCAATTTAATGGCAGCTGAAAGACCGGATGGGCCTGCACCCACAATAATGACATCGTATTCCATGGATTCTTTTTGCACAGCAACTCCCTGGCAGCTAAAAATAAAATGATCGCTTTATTAGTTAGGAATATCAAGACATAATACGCAGATTAGTGCTAATCTTTTGGTATTTTGATGAAAGACGTATCAACTCTAATGCCTGGACATGCGCTTTATGCAGGCGGACTGGAGTTAAAGTTTTTTCCCACAGCAAATTTTGAATCAGTCGAGGGCGAGCAGAATGCAGCGGCTATTGCTCGTAATGCGCTGCGCATTTTGATGATGGGCTGGCGGGATGACTGGCGGCAGCTGTCTTCCTGGCGATTGTTCCGAGCTGTTTTTATCACACGTGATCGGGAACTGCTAAGAGGGATGAGAAAAGCCTTTCAGGAAGGGTTTGATAATCTGTATCAACAATTGGAAAAAAGCGCTCTTAATCGCCCGCAACGCAGACAAGCGCAGCTGTATTTAAGTAACTGTATGAGTCTGCTGCCTTATTCAGATCTTACACCTTATGAATCAATAAGCATTCCTCAGTATATAAATCATCGTTGGCAAATGATTGAATATAAAATAACCGCCATTGAACTGACAGCCAGAAAGGGCTTTGCCGCACTTGCCCTACAAGACCAGGATCGTGTTTTTGCTTATGGGCTTGAGCCCATTTTTAATCACCACAGCACGCCGCATTTGATATTTATGGGCACGACCTATCCCGCTGGACAGGGGTTTATCAGCCAGGTAGAGACCGATTTGCAGGGTTTTAAAACCCCAGGGCATGGCTTGTATCTAAACGGTCGTGAGCGACTTCGTAAATGGTTACAAAATCAGAACCAAAAGGCCCATGTCTGTGGCGTCAGTCTTGGCGGGTCGCTATCGTTATTATTGGCTATGGATTTGGGTGAATTGATTTGCAGAGTCGATGCACTTAACCCTGCAGGCCTGCATCAGTTTAAATCTGAACGTTATGACAGATGGGATGCTATCAAGTTTAAACCTGAGGTTATCATCCAGCAGCAGGGCGCTGATCCGGTCTCACGTTTTGGGGTCTGGAAAAGGGATTGGATCTTTTTACATGTAAAGCCACCCGTAGAAAAGCAAGGGCCTAATGGTTTGGCTGATCATCCCATGAATTATGCCGGATTTGCCCAGACCAAATTCAAAGCGCTGGATATTGACAGAGAAAATCAAAAAAACAAACATCGCAATTTCTGGATTTATAGCCTGGGAAGGGGGATGGTTTATTATACGGCAGTGCTGCCGGTACGATATGTAATCCGGCCTTTTTTACATTATTGTCTGACACATAAAAAAATACTGATGCTTGATTTGCTGCAAGTTCTGGCAACAACGGCTGTTAGTGCTGGACTGGGTTTTTTACTGGGCGGTCCAATGGGGGCGGTTTTCGGGTTAGGTATAAGTCTGACTGTCAATATGGCTTTTCTATCCTGCATAAAAATAAAATATATCAAAAACATTAAAAAAGAACCCCTGGCTGCAATACACGATCCTGGTTTGCCGAGGGTTGCGACTTTGGATTTATATGACAATCGTGTTGATGCGCGGTTCAGTTATGCCCAATTAAATACTTATTATCGTGCGACGCGTTGCTTATTAAAAGGTAAAAATTTTTCAGCATCAAAAACCCCTGCACAGGATTTTTATGGCCTCAGCAAAAATGAACTGCTGGTAAGGGCTGCTGATTCATCTATGGCCAAAAAGACCGTGAAAATGAACCTGTCCAAGGCTAAATACCATCATATGCATTCCACACTACATATGGTGGCGCGATTTGGTTTTGAAAACGGTGAGAGTTTGAAAAATAATCTGGCCCGGGAATACCGACTCTATAAGACAGGTAAACGCGAACAGTTGCACCAACCCGCCTCTTCGATAGATCTGAATTCTCAATAGATCATCTCTCATATGCGGGTCTTGACCATCGCCCCGTAATACGCTCCGCTCCTTACGGGCTAGTGTGCCACGAATGCACGGAGAAAAGGAAGACTTCGGGCAATGCTGCACAGACGATGAGGGTAGGTC
>JAGXGR010000049.1 GCA_024636645.1 Legionella sp.
ACCTATTCTGGCAATATGAACACCTATTCTGGAAAATTCAGCATAAGTGTTCATGTTCAATCAGAATCAGTGTTCATTTTCGTTCAGAATGGGTGTTCACGTTCAATCAGAATGGGTGTTCATTTTGGGGCAGAATATGCATCGGTACGCGAATAGAAATTGAAGGAGTTTATATGCGTATATTAATAATAGGTGGAACAGGCACGATTGGACAAGCCGTTGTTAAGGAATTATCTTTGCGTCATGAAATAATCATCGCGGCCCACAAACACGGTGATTTACAGGTGGATATTGCTGAGGTGCAATCCATTAAAAATATGTATAAAAAAGTGGGTAAAATAGATGCCGTTATTTCTACGACAGGCAAAGTGCACTATGGTAAATTGTCTGAAATGACTCCAGATCTTTACGCAATTGGTCTTGATAATAAACTCATGGGACAGGTTAATCTGGTCACTTTGGGTTTAAATTACTTGCATGATGGCGGTTCATTCACATTGACAAGCGGTATTTTAAATCGTGAACCCATTCGTTTAGGCAGCTCTGCGGCGATGGTGAATGGCGCTATTGATGCCTTTGTGAAAGCCGCGGCCATTGAACTTCCAAGAGGTCTGCGGATAAATGCCGTAAGTCCCACGGTGTTAGTCGAATCAATGGATAACTATGCCGATTTTTTCAGGGGTTTTTTACCGGTTCCTGCGGCAACAGTAGCATTGGGTTTTGCTAAATCCGTCGAAGGCGCACAGACCGGTCAAGTATATTGTATTTAATCAGGGATTAGGGGTGGGCCTTGGGAGGGATCCCGCAATACGCTGCGCTCCTTGTGGGCTAGTGCAACTGACTCAAGATCAACCTCAAAAATTTTTTACCTTACTCTCCACATAAACCTCAGAAATATGTGTACCATCCCATATATATTTCAGATGACATCCTTGAGAGGGTATCGTTAGAGCGGGTGGTCTAAAAACGGCCACGCACAGGGCACCTTTGTCCCTGATGCTCGGATATAACAAGCCCCATTGTTTTTCATCATACATTTTTTTTCCAAACGCCTGACTCAGGTTATAAAAATCAAGATCTGGATTTAGGAAATCATCATAACTTTTGCTTGTTATATCCACCAATGGCTTTTTAATTTTTGCTATATATTCGCGCATCGATATAGAACAAGTCGGTTCATTAGAAGCGCTATAAAATCTCTCTCGATGAAAAGCCGTTTCTTTTATTGCGGCCTTTAAAGTAGAAGCAGCATAATAAACACCATAGCTTCCATTGCTGAATCTCGAAGGAAAACCAATATGAGTAAACGCGGCCATAAGTGGAGTAGAACCTTGACCACCCACCCAGTCCTCTTTTGCTATTAAATGAACTCGACCAAGCTCCGCTTGAATTCGCTCATTGGTAAGCCCTTCAAGTTGAGCAATTTGCTCAAGTTCTTCTGCAGAATCAGCCCAGTCAAACAGTAATATTGGCGGAAATTTAGAGGGTATGAGCCGGTGCACCTTCTTATCAAAATGAATAAAAGAATGCATTCTAATACCCTCTCCAGAAATCCAGAAATTTTCTTACATCTGCAAGGCGGACTAATCCACCTTCTAACATATATTCCTTCGGTGTCATCCCATTAAAAGGGGGTAATGTATTTTTACGATTGATCCAGGTTCTGGCTTGTTCCCCGTCATCGAATAAAATACGCAAAGATTTATAAATACCTAAAAGATAAGATACCCGTTCCTTTTGATCTCTATTTAGTTTAGCTCTATGAGAAGTATATGTTGATCGTGGCATATCTCCCATTAAAATGCGCGCTTCACTTTCTTTAAAGTCAAAGCGATTTACAAGATTAATCAAGGATTTCCATACCACTTCATCAGGGATTGTATTGATGTGACTTGTATTAATCTGCATGTAGGCACCAAAGGATTTCTTTCTCTTATAATAGTACGCACAGAGACAAATGTCCATCAGAAAACATTTCCATCTTATAATAAAACGTTCCGGCACAAAGTTTATTCCCTATGTACCGGACAATTTTGAAAGGGTCGTTTCACTCCTTGCAAAGCCGGTTTTTTGGCTTAAGTCAGTGCCGTTAGGCGCCTCGCCCGACTAGTTAAAAAATGATACTGGCGCTGCGGCATCTATAGGCACACCGCTGTCAAAGGTCGCTTTTCTTTCAAACGCTGAAATAGCGCTGATCCTGTCGTTGCCTGCATTGGGGCCGGTAAATTTATAA
Organism: Legionella sp.; assembly: GCA_024636645.1. GTDB lineage: Bacteria > Pseudomonadota > Gammaproteobacteria > Legionellales > Legionellaceae > Legionella_D. Next base: position 2,234 of record JAGXGR010000049.1, read on the forward strand.
CGCCCTTCCTTGATATCGCTGGTATTTTGGCTTGGAGCGGCAATATCCCTGTTCATGACAGCTCTTGCGCTGCGGTGGGTGGAAAACAAGGTGTTGTAGTTGCAAAACTGCTGTGGGCTTGCGCAGTCGAGCATGACTTTTTTACCACGGCGTTTGGGTTGATTGTCCCATTGCGTCCATAAGGCTTTGTTTATTTTTTCCTCGGCTTTAAATTGTTCTTTTGTAACACCCAGGTAGTCGGTGATGAGTTGATTGATGCTTGCTTTGCAGTATTTTGAAACTATCCAGCCTCGCCGTTTGGCAAAAATGCCATCCCTTATGGTTTTGTCCTTCAAGCCGGGTAATTGTTTAACCATGCGCTTGTATTTACCGAATAAAAGACTCAAAAAGGCATGGCCTTTTGGGTCTTGTGCAATGTTTGAAAAATCATGATCGCAAAGGGCTTTCAAGGTGGTGAGTTTGCCTTCAATAGTGACTTTATTATAGCTGCCGCTCCATTTATGTTTGCTAAAGGCCCTGCATTCATCGGCCAAATCAGACAGGATGGCTTTGAGTAAAATATTGCTGTTTCGCTTGTATACCGCATCAGGGTTTTGAAAAACCGCAGGAATCAGGCGGAGTTTTTTTTGAAAAGGCAATAGTTTCATAGCAAGGAAAATGTCGCGTTCCAGGACGGTGTTCATCTGTTCATCTTTATAATCATGCGAAGCAATGTGCGCACGTGTGTTATATAAACCCTGCCTTACCTGTACATGCCCTACCTGCCATTTGGTACCCTTGATGCCACTAGAGATTTTTTTCTTGTCCACAAAACTGACGAGTTGATGTTGAAGCTCTGGGTGTCGTTCATCCATTGTGCTGCCAAGGCGTTTTGCCTTGTCTCTTGTATGCGAATGGGAGGGACGGACATTAAACAATGTTCGTGTATGGACTGGATAGTGATCATATTTGGCTGGACTTCTAGCATCGGTCTGGCCTGCAACCGCATCAATAGCGGATAGAAGCTCGGCTTTTGACGCATGTTTTGTTGACGGGTGATTGTGTCGGGCTGAGATGGCATTGTTGATATAAAATCCCTTACCAAGAACGCAGGTTGCAATATTTTGGCGACGGGCTGCTTCAAATAATTCTGCTGTTCCCAGAAAGTCAGTGCTTCTTTTTTTATTCAGCAGCGTATCTTCAGAATAGGATTTGTTTAAAAAGACCAGGACTTTCCCTTGCAGTTGAGACCAGAAGGAGCCGCCATCTTTTCTGATATGTTGATAATCAACACCGCCGTAGAGAGAGACATTCCAGACATTTAATTGCAGGCCAAAAGCACGAAGCGTCGATTTCCAGCTTGCAATCTGGGCAGCAGCAACAGCACTGTTTACTACCAGTACCACATCAGCATTGGCATCAAACTGATAAGTCTCGGCCAATTGAATAGCGCTCGAGCGAGTCTGAACGCTCTGCGTTTCCCTGGCAGGCCGGGCCATTGTCCCCAGGTTTAAATGTGCCTGTAACTGGACTTGTATATTTTTTGCTGTCAACGGATTAGTGAACTCAAGGGTTCCTGAAACCGCCATGCATTCGCCTGCACGTAAATTGGGAATGTTGATGCCATAAGCACTGTCCATGACGTGCCGACTCTGGCAGGCTCGGCTTTTAAAAACAAGACCGGAAATTGATGTCGTGCCTGCCTGTATAAATTGAAGACGAAGCAGGCGTCCAGTTTGGCTGTCTGAGCCAATGGCTTGATTAGAAATGTTTCTCACCCACAGGGTCACCGGTGCCTGCTCACCAAAGGCCACGGCGTTTGCTCCAGCGATCACCGACACTTCAACGGGATATCGAATGGGGAAATTAAGCTGGCCATCTACCCTGGGAAAGCGTTTATTGACTAAAGACATATGCGCCATGGGAGCGAGTGAGCCTTCTGCAGAAAAAGTATGGTCTATGGCCACGGTGCGGGGGTATTTGACTTGATAAGCCAGGCCGGGAGCAAGACGATATTCGCTACCGGGTTGAATACTGCGCTGAATCTGAACCTCGTTTTGCGGGTCAAAATGCACCCAGTCAGTAGAGGCCAGACTGACGATGACAGGATAATTGGGAGGTGTCGGCATAGCACCGACATTTTGTAAAACCGGCATAAATCGCAACTGCTCACCCGGTTCAATGATCCCATCCGGGGAGTATGGTGTGACTGATCGAATCCAGTCGATGTCATAAATCGAACCATAGGCTTGTCCTGTGTCAGCCAACAGGATTCGATAGCTGCCTGCATTACCACGGATACCGTCATTACCTTCTCTGCCTGAAAATCCGGGTCGTCCAACGGCGCCATTACAGCCGCCGCGGTTTTTATGATAAATTATTTTTTCTCTGTCGACAGTGTAGGGGACTGATCTTGTGACATAGTTTTCATAACCGTACTCACGAAATTGCTCCTGCCTGTATTGTGTTTCTTGCCAGCGATGTACTGTTGTCCATCGATAAGCTGCGCCGCCATAACCACCAGGCCCTCCCATTCCCCTTAAGCCAGGTCCTCCGCCGCTGCCACCGGATCCGCCGCTGACATCTACCGTATCAATGAGCATGAGCAAGGGGCTGCTTTCAGGCAGTCGAATCCGGATATCAGCACCATCACCACCATTACCCCCCCTGCCACCAGACCCGGCATCACCGCCACTCTCACCCCTTTGGCCATTGGTCCCTAATCTATATTGTGTAGCATGAATGCCATTGGCACCCGAAGCACCTCGTGCACCGTTGCCGCCTCTGCCGCCGCGACCGCCGCAGCCACCTGCCGCCGAA
>JAGXGR010000050.1 GCA_024636645.1 Legionella sp.
ATTATAAATAATCAAACCAGCACCGCCTCTTTGTGCAGACTCTACACAAAGTTCTACACCGTGTGCCAGATAAGGCCTGCAGGTACAAATATCTGAACCAAAGACATCAGAGCCATTGCACTCGTCATGAATGCGGCAGGACAATTCCACATCCGGATCAGGGATGGAAGAAACATCACCAAAAAAATAAGCTGTTAAACCGCCAATTGGGGGTAAAAAGACATTGAGGTCGCTGCGGGTTACCAACTCCGGAAACATGCCTGCTGTATGTTCAAATAAGGTGCGCCTGAGCTCTCCTTCATTGACATGAAAACGATCAGCAATACCGGGTAAATACCATACCGGCTCAATGGCGGCTTTGGTGACAACCACATCGCCGTTTTCAAAAAGAATTTTACCATCGGGCTTGAGTCGTCCCTTTTTAATGGCATCTTGTAATTCCGGCATATTGATATGCGCCTGGGTCACCGCAATTGTCGGTCGAATATCATAGCCTGCAGCGATTTCCTCGGCGAAAACATCCGCAACCGCGTGCCCCCAGGGATCAATGGACACAATTTTATCAGGCTCGCTCCATTGCCAATGCGGACCAATTTTTATTGGGGGGGTGGTATCGGTTAAATCAGGAATGTGTTCAGGATCAAGTATGCCGGCTGCAACCGCAAGCGCGCGATAAACTGAATAAGCTCCGGAATGTGTACCTACAGCATTGCGGTTTCTTATACTGGTCAAAGACGCAATCACCGGGCCTCTTTCTTTGGGATCTTTCGCAGCCCAGTTAATTTTCAGAGGCGCTGTAGTGTAGCTTGCCGGATGGGAGGTCAAGACAATATGTTTTTGCTGTTTTTTTGATTCATCTTTTTTCGACATAGAAAAAAATCCCTCTTTACAAAACATCAACTAGTCTATTGATATCAGGTTTAAAGAATAAATAATAGCTTGCGCGCCAGGTTTTTTTCAGGATTTTGAGATGGTTTATCCTGGCATACGATAATAAATAGCCAGGATAACAGATAACTACCGTAGTCTGATTTTATTCCATTCTTGTTTCAGATTGCGTTTCCGTTTCTTTTTCTTTGCCATGGCAGGCATGACATCGACCAAAGAAATTATACAGCCAGGCAATAATCACACCAAAGATAAAGGCATCTACAAATCCAATCAAACCGCCAATAAAGCTACCGAGTATTGAGGGCGCGTAACCAACATATACAGAACCCATGGCCACCACAAAACCTTCAGCGTAGGCAAAATAATAGGCCATTAATCCCATAAGCAGCATGGAAATACCCCACACAACCCCTAGCGATAGACCGAGTGCTAAAGGACTTAATTTGCAATGATTCTTCATGATTATCTCCCTGTTAATGATGATGATTTCTATTTAAATTATAGTCCTTCAAGCGGTTTTTGCACGTTTAAGTGCTTGTTAGCCCTGTTTTTTTCGATTCAAGATGGCTTGGAGGCCTTTTTTAATGATTTTAATATTTATATTGGGTTATGCATGCGCAAATATCAATAAATGGAGGACATTTTTATTTTTTAGAAACAAAGGGATTGTTTTTTATATAATAACGCAGATCCTTATTAGCCCATTCTTTTGCATAAGCGACACCGATTCTTGGTTTTTTTTCAATAATGATGGTTTGGTAGTCAGCAGGATCGACGATGTAAAACGTATCACTTAAAAGATCCTGCCGATTTAAGCTTTTATCAATATGCATAGCCCGAGATAACAGCCCCGGTCCTTGTGTTCGCTGGGTGATATTTTTTACAGGCTCAAGGGCGCGAAGTAAAACACCGGAACCAACGCCTTCTGTTTCTGTCACTATATTGGTGCAATGATACATACCATATATCAGATACACGTAGGCAAAGCCTGGGGGGCCAAACATGACTTCGCATCGTTTGGTTTTACCTTTTGAGGAATGACTGGCTAAATCATGCTCACCGAGATAGGCTTCGACTTCAACAATACGCCCAATGTGTTCAACACCCTCGTAATGATGGACAAGGTATTTTCCCAACAGGTCTTTGGCTACCGTTTGGGTATCTCGGGCATAAAAGTCACGTGTAAGCTTTTTCATCTTATGATTATATACCCAAGTTCCTTCAAACTGCGAGTTTTACGCTTTTCAGTTCACAACCTCTTTAATTTGATCCTCCATCTCGGGAGTGACTTCAGCTTTGCGAGGCGGTAGGGGGATATTGCCTCTGGCGCCGTTGCGCTGAATATCTTCAATCAGCAGATTCATCTCGGCAATCTCGAGCACCTGAGCCTTTATTATTTTGTCGGCAAGTTTTCGTACGCGCGGATCTGTGATTGTCGCTTTTCGCGCATTATTGATTGCAATAGAATGATGAGGAATCATCGATTTCATAAAAGAAACATTTGTCACGATAGTCTGGTCCCTGTTTAGAAGTAAAAGCGAAACAAAGGCAATCGCAGCGGCAGCAAGAATGATAATCTTCAGGACTTGGCCATTGTACATCGACCACATGAAGCCGAGCATAACAAAAGTCATCAGGCTTCCCATGACTAACGAAGCAAGAAAGCGGTTAATGCTGAAGAGGGCATGATCAAAAGAGTAGACCAGCTGATACATTAAGAAAAACATGATAAATGTTGAGGTCGCTATCATCGCAAAGAACCGGACCCAGCTCATGCTTATTGATTCGTTATGATTAGGCATCTGCAAAACTCCCTGTTTGTTGAGGAAACCCGTAAGGCTTAGTTTACACTTATTCACCTGATTAGTGTAGCAAGAAAGGTATCAGAACAGGGCAAGAGCATCAAAGTTTAAAAACAAAACATGGCCACCCTACAGTATTCTTTTTAAACTTTGATGCTCTTGCCCTGGTATCCAAATCACGGCTGTCCCATCTTGATTTGAATTGAAGTTAATCAGTTAGCACAATCTGCTCCCTTCTCCCTTGAGGGAGAAGGGTTGGGGATGAGGGTGGCGGGTGTGGCACAGTGCCGCTCTTCAAAAAAGTGAAAATACATTTGAAGCCAAGGACATTATTCTATAATCTTAAATGGTTTATACACCCCATACACCACACAGAGGAAACGTGATGAGCGATATCAGCCGGGGAAAAATTACGGTAAAGGGTTTTGAAGATAGTGAAATGGATTTTCAATTGATACGCCAATTAGGTGCTACAAGCTATGGCGGGGCTTCTGTCGGAGAATGCTTAAGCCTTGCCAATCGAATTGCCGAGGGAAGTCCTGCAGATTGGGTAAATGAATTTGAACGGCTGGCAGAATGGCAGAAAGAAGATGGCATGAAACGTTTGGCAGCAGATCATATCATTAGCGGGCGCGATCAGTTATTTAAGGCCGCCAATGCCTACCGTGCAGCAGAGTATTATTCACCTTGTTCTTCCGAGCGCCATCGCAAATTGGGGTTGAATTCGGAAAATGCCTTTGAAATGGCCATCACCACCATGGATGTCCACTTTGAAAAGCATGCTATTCCCTATAAAAATATTGAAATACCGGTTTATTTTATTTCACCGGTTAATGATGGTGCCATGCGTAAAACCGTCATGATAGTCAGCGGTTTTGACGGCACCCTGGAAGAAGAGTTCATCATGCGTGGTAAAGCGGCCATTGAACGCGGATATAATGTGATTCATTTTGCAGGCCCCGGTCAAATGGATGTATTCCGCAAGTTTCCTGAAACGTATTTTGAACCTGACTTTGAGCATGTCGCGGCAAAAGTAATTGATCATTTCGAGTTTCGCCAGGAAGTGGATATGGAAACCTTATGCCTGGTGGGCATCAGTATCGGCGGGTACTTTGCAACAAGAGCCGCAAGTCACGAACCTCGAATCAAAGCACTGATAGTTAATTCACCCATATTAGATGTCCATGCCTATACCTCTTCTTTTGTCAATATGGACCCTTGTGAATTACCAGAGAAAGAAGATTTCAGCATTGAAGAAATTCCTGCTATTTCTGAAGACGAATTTCCTGCCGCATTAAAGGTTCAGACCGAACAATTATTAATTCGCTATGGCCGCCATTCTTTTATCAACACCTTCAAATACTTGAAGGAATTTAAAGTGGGGAACGCCATCGAGAATATTAAATGCCCTTGTTTTGCCATGATTGGTGAAAGTGAAGGCGGGGAGCCGAGAAAACAATTTGACCAATTCTGTCAGCAAACCGGCTCGGCGTATTATGAGTTCAGCGATTTTGAAGGGGCTGGTACGCATTGCCAGGTGGGTAACGTTTCATTTGCAAATGGCATTATGTATGATTGGTATAATAGACTATAATTTAACATATTAGTTCTTTATAAGTACATAATTGTTGTTTTTTAGGTATTCAAAATATGCTGGACAGAAAATATGAGGATGAATTAAGGCGGCACCATTTAAAATTTGAATTCTTATTGTTAAAAACCACTGAGAATTTGATTGAGAGTCTGGCTGCAGCAAATAAAAGCTTGATACCTGGCATTAAAAAGCTATTGTCCGAGTTTACTCAAGCCTCCCCTGTTTTATCCTCGAAAAAAAAATTTTTTTTTGTTGATGAGTGCAATTTATACCGTGCAACCTGCTTGAACAATTTGTCTGTGCTAAATCAGGTATTTCACACGCAGGATAAAGAGATACAGATTCAGGCCATTGTTGATTTAAATCCAGGTTTGAATAAGGTAAAACTCTCAGCGTTTATGAAGGAGCATTCTCCGAATATGCTTAAGCTGGCGATATTAAGTTCTCCACAATTAAAACGTATTTTAATGGGAAACGACAAAGAAGAAAGAATGGATAAACTTTTTAATGAACTGTCTACCCCCGATAGCAATGGCTATACAATATATTATGATTTGATCATGGAAGATTTAATCATGAGAAAAAATTCTCCGTCTAAAGGCCCCGGCTGATTGTTTTGTCTGATGCTTTCCTCAAGACCAGAAATCCCAGCACACCAGCAAATAAAGAGCCAATCACCACACCAATTTTTACCATGGTCATCAAATGCAAATGACTGTCTTGATAAGCCAGAGAGCCAATAAATAAACTCATGGTAAAACCAACGCCGCAAATTAAGGCAATACCATAAATTTGCATCAGGTTAATATTATCTTCTTTCAAATAGCCTTTGAATTTTACAAAATAACACAAGGGCAAAAAGATGCCGATTTGTTTTCCGATGAAAAGACCTGCAACAATGCCCAGCACAATGGGATGCATCAGGATGGACAGATCCATATGGATAAAATTGACCCCCGCATTGGCAAAGGCAAAAAGCGGCAGTATGAGAAAGACAATCCAGGGATGCAGTCCATTTTCCAGCGATTCGAGCAAGGAGCTCTCTCCATCATCCGGAATGGTCATGGCAAGGACAATGCCCGCCAGGGTGGCATGAACGCCTGATTTTAATACGGCTATCCACAGCGCTATCCCCACAACAATGAATAATGAGGCCCGTCGGCATTTAAAATAATTGAGCCCTACCAAGACCATGGTAAATAACCCGGCAAATAAAAATGACATCAAAGAGAGTTTTTTGGTATAAAAAATAGCAATAACTACTATCGCTGCGATGTCATCTAAAATAGCAATGGCGGTTAACAGAATTTTCAGGGAAAGAGGAACTCGCGAACCCAACAAAGAAACGATCCCTAGGGTAAAGGCAATATCCGTTGCAGTCGGTATGGCCCAGCCTTTTAGAAAATGGGGTTCATGGTAATTAAAAAGAATAAAAAGCAGTGCCGGGAAAAGAAGACCGCTTACTGCAGCTAGTGCTGGAATGAATACCTTGGCCGGATTATTTAATACACCTCTTCTGACTTCTCGTTTGATTTCAAGACCGATTAATAAAAAGTAAATGGCCATCAAACCATCATTGACCCAAAGTATCAGGGGTTTTTTTAAAAAGAACTGCTCTGTTCCAATCGTCACTTTGACTTGAAACAAATGTTCGTAGGCCAGTCGATAGGGGGAGTTAGCAACAATAATCGCAAGCACCGCGGTACAGAATAATAATATCCCGCCAAGCGTTTCCATGCTGTAAAAAGAATCTTCTTTATTCATAACTCACTATCTTTATCCTTAAGACATCAGTTTACTTAAACTTGATTGAGATTAAAAGCGCTTTATTCTGCTGGGGCCGTATCATACAAGAACCAGCCAAAATGAAAAAACATATGGGCCAGGATGGCGGTTAAAAGCCCATAATACCAAAAAAGAAGGCCAAAAACGGTGGTCAGCCATAAGTGCGGGATCAATACAGCAATCATCGTTCGCCGGTTTTTCTTGCAACCGGCTGCAAAATAGGCAGGCAATTGAGTGCTTGTATAGAGCAGGGCAGTGGCAATGATCGCAAACCACAGATTGATTATTTCTCTATGACCGGTAAAGAGCATGATAAAAAATACAGATAAATTCATTATACCCCAGCGGGCAATAATTTCTTCAACCACCCCGCCATACAAAATAGCACCATCGAGTCCCAAGGCATGATGAAATTTACGCATGGTTTGAAAGGAGTGGTTATCCAGAAAATATCTGATGATGCCATAAAACAAAACGAAAAATACAAGCAGCGCTATAAAGCCATACAACAAAGCAGGAAGAAAAAGAGCGCGAAGCGCAGTCCAGCTGACATCTCCCTGAAGAAGGCCATCAATCATTGGTGCGGCCAATCCGGTTCGAGAGGAGAGTACCGAGCCACCCAGGGCCATAATGAAAACCATAAAAAACGTCTGCATAATTGCCAGGCGACTGATGCGCTGAATCAATATCTCGCTGCTTTCAGGAAGAAGTAAACGCATGATGCGAGGGATAGCAATCACGATGCCAGGGATAGACAGACCGAACAAAAGAATAACTTCCGCCCAATTAATCGTCATAATTCATCCTTTTTTAATACACTATAGAAAAACCCGTCCATGTTTGCCTCACCGGGAAGAATTTGCCAACCAACGCCAGTGAAATGCCCCCAGTCTTTTGGCCTATCTTCGACTTTACAGTCAGGATGCTTCTCAACAAAGGTTTGAATCTGCTTTGTATTTTCCTGAGGCAGAATGGAGCACGTGGCATACACCATCTTACCCCCGGCTGCCAGCAAGGGCCAAAGTCTTTCCAATAATGCTTGCTGAATCTCAGAAATGGCAATCAGTTCTTCGGGCTCTCTCAGCAGTTTAATGTCTGGATGACGCCGAATAACGCCCGTTGCTGTACAGGGAGCATCCAAAAGAATACGATCGAAACATTGACCGTCCCACCATTGCTCAGGCTTAAGGCCGTTACCTGCAATGATCTCGGCGCTCAATTGCAAGCGTTTTAAATTTTGTTTGACCTTTTCCAGTCGCTTGCTGTCAATATCCAGAGCAACACAAGCTGCCAATGCCGGTTGCGTCTCCAGCAGGTGACAGGTTTTTCCTCCCGGTGCAGCGCAGGCATCCAGCACACGCATGCCGGGTTTGGCGTCAATCAAATGCGCCGCCAGTTGGGCTGCTGCATCCTGAACTGAAACAAAACCTTCTCTAAACCCTGGCAAGCTACTGACTTCGCAGGGTTTGGATAAAATAATGGCTTCATCAGCATAAGGGTGTGCTTCGGCTTCAATGTTCAGCACTTTGAGCTTTTCAAGGTAGTCTTTACGAGATGTTTTTAATGCGTTAACTCTTAATGTCATGGGCGGGTGCTGGTCATTGGCTTTAGCAATCGTCTGCCAATCATCAGGCCAATGGGTTTGGAGTTCTTTCAATAACCAGTCAGGATGATTGAACTGGTAATCGGGTTTTTCAGCCAGCCGACGGGTCAGTTCTTCAAATTGTCTTGATGAGTTGCGAAGAACGGCATTAACCAGTCCTTTGGCCCAGCGGGTATGGCTTTTTTCCAGCAGACTGACCGTTTCCTTGACGGCCGCATAATCAGGCTGGCGCATATAATGCAATTGATACAAGCCCATTAACAGAACGACCCAGACCTCAAGTGATTTGATTTTTTTTTGCAATAAGCTGTTTGCCAAAGCCTGAAGCTGAAAATAATACCTGCAAACGCCAAAGCAAATGTCCTTGGCAAAGGGTGATAAATCGGGCGTGGCCGCAAGAAGATGCGTGAGTGGGGTTTTGTTTTCCAGCAGATCCAATAAGATTTCCATGGCCTGCTTGCGTTCATTTTTTTTCATTGCAGAACCTTGTTTATGGATAAGTGAGGTTGTCCGGCATTATACCAATCTGTAACGCTAATGGCTTTTCCTCCGGAAAATTGCAGCTTTTCAATGGCGATACATTGTTTGGCCGTGGCAACAATAATTTGCTTTCGATTGATATCAACGACAGTACCAGGCTCCTGATTGCTGTCCTTTTCAATGATGCTTGCCTGATGAACGCGCAAGGTTAATTGATCGGTTTCAGTGAAGGCAATGGGCCAGGGCGAGAAGGCACGAATCAGGCGGTCGATATCGATAGCCGGTTGGTACCAGTTAATTTTGGCATCTTCCTTGCTGATTTTGGGAGCATAAGTGGCCTGAGCATCATTCTGTGACTCCGCTTGTGTCAGAGATTCTTTTAGATGATCCAGCGTCTTTATCAGTGGTTCGGTGGATATTTCGGCCAATTTGTCATGTAAATCGCCAGCTGTGTCATGGGCTTGTATAGTGCAACTGACTTTTTTGAGCATTTTCCCCGTGTCCATGCCAACATCCATTTGCATGATGGTCACCCCCGATTGTTTATCACCATGTAAAAGTGCTTGTTGAATCGGTGACGCGCCTCGCCAGCGAGGCAATAATGAAGCATGCACATTGATACAGCCATATTGCGGTATATCAAGGACCGCTTTTGGCAAAATCAATCCATAGGCAATGACTACCATCACGTCAGGGGTTAGCGCTGCCAAATCATCACGAGCGCTTTGATCTTTAAAGTTCAAGGGCTGATACACCGGCACGCCATGATTCAAAGCCCACTGTTTGACAGCCGAGGGCTGTAATTTACGGCCACGTCCTGCGGGTCTGTCGGGTTGCGTATAAACAGCTACCAGCTCATGTGAAGAAGCGACCAGTGCATCAAGACTGGGAAGCCCGAATGCAGGTGTGCCTGCAAAAACAATTCTTAAAGGCTTAGTCATCGCTTTGCTTGCTGCCTTTTGAATTTATCGAGTTTACGTCGGGCCATGCTGCGTTTCAGCGGTGACAGCAAATCGACAAACAGTTTGCCGTTTAAATGATCAATTTCATGTTGCAGGCACTCCCCTAACAAACCTTCCGCAGTGATTTCAAAGGGTTTGCCATGGCGGTCCAGCGCACGAACGGTTACTTTTTTCGCACGTACCACTATATCATAAGCACTGGGAACAGAAAGGCAGCCTTCTTCGTATTTTTCCTGGCCCTCAGCGGCAATGATTTCGGGATTAATAATAACAATTTGCTGCGTTTTATCGCCTATGACGTCAATGACCGATAACCGCAGGCTGACGCCGATTTGCGGGGCTGCCAGGCCAACGCCTTTGGCCGCATACATGGTATCAAACATGTCATTGATCAGGGTTTGCAATGCCTCGTCAAAAGTGTCCACGGGTTTGGCTACTTTTCTCAGCACTTCGTCGGGTAAATAGCATATCTTTCGAATCATATCTGGTTCTCGGCATCAAATGCGTGCTATTATCGCTAATACCAGCAGCTACTGCAAGCTGTGCTTGCACTTGGCATTGTCTTGATAAAAAATAGAATAAAGGAATGATCTATGCGCTACCTGTCGCTCTTGCTTTGTTTTTTGTTGTCAACCGCTTTGCATGCCTTGACATTAAAGGAAAGCGCACCAAGACGATATGTCGTTCAGTATGGCGATACTTTATGGAGCATCGCCAATTGCTACCTCGAATACCCATGGGAATGGAAAAGCCTCTGGCGTGCGAATCCTCAAATAAAAAATCCTGATCGCCTGTACCCCGGTGATGTGATTCTTTTAAAATATGCCCATAGCAGCCCTTATGTGAAGGTTTTACCTAATGGCACCGTCAAATTGTCTCCGCATGTTCGCCCCATATTGAAAGACGGTGCCATTCCACCTATCCCTTTAGGGGACATCAAGCCCTTTCTGGATGAGTCGCTGGTCATGGACCGAAACAGGCTGGAAACCGCGCCTTATGTTGTTGCTTTTTCCGGTGAGCGCTTGCTCGGCGGGCAGGGTGATGAAGTGTACGTTAAAAATTTACATCCCTCTGCCCGGATGCCAAGAGGCATGACCTATTCCTATGCTATTTTCAGACAATGCGGTGAATATCTGGATCCGATTACCCAGGAATTTTTAGGGTTGAAGGCAGAAATGGTGGGTTATGGCGAGTTGAGCAAGGGGGGTGAGCCTGCCAAGATGTTGTTGACGACCATTATTAAAGGCGTGAAACTTGAGGACAGGGTATTGCCCAATAACCAACCTGAATTTTCGCTTTATTTCGAGCCTCAGGCACCACGCGGTCGAATTGATGGCATGATTATTGATTTCCCGGGCGGTTATAACCAGGCGGCCGTTGGCTATGTCATGGTCATTAACCGCGGAAAAAATGCTGGTCTGAGGCCTGGGGATGTCTTGGGCATCTATGGAAAATGCCGCACTGTCCCTGATCCAAAGGATTCAATGAATCCCGTGGTTATTCCACCGGAACGGATAGGGGAAGCCATGGTGTTTCGCACTTTTAGTAAGACCAGTTTTGCCTTGGTGGTCCGCTCAATACGAACCGTTTATATAAAGAATACAGTTGCAAACCCATGACAAATTTCAAGTTTTTCCTCGCATTAAATCGGATGAATAATGTAGGCCCTCGCACGGTGACTAAATTGCTCAGGCGTTGGCCAGAATTAGACGAGATGTTCAAACTTTCTGAGAGCCAGTTGGAGAAAGAAGGCCTGCCTTCAAAGTTGGCTCAGGCTATTGCAGGGTTTGATATGAAGGTGGTTGATGCTGATCTGCGTTTTCAGGAGCAGGCAGGGCGGCATTTGCTGACCTGGGAGTCAACAGAGTACCCCAGTTTGCTAAAAGAAATTTATGACCCACCTGTTGTGCTTTATGCTGTAGGACAGCTTTCCGCTTTGCAGAAACCGGCTATCGCCATGGTAGGCAGCCGTAATCCCTCCATCACAGGCCTTGAAAATGCACAAAGGTTTGCCAAAGCTTTAGCCATGGAGAATTTAACGATAGTCAGCGGTATGGCATTGGGTGTGGATGCGCATGCGCACATGGGTTGTCTGGCCGCAAAAGGGCAGACCATCGCTGTACTTGGAACGGGTGTAGATTGTATTTACCCCAAACGCCATTCTCGTTTGGCAGGCGATATTATCAATAACGGCTTGTTATTAAGTGAATTTCCTTTAAAAACCCCGCCTGTAGCTGGACATTTCCCCCGAAGAAATCGTATAATAAGTGGATTGTCATTAGCCACTTTGGTGGTTGAGGCAGCAATTCGAAGCGGTTCACTGATTACCGCCCGTTTTGCTCTGGAGCATAATCGCGAGGTCTTTGCGATTCCAGGCTCTATCCACAACCCACTGGCACGGGGTTGTCATTATTTATTGCAGCAAGGTGCCAAACTGGTAACCTCAGTGAAGGATATCATGGAAGAGCTGGGCCTTGGGGTTCTGGAGCAAATTGAAAAAAGCAATACGGTAAACCTTGCAACAGACAAGGGAAAGCTAGTAAAGTACATTGGTTTTGAGACCACGACCATGGATCAAATGATTGTCCGTAGTGGTTACAACGTTGAGCAAGTAGCTTGCGAACTGGCTGATTTGGAATTGGAAGGTCTTGTACAGGCTGTTCCTGGCGGCTACATAAGGTGTTAATATGAAAGAAAATCTATTTGAAATGTTGCTCAGTCTTTTTGAAAAAAGTCTTGCTCAACTGAAGAAAAAGAGTGAAGGCGAGAGCGACGATTTAGCCCATGCTTCTGATATCGATGAGATGGATCCGCAGGAGAATCTGATTTTTATCAAAGAGGCTGATGCGCTTTCAATCAGGGTCATTACGCCTGATGAGCGAATTAAATTAACCAAAGCCAGTTATCAATTTCTTACTCGATTAAAATTATGGGGTATTATAAATTCGCATTTTTTTGAGGTTATTCTCAATCAACTGCAGTTCTCGGATTCGCGTATGGTCAACCTGCAAGAAACAAAATGGACCGTTCGCAACGCACTTGCAGACGGTTTAGAGCCAGAGCAATTGGCTTTTCTTGATCTTGTGCTATACCAAAAAGAAGATGAATTATCTCTTCATTGATAAATGTAAAGCGTATGGGACACATTTTTTATGACTAAACACCTGGTGATAGTTGAGTCACCCGCAAAAGCAAAAACCATTCAGAAATACCTGGGCAAGGACTATGAAGTGCTGGCCTCTTATGGCCATGTTCGCGATCTGCCGCCTAAAAAAGGCTCAGTGAATCCAGACAACAATTTTTCAATGACCTATAGTCCCATTGAAAGAAATGCCCGCCATATTGAATCCATCGCCAAAGCATTAAAAAAAGCCGATACATTGCTGCTGGCAACTGACCCGGATCGCGAAGGTGAAGCCATTTCCTGGCATGTCTATCAATTAATGAAAGAAAGAAACCTGCTGAAAGACAAGGAAACGCATCGAATATTTTTTAATGAAATTACCAAATCTGCCATCCAGGATGCTATTGCCCACCCTCGCGAAATCGCAATGGATTTGGTCAACGCACAGCAAGCACGCCGTGCTCTTGATTATCTGGTAGGCTTTAATTTATCGCCTTTACTATGGAAAAAAATTCGCCGCGGACTGTCTGCAGGTCGTGTGCAAAGCCCTGCTTTAAGACTGATTGTTGAAAGAGAAGAAGAAATTGAAAGCTTTATTTCCCAGGAGTATTGGAAAATTCTGGCGAAATGTGAGCATACCGATGTGCCTTTTGAAGCCAGACTGACACATTATAAAAAGAACAAACTGGAACAATTTAGCTTGACGCAGCAGGATCAGGCTTATGAGGCGAAAGAAACGCTTCTTAAAGAAGCAAAAGGGCAGTTAAAAGTCAGCAAGGTTGATAAAAAGCAGCGCAAGCGCAAGCCCTCACCTCCATTTATCACCTCGACTGTGCAACAGGAAGCAGCCCGAAAACTTGGTTTCACGGCTAGAAAAACCATGATGGTCGCTCAACAGCTTTATGAAGGTATAGATATCGGCACGGGAACCGTAGGTTTAATTTCCTATATGCGTACAGACTCTGTCAGCCTGGCGAGTGAAGCCGTTGATGAAATCCGCGAGTTTATTTTAAACCGTTATGGCAAGCAATCCTGTCCAGATGCACCAAGAACATATAAAACCAAATCTAAAAATGCGCAGGAAGCCCATGAGGCGATAAGACCTACTTCTATCAAGCGTACACCGGAATTGCTACAGCAAGCTTTAACCAGCGACCAGTTAAAGCTGTACAGCTTGATTTGGAAAAGGACTTTGGCCAGCCAAATGGCTGATGCTTTGCTGGATACAGTCGCTGTTGATTTAAGCTGTGGCAAGGACAATTTTTTCCGGGCAAATGGTTCTACCATTGTCTTTAGCGGGTTTCTTTCGGTATACGAAGAAGGAAGGGATGATTCTAAAGAAGAAGAGAAGGATATCTCTTTGCTGCCGGCAATGGAAGTGGGAGATTTAGTCAATTTACTGGATATCCTTGCCAGTCAACATTTTACCGAGCCACCGCCAAGGTACTCGGAAGCCACATTGGTCAAGGCCTTGGAAGAGTATGAGATTGGCCGTCCTTCGACTTATGCATCGATTATTCACACCTTGCAGCAACGTGAATATGTCATTGTCGATAAAAAACGTTTTATTCCTACCGATGTCGGTCGAATTGTAAAGCGATTTTTGACCGGTCATTTTACCCGTTATGTCGATTATGAGTTTACCGCAAAACTTGAAGATACGCTCGATGCTGTAGCCCGCGGTGAAAAAGAATGGATACCGGTGCTTGAAGAGTTCTGGCAACCGTTCATTGAACAGGTTCAACACGTGGATGAAACGGTACAACGAAAGGATGTGACCACAGAAGAGTTGGACGAAGAATGTCCTAAATGTGGTAAACCTTTATCCATACGCTTGGGTAAACGCGGTCGGTTTATAGGGTGCACAGGTTATCCGGATTGTGATTACACCCAGGATTTATCTGCGCAGGACGGTGAAAAAACAGAGCCTGAGATTGTGGAAGGCCGCGTTTGTCCCGAATGTGAACATCCTTTGCAAGTCAAAACAGGGCGTTATGGACGCTTTATAGGATGCACCAATTATCCTAATTGCAAGCATATTGAACCTTTGGTAAAACCGGCAGATACAGGCGTTCAATGCCCGAAATGCCATGATCATAAGATTCTGCAGAGAAAGTCTCGTAAGGGCAAGATATTTTATTCCTGTGCAGGTTATCCACAGTGTGACTACGCGCTATGGAATGAGCCGGTTGACAAATCCTGTCCTCAATGTGCCTGGCCTATTCTGACGCTCAAGGAATCCAAGCGTTTTGGCAAACAGATTATTTGCCCTCATGAAGGCTGTGGTTACAAAGCTAACGAAGAGTAGTACCTCGTCTTGTAAATACGGTGTCGTCCCGGAATTCAGGCAGATTTAGCGAGCGCGCTTGGTTTGCCTTCATGTCCGGGATCCATTTCTTAAATGGCCGAAAGTTCAGTTTTCATGGACCGTTAAAATCCATCATCGGGCGCTGTTTTCCTGATGACAGAGATTTATGCCCCGTGCATCAACTGCTCAATAAGCCGCCGACAAGTCAAAGGTTTGGAAAGAAAATTCATCAAATGCCTTGTGCCGCCCGTGCCAGTAATCATCAGCGTTCCATAATGAAAGATAGAGCCGGGAATGGTTTGGCGGATATCGATGCTTTCAATTTTATTTAAGGGTATATCAATGGTTTGTCTGACCAGCATGCCGGTACGCAAAATCACCTGGTTTTTTTTTATCGTCAAGGAAGAAAAATGATAAGTCGCCCAGGTCATCAGAATCCAGATAAATCCAACCCCGGCAAACAGCAGGGCGACTTTATTCAGCTGGGTGAATTCTGAACCTACATATAATGCACCAAGAAACATGACGACAGGCCATAAAAAAATAATCCAATGCAGTTTGGTAAAATAAATTATTGAGTTATCAGTCATTGCTTCTCTATTTTTTGTTTGCATAAGTTTATACACTATCTATTCTGATTATGGCATTATGTTGCCTTTTGGCAACCTGAAAGATAGATTGTAATATAAGTTTTAAGCTTTCACCATCAACAGGAGCAACTATATGGCCAGACCCTATATATTAGTATTGTATTATTCACGTACGGGCGCTACCGCTAAACTGGCACAAAATATAGCACGTGGTATTGAAAAGGTTGATGGTATAGAAGCTCGTATCCGAACGGTCCCCCCTGTTTCTACCACCTGCGAGGCGGTTGATAAACCCGTCCCTGATGAAGGCGCACCCTATGCCAGCATTGAAGATTTGAAGCAATGCGCGGGACTGGCTCTGGGCAGCCCAACCCGTTTTGGTAACATGGCGGCCCCAATGAAATATTACATTGATGGCACCAGCTCGCTATGGCTTTCAGGCAGTTTGGTCAATAAGCCTGCTTGCGTGTTTTCTTCATCCGCTTCCATGCACGGCGGTCAGGAAACCACCCTAATCAGCATGATGTTACCGCTGATGCACCAGGGCATGATGATATTAGGCTTACCCTATACAGAACCCGAGCTAACCACAACGCAATCAGGCGGAACCCCCTATGGCATAACCCATGTGGCAGGAGGCGATAATAAAAATCCGCTCTCTGAAGAAGAGATAATACTCGCAAAACAAATGGGGTTACGCCTGGCAAGGACTGCGAAGGCTATACTTAACAGTAAAGACTTTAATGAGTAAAGCGTGGTGCTTAGTGGTCAGGGCAAGCGCATCAAAATTTAAAAAGAATACTGTAGGGTGGCGCAAAGCTCCGCGTGCCCACCATAGTGGCATAAGAACTTGACTGGTGGGCACGTCGCTACGCTCCTTTGCGCCACCCTACGTGGCCATGTTCTGTTTTTAAACTTTGATGCGCTTGCCCTGCTTTGTGGTACCAGCACTTGTTAACAGCTAATTTCTTTAAAAAGGTGAAATGAAGTGAGAGTAATCAGTTTTAATGCCAACGGAATCAGAGCCGCAGCCAATAAAGGATTTTATGATTGGCTGGCAGAGCAGGACGCGGATTTCGTCTGCCTGCAGGAAACCAAAGCGCAGGTTGATCAATTGCTTCCAGAAGAATTGTATTTTCCACGCAACTATTACTGTGATTATTTTGATGCACAAAAAAAGGGCTATAGCGGCGTTGCCATATACGCTCGCCATAAACCACAACAGGTGATTAAGGGCATTGGCTTTGATTATTGCGATAATGAGGGACGTTATATCCAGTTTGATTACCCGAAGTTGTCTGTCGTATCGCTTTATTTACCTTCCGGCACCAGTGGTGAAGAGCGGCAAGGTGTAAAATATGAATTTCTTGATGCTTTTGGCCAACATCTGCTTGATTTGAAAAATGCCGGTCGTGAATTGATCATCTGCGGGGATTACAACATCGCCCACCGGCAGATTGATTTAAAAAACTGGCGCGCCAATCAGAAAAATTCAGGCTTTTTACCCGAAGAACGTGCCTGGCTGGATAAGCTGTTTGGTTCTATGGGTTTTGTTGATGCTTTCAGGGTGGTGAATCAAAAAGAAGATCAATATTCCTGGTGGACTTACCGCTCACCCACCGCCTGGACAAATAATGTGGGCTGGCGAATTGATTATCAGGTCATTACACCCGGCTTAACAGACAGCGTAGAGCATGCGTCTATTTGTAAAGACCAACGTTGGTCCGACCATGCGCCGGTTATCATTGATTACAAAGGAGATTGGTGTGTTTAAATTAGCCAGTTGGAATGTCAACTCGTTGAAAATTCGTTTGCCTCATGTTCTGGATTGGCTTGAGGCTACTAAAACAGATGTATTGGCTCTGCAGGAGACCAAGGTAAGGGATGAAAACTTTCCCCTGGAGGATTTTAAAGAGCGCGGCTATTTTGTTGAATTTTCAGGCCAGAAAACTTATAACGGGATGGCAATTATTTCAAAAAAACCCATGCAGGATGTCATGAAAGATATCCCTCAACTGGATGATCCGCAAAGACGTATATTAGCCGCAACCATTAATGATATCCGCTTAATCAATCTCTATGTTCCAAATGGCTCAGAACCCTCCTCAGATAAATATCAATACAAATTAGACTGGCTGGATAAGGTGAAGGCCTTTGTGAAGGAACAACTCGAGATGTATCCCAAATTGGCTGTGGTAGGCGATTTTAATATCGCACCGGCTGATATCGATGTCCATGACCCTCAGCTATGGGAAGGTAATGTTCTGGTCAGCCCTAAGGAGCGGGAAGCTTTTTACGAGCTGCTTGACACAGGTCTTGTCGATAGTTTCAGAGAACTAGCCCCCGATGAAGTGAAATACAGCTGGTGGGATTATCGTGCAGCGGCTTTTCGCCGCAATCGCGGGCTGCGCATTGATCATATATTATTGAGCAAAGCGCTTGTGAATGATTGTGAGATAGCAGGAATAGATGTCGAGCAGAGACGGCTTGAAAGACCATCTGATCATGCTCCGGTGTGGGCAGATATACGCCTTTGAACGCTTCGTAAAGGCATATTTGGTAATTTTTGCGCAAAACCGACCGTGCTCTTTCGAAAATTCGATTGATTTGATGTGCAAATTCTGCTATTGTTCTGCGTCATTCAAAAGAGCATGACGCTTGGTTTTATTCAAGCAACAATGTTTTATCAGACTACAGAGAGAGTGGTAATATGAAAGCTTCAGTACACCCTGAGTATAAAACTATTAATGTAACTTGTAGTTGTGGCCATAGTTTTGAAACAGGTTCTACCTTGGGTAATGATTTAAGCATTGAGGTGTGTTCTCAATGTCATCCTTTTTATACAGGCAAGCAAAAGCTGGTTGATACTGGCGGCCGTGTACAAAAATTCCGTGATCGCTATAATCTCCGCAACAAAAAAGCTGACGAAAAAACCAGTTAGTGTTTAACTTGTTGTTTTTTTGCCTCGGGCATCAACCGTTTTGATTTATGTCCGTTTTGATATGAAGGCTATTTGTGCCGGATTAAAGGTCGGCCAGGTTATCTTGGGCGCAGCCAAACACTGCGCCTGCTATTTCAAAACGTGCGTTAATCACATAAATTAATCTTTATGATTTTCTATCGTGCCATTTGAGGAGAGGATATACGTTGTGGATAAAAATGACCTAAAAAAGCGTGCATTGCACTACCATGAGTTTCCAACACCTGGAAAGCTCAGCATAGAGATAACAAAATCAACCAATTCCCAGGATGATTTATCATTGGCCTATACACCCGGTGTAGCCGAGCCTGTCAATGCGATTGCTGATAACCCGGAAGATGCTTATCGATACACTGCCAAAGGCAACCTCGTTGCTGTAATGACCAATGGAACGGCGGTTCTTGGCCTGGGCAATGTGGGTGCATTGGCAAGTAAGCCGGTGATGGAAGGCAAAGCCGTTCTCTTTAAACGTTTTGCAGGCATTGATGTATTTGACATCGAAATAGACGCCGCTGATCCCCATGACTTTATTTCTACCGCCAAGCGCATTGCGCCCACTTTTGGTGGCATCAATCTTGAAGATATCAAAGCACCTGAGTGTTTTGAAATAGAGCAGGCTTTAATTGATCAACTTAATATTCCTGTTTTTCATGATGATCAACACGGTACAGCTATCGTCGTTGCCGCAGGTTTATTAAATGCGCTTGAGTTAAGAGGTAAAAATTTATCTGAAGCACGCATCGTATGTATTGGAGCCGGGGCCGCAGGCATTGCTTCCATGCGCTTGCTGGTTGCCATGGGTGCTGATAAAAAGAACATGCTTCTTTTGGATAGCAAAGGGGTTATTCACTCCGGCCGTGAAGATCTGAATGCTTATAAATTTGCCTTTGCTCGAACAACCGAGCGACGAACGCTTGCAGATGCGCTGGTTGATGCCGATGTGTTTATTGGCGTGGCCAAGCCTGATTTGCTGAATGCCGAGTTATTAAAACTAATGGCGCCTGAACCGGTTATTTTTGCTTTATCTAATCCAAATCCGGAGATTCTTCCAGAAGTGGCACTTGAAGCCAGAAATGATTTGATCATTGCAACCGGCCGCAGCGATTACCCGAATCAGGTCAATAATGTACTTTGTTTTCCGTATATATTCAGAGGCGCGCTTGATGTTCGAGCCACCTGTATTAATCAGGCCATGCAGATTGCAGCAGTAGAAGCCATCAGGCAGCTCGCGCAGGAACCGGTGCCTCAAGTAGTAAAAGATAATTATTCAGGTGTCAGTGATTGGGATTTTGGTCCAAACTACATCATACCCAAGCCCATTGACCCTCGCTTGAAAGAAAGAGTATCCGTAGCTGTAGCAAATGCAGCCATTGCCAGCGGTGTTAGCAGATTAAAAAAATAAAAAAAACTTAGTCTGAATTTACCTGTGCAAAAAACAGATAAGGAGCTTGATTTGTCAGTTCAAACAAATAAAAAATATATGCTGATAGCATGGTTGATTTGTGGCCTTGGAGCCGTTTTTTATGCCTATGAATATTTTTTAAGAATCTCACTGTCTGTTATGGAAAACCCGCTTCGTGAGCATTTTAACCTGTCTTCCACGGGCTTTGGTTTGCTATCAGCCTTTTATTATTATGCGTATGTGCCAATGCAACTGCCCGTCGGCGTGATGATGGACAGATACGGGCCAAAACGATTACTTACTTTTGCCTGCCTTGTATGTGTGATTGGCACCGTATTTTTTGCCAGCACCTCGTTGTTTTGGGTCGCTGCAGTCGGCCGTTTTTTAGTGGGTCTGGGTTCTGCTTTTGCCTTTGTCGGGGTATTAAAACTGGCAACTATCTGGCTACCTGAAAATAAATTGGCTATGGTTTCAGGCCTGGCTGCCGCTTTGGGTACCATTGGTGCCATGATTGGCGACAATGTTCTTGGCGTGCTTGTGACGCATCTGGGATGGCGCGATACCATCATGATTACCGCCATTGCAGGGGTTATTCTTACGGTTGTTCTATGGTTTGGCTTACGCGATAAGAAAAGCCATCAGCGTCAGAGCGGAACCATTTACAATTTCAAACAAAGCATGGCTGATTTGCTGATCATCGCTAAGAACAAGCAAATATGGATTAATGGCCTGTTTGGTTGCCTGGTCTATTTGCCAACCACCGTGTTTGCTGAGTTGTGGGGTATTTCTTATCTTAAAAATGCCAGCGGCATGACACCGGCTGCTGCTGATTTTTCTAATTCACTGTTGTTTCTTGGTTTTACCGTCGGTGCGCCGCTGATGGGTTATTTTTCGGATAAAATTGCCAGAAGAAAATTACCCATGTTTGTCGGGGCCACGGGTGCAGCGATTATCATGACGATCATTTTATATGTACCGGGACTGGACAGTACGCGTCTTAACGGCTTGTTATTTCTATTGGGTATTTTGTACAGCGTTCAGAGCATTGTCTTTGCTGTCGGTCGTGAATTAAGTCCTGGTGAGGCGGCGGGAACGGCAATGGCGATGACCAATATGATTGTCATGTTAGGTGCTATGTTTTTTCAACCGTTGATTGGTCAGTTACTGGATTATAGTTTGGCCACGCATCTGAACCAAGCCGCCATTGATCCAGGTACCATCATTAATCTTCAAAAGTATTATACCGTTGAAGATTATCAGTTTGCTTTAGCAATTATTCCCATGGGAATATTTTTAGCAGCCATTTTAACCTTCTTTTTGAAAGAAACGCATGCAGACGCTCCTAAATAGTATTGGATGTAACATCAGTCGTATTAGATGCAACATCATTAAAAATAAGCAAATCATCTTTGGTATTGTTGTATGTACCGTGGGTGCGTTGTTTTATTGTTATGAATTTGTTTTGAGAATCATCCCGGGTGCATTGCAATCGGAGCTAAGTGCGGCTTTTGGCCATATTTCTGCCGGCACGTTTGGTCAATTATCAGCATTTTATTATTTTGCCTATTCACCCATGCAGTTACCCGTGGGCATGCTGATGGATCGCTTCGGTCCCAGGCGCTTGCTTATTTTTGCCTGTATCTGCTGTACCTTTGGCTCGTGGATGTTTACCTTTACATCTTCCATGCTCATCGCAGGAACCGGGCGTTTTCTTGTTGGTTTTGGTTCTTCCTTTGCTTTTGTAGGGGTACTTTCCCTGGCGGTAAACTGGTTGCCAAAACGTTATTTTTCATTGGTTGCAGGTTTAATTACCACCCTTGGCATGTTGGGACTGGTGTATGGCGAAGTCAAGATAACCCATATTGCCATGACTATGGGATGGGAGCATGTGTTATTTCTGATGATCATCATAGGCGGGTTACTTAGCCTTTTGACGATCTTTTTCGTGTCTGACGGCCCTGAAGGCCACATGAAAAATGCCTCGCCCTTGCCTGCTTTTTTCCAAAAAGTATTTTTTGTATTGATGTCTCACGAAGTCTGGTTGATTGGGTTTGTGGGCGCTTGTCTTTATACCTCTTTGTCAGTTTTTGGGGAATTGTGGGGCAAGACCTATCTGGAACAGGCGCATCACTTAACGAGTATGGAGGCAGCGCGAACCATATCCTCCATGTTTCTGGGCTGGGCAGTAGGCGCGCCAATAGCCGGGTATTTTTCGGATAAAACCGGTAAACGGGTATTACCCCTGGTGCTTGGGGCCGTGCTGGCTTTGATATGCATCAGTCTTGTTTTGTATTGCCCCGGTTTGTCCTATGCTTCTTTAAATATTCTGCTGTTTTTATATGGGGTATTCAGTGCAACTGAAATTATCGTCTTTATTATGGCAAAGGAAAACAGCGGCGCTGAACTGTCCGGTACCGTCTTTGCGGCGACAAATATGATAGTAACGCTTGGCGGTGTCATCTTCCAGCCCCTGGTAGGGAAACTGCTTGATCTCTTTGGCGATAGTGATATTGTCAGCGGTAAGCATGTCTACACCGTTATGGACTACCAGCTCGCGCTGTCCGTTTTGCCTATCTCTTTGTTAATGGTGACGATACTGGCTTTCTTTCTTAAAGATTTAACTCAAATCGCTCAGGAATGAAGCGATACGAGCCTCTCGGAAACCGAGTTAAAACAATGGCATTACAATTGTTTTTCCGGTGTGTAAATGGCAATCAGCTCTCTGGCTGGCAGACGTTTTTCAGCGTTGCAGCTAATGAATCTATTAACTAAAAAATTTTTTATTTCCGCACCCTGGTATTGCAAACGGGTGAATGCCGTATCATGATTTGAAATAATGACTGTAGCGCCGTTCGATGCTGCTTCCCTGGCCAGTTCTGCCAGTTCTATTTGTTCTTTTTCTGCAAAGGCGGTTTTGGTATACGCTGTAAACCGTGCGCTTTCAGACAGAGGAACATAAGGCGGATCGCAATATATCAAATCACCGGGTTGCGCTAAAAGAAAGGTTTTACGGAAATCGCTTTGTATAAATGTAGCGCTTTGGCTTTTTTTATAAAAATAAAGCATTTCATTGGTGGGAAAATAGGGTTTTATATAGCGTCCAAAAGGTACATTAAACCCGCCTTGTGAATTATAACGACATAGGCCGTTATACCCGTGGCGGTTCAAATAGAGAAACAAAGCGGCCTTATGTTTTGAATCCTTTGAAGTGTTATATTGCTCGCGAAACCGATAGAAAATCTCTTCTTTATTGGTTTCTGCTGAAAAAAAAGTTTTGCAATAGTGAATAAATCCTTCACCTTCTTTTTGAAGGTATTTGAATAATTGTATGATGTCGGCGTTCGCCTCGGCAATCAGATAAGAAGCACAGTCAGCATTTAAAAATACCACGCCTGAACCGGCAAAGGGCTCGATGAGTCGCTGGGCTTTGGGGAAATGTGGTAATATTTTATCCAAACATCCATATTTGTTACCCGCCCATTTAAGAAAAGGTCTGACTTTCTTCATAGTATAAAGAGGAGTTTATAAAATGGGTATAGTATTACCTAATAGGCCTGAAATTACTATCTGATTGATGAACAATTCTTTTGTAGGGGACAAAAAATTTCACTGAACTAATACTGACCCTGCCCGATTTTTTGCTTGTAAAAAACCATTGAATAGCACAAACAGCATGGCTGTCGTATTAAAATTTGATCAATCTGCGGTAGGTTGGGCCTTGGCCCAACAAAATCCACGGCGTCAGCGCCTGTCGAAAGTTACCAACGTCCAATCACTGTGTCCATTAGATTGTTGGGCCAAGGCCCAACCTACCGCAGATTGATCAAGTTTAATGTCACAGCCTTGGTACAAACAGACCCTGGCCTGTACTGGATAAAAGTGTTAGATTAATTTGATATTTTCCAGCTTGTATCACAGATAAGGACATACTATGTTAAAGCCCGTGGATGTTAAAACCATTGAAGATGCCAGGCAAATTGTAGAAGAACGGCAGCTCAGTCATGTCAAGGTTGGCATACATGATATTGACGGCATTATGCTGGGTAAATACATGAGCCGTAAGAAGTTTTTACAAGCTTTGGAGGACGGCTTTTCTTTTTGTGATGTCGTTCTTGGCTGGGATTCCAAAGACAGGCTTTACGATAATGTCAAATATACCGGATGGCATACCGGCTACCCTGATGCGCAGGTCCGAATTTTGCCCGCCAGCTGCCGCACTTTAGCTTTCGAAGAGAATCAACTGTTATTTATGGCAGAATTTACCGGTGCGGCCGAAGCCTTGTGTCCGAGAGCAATACTCAGGCGGGTCATTCAAAAAGCGTCTGCCATGGGGTTTGAGGCTTTTGCCGCCCTGGAGTATGAGTTTTTCATCTTTGATGAAACCCCAGAGAGTATTCGGGAGAAGGGATTTCGACAGCTTAAACCCTTTACACCGGATTATTTTGGTTATTCCATCCTGCGTAATTCAGTGCATGCTGAACTCTATCATCAAATTTTGCAAATGGGAGAGGTGATGAACTTTCCCATCGAAGGCCTGCATACAGAAACAGGCCCCGGTGTGATTGAAGCCGCCCTTGAGTTCGATGTGGCAGAAGCTGCCGCTGATAAAGCGGCCTTGTTCAAGACCTTTATGAAGGTTTTGGCGCAGCGCAATCAGTTGATGGCTACTTTTATGGCCAAGTGGTCAGCGGATTATCCAGGCCAAAGCGGCCATATACATCTTTCCCTGCGTGACAAACAAAGCGGCAAATCTTCTTTTTTTGCAGCGGACAAGCCCTATACCATGAGTCAGACCCAACTTCATTTTCTTGCCGGCCAGCAAAAGCTGATGCCTGAGTTTCTGGCAATGTTTGCACCCACGGTGAATAGTTATACGCGTTTGATTCCTGGTTTCTGGGCGCCAACGGATGCGACCTGGGGGGTTGAAAACCGAACCACAGCGCTGCGGGTGATTCCTGGCAGTGATAAATCACAACGCATTGAGTACCGCTTGGGATCAGCCGATGCCAACCCGTATCTGGCCTTGGCCGCAGCCTTGGGCTCCGGTTTATACGGCATAGAAAATCAACTGCAGCCAGAACCGATGGTTGAGGGCAATGCCTATGATAAAAAGCATTCCGAAGCCCTGGCATTACCGCGCACGCTTTGGGACGCGGCACAGGGTTTGCGACATTCCAAAGCCGCACATGACTTGTTTGGCGAGGCGTTTGTTGATCATTTTGCCAATACCCGGGAATGGGAGGAGCGAGAGTATCGCCGTCATATCTCGGATTGGGAACTGGATCGTTATTTTGAAATTATTTAGGACGAATAATGACTGATTCATTTAAAGTATATACCCCCATAGACAATTCAATTTATCTTGAGCGTCCCTATGCTACAGCGCATGCTATCCGCAATGCCTTGGCCCGGGCGGAAGCTTCCAGAGGCCCGTGGCGTGCGAGCGCTTTAAAAGAGCGGATGCTTTATTGTTCACGAGCGGTTGATGTTCTTATGGCCGAGAAAGACCGTCTCGCTCAAGAAATCTGCTGGCAAATGGGACGCCCCATTCGATCGGCTGCAGGCGAGCTGAACGGTTTTGAGGAACGCGCCCGATATATGATAGACATTGCCGAAGAGGCGCTGGCGACTATTTCTTGTCCAGATAAGGAAGGCATTGTTCGATACATTCAACGTGAACCTTTGGGCAAGAGTTTGGTGATAGCCCCCTGGAACTATCCCTGGCTTACTGCAGTAAACAGCATTATCCCCTCATTATTAGCCGGTAATGTGGTGTTATTAAAGCACTCCGCCCAGACACCACTGGTGGCCGAGCGTTTTTATGCGGCCTTTGAAAAAGCCGGATTGCCGGATGGGGTGTTTCAGTATCTTCATTTAAGCCATGAGGATACGGAGCAACTGATAAAAGATTCTGCTTTTGAGCACGTGGCTTTTACAGGGTCTGTGAAAGCGGGAAAAAAAATCGAACAGGCCGCGGCAGGTCGCTTTCTTCATCTTGGTCTGGAGCTGGGGGGGAAAGATCCTGCCTATGTACGTGCGGATGCGGATATTGATCAGGCAGTAGCTGCCATAATTGATGGTGCTTTTTTTAATGCCGGACAGTCCTGTTGCGGGTTAGAGCGGTTATATGTTCATAGGGATATTTATCAGGCTTTTCTCGCAAAAGCTGTAGAGGAAACATTGAAATATAAACTGGGCCGCCCGGATGAATCACAAACCACACTGGGTCCTATGATCAATGCTGCGGCGGCTGATTTTGTAAGAGCGCAGATTAAAGACGCTGTCAGTCAAGGGGCAAAGGCATGTATTCCGTTGGATCATTTTGCGCTTGATGAACCAGGCTCTGCCTATATGGCGCCGCAGATTCTCGCTGATGTCAATCATTCCATGCGCATCATGACAGAAGAATCCTTTGGGCCAGTGTTAGGGATTATGCCTGTCAGCAGTGACAGTGAAGCAGTCCGCTTGATGAACGACAGTATTTATGGCCTGAGTGCCTGTGTTTTTACTCGGGATATCAACGCTGCAGTAATGATAGGTGAGCAAATCGAGACAGGCACTTTTTTCGTGAACCGCTGTGATTATCTGGATCCGGCCCTTGCCTGGACTGGGGTGAAGCATTCAGGCCGGGGTTGTTCCTTGTCAGTACTCGGTTTTGCAGCACTAACGCGTCCTAAATCTTTTCATATAAAAACCTGGCCTTAAAGGAGTGAGCATGCAGATTGAAGGCTTGACGGCCAATTGGAATTTTCCCACTCGAATATGGGTAGGCGCTGGTCGCATTAAGGAAGTGGTACAGGC
>JAGXGR010000003.1 GCA_024636645.1 Legionella sp.
ACGCAGGACGAATATGCCTGCGACAAATAGCAAATAGATGCCAAAGAGTATATGAAGTCCTGTATTTGTAAATAGCGGCCCAGAAAATTCATATAAATTAACCAAAGCTGGTGACATGATGCTATCGATGGGGTGCAGCATTGCAGCAAAATAATACTGTGTAATATCAGGGTTGTTATAATGATTTTGTAAAGAAACAATGCCCCAATAATTTAAGCCCATTTGTACCGCTATTGGTAATAAATAAGCCAGGCTGTTAAACAGCCATTGACCTTGCAACAAAGGGCTAAAACCAAACCTGCTCATCGCCTTATATAGTTGGCACCATAGCAAAGGCAATAAAACGCAAATGATAATAAAAAAAATGAAAGATAGAATTGCGATGGCCATAAAATACCCTCATGGTGTTTATTGACATTGTTCATCAATCTCATCGTGGTGTAAATAAGTTTAAGGGGATAAATAGAAGAGTGTAAGATTAGATTCTTCGAGACATTACACCCGTATTGTTCTGGAGCCCTTTTAGCGCTTGTAATTTTTTATCCTCGATAGAATAAATCATTTTTTTCAAATTTATCAATTACATATAATGCCATACAACACGATGGATAAAAAATAAACTAACTACTCTTTTAAAGAACAATAAACTGTGGTAAAATGTACGAAATTTGACAAACTAAGGTGTATTAAAATGCGTGGTATCCAAGATTATTTAAAAGAACTTGACAGTGAGTCTGTTGACATTTCAGACAGTCATTCTTACGAACCTTTGTTATTAAAGATCAATCCATTCAAGGCAAAACCAGACCCTTCAGAGGCAGAGGCAGAGGCTGTTTTGTTTTTTAAAATGATCTTCAGTTGCGAAAATTTTCACAACCTGGATAAGAAGCAATTAATAAGTGTATATCATAAGTCTGACTCAATACATAGAGCACAGCTAATCAGTAGAATTTCTACAAATGCATTAAATGCCTTAGGCGTCGCAAAAATATTCGGTAATTACCAAGATGTAGCTGAATCCCTTAAACCTGTTATTGACTATACTTCCAGGTTATTAAAAAATGGGGGATTAAGTTTTGAGAAGTCACTCGATATTTTTGTTACTTCGGTTAAATTTGCAGACGACCCAAAAGATATGACAACGTTAACTCATCTAAATGACTTAGCTAACCAATATAGCCTGGGATTTTTTGGGAAACTTGGTGCGTATATTCAAAAAGCCGTCGGCATCGCATTTAATGCGTTAGGGCATTCCCACGGTAAAGAAATGGTAGCGAGTGCTAATGCTAAATTAAATTTGAAGCCTTCTATATTTGCAGCAAGGCTAACTGCCGTTCAAGCTAAAGAAGTCCCGGAGTCAAACCCGGCAGATGATGAAGCAGTACATTTAGACAGCCCCTTTTAGGAAATATCTGTCACGATTCTGGGGTAAGGCCTTGCTGGTATACTCCGAATCCAAGCGAAAATATTGGCAGGAGCGTCTGGTTTGTCTCCTGCCAATTCAAATTATATTGTTTCTTTCGTTTCCTTATTTCTGCGTTATCCTTATCTAATGTATCCTTGTGGCAGTGAAATCCACGTATAAAACTGCTAAATGAGGCTATAAATAATTCCAGATAAAGCAACAATGCCAATAAAACTAATAAAGCCGTCACTTAATCGGTGACGGTATTGCTGCATTGCAGGTACTTTCGCTATAGCATACATAGGCATCAAAAATAAAATCATCGCAATAACCGGCCCACTGAGCATTTCAATCATGCCAAGGATACTGGGATTGATTGTTGCCACCAGCCAGCAAGACAGGATCATAAAAATATCAATACTCAACTGCAGTTTATTCTGAGCCAGGTGTTTGTTCTTTTTTCGGAGCGATTTTGCAACCAGACCGAACAACCCTTCACTGGCACCCAGATAATGACCAAGAAATGATTTGGCGATGGCTATAAATGCAACAAATGGGGCAACGTAGGCCACCACAGGCGTGTGAAAATGATTGGCAAGATAGGATAGAATCGAAATATTTTGTTGCTTGGCTAAAGCCAAATCCTGTGGCGACAGGCTTAACACGCAACTGAATACAAAAAACATCACCGTAGAAATCATTAAAATATGACTGATTTTTAATATCCTGAGGCTTTTTTCATCAGCCCGGTGACCGTAGCTCTTTTTTTGATTCACTGCAAAAGAAGAAATAATAGGGGTATGATTAAAAGAGAAAACCATCACCGGAATGATCAACCACAAGGTCGTTAATAGCCCGTGATGCTGACCGGCAGCAATGACGTTTGTCTGCACAAAAGCCGCGCTATTCCAATGAGGAATCAAATAGAGCGATAAAAACAAAAGAACCGTAATAAATGGATAAACCAATATACTCATTGACTTAACCACCATCTCTTCACCGACTCGGATGATAGCCATTAAAGACAAAATCAAAACAATGGCGATGATGGCGCGATGAGGCGCTGCCATTCCCATTTGATGGCTGATAAAACTTTCTGTGGTATTGGTTATCGCAACGCTATACATCAGCAGGATGGGGTAGATAGCAAAAAAATAAAGGAAGGTTAGACATTTACCCGCAACGGGGCCAAAATGCTCATCAACCACCTCTGTAATATCATTTTTCACCAATGAGCTGGATAACACGAAACGACACAGTGCACGATGTGAATAATACGTCATGGGGAAAATGAAAAACGTCATCACCACCAGGGGCCAAATGCCGCTAAGGCCCGCACCGATAGGAAGAAAAAGTGTGCCAGCACCTATGGCGGTACCGTACAGACTAAGCATCCATACGGTATCCTGTTTGTTCCAGTCCAGAGACTCATTCAAATCAGAGGAAAAGACTTCTGCTTCATTCAATGACATCATATACCCTCAGGTTGATCTCGTTAAACACGCTTTCCCTTTTGGTTTAACCGGGTTTAAAATTCAATCCATATCTCATCCTGCTCGACCTGCGCTTCAGGATTGTCCCTCAGTTTGGCAATCCTTGCATGCTTTTCAATTTCTTTTATCTGCGATTTTGATTTCTCATGATTTGCATCAAATTCAAACATGAATTTATCATAGGGACTGACATAAGCCTTATTGATATCACCGTTACTCATAAAATACCTAATTTAACTTTATACAAAAGAAACTATTTTATACTTTTTTTTTATAAGTTACCATGTAGCCCTTATAAAAAGAATCGAGGCCTTAACCATGGCAATAAAAAAAGCTGAATTACACGTTCACCTTGAAGGAACCATATCCCCTGATCTGGCAAAAATCCTGGCCGAACGAAATAAAATGGCGATACCTGAAGGCTTGATTGCTAATGATGGTCAAAGTTATCTAAGCAATGATTTTCTTCACTTTCTGAGCGTTTATGACACCCTGGCTGCCCTGATAAAAAAACCCCAGGATTATTACGATATTACCTTTGATTATCTTCGAAGCAATGCTTTAAAAAATGCTATCTATATCGAAATGATGTATTCCCCTGATCATGCAGAGATGTCCAGCGGCATTCCTTCCATTGAACACCTCCAAGCTATCCAGCAGGCAATCAATGACGCTGAGAAAAAATACAATATCGTGGGGCGCGTATTGATTACCGCGGTGCGACACTTTGGTGAAGACGCTGCCATTCGAGTGGCCTCACAAGGCGTTAAAAATAAATTGCCCTGCGTGACAGGTTTTGGCCTGGGCGGTGATGAAGCGAAATACCCCCCGAAACTTTTTAAAAGAGCCTACGAGATTGCTGCTGAAGGCGGGCTTTCCTGCACCGTTCACGCCGGGGAATTTGCACCAGCAGAAGGAATGATTGAAGCAATGAATGTATTACCCATCCAAAGAATAGGCCATGGGGTTATGGCTATCCATTCACCCGAAGCCATGGCTATGGTAAAAGACAAAGGCATTGCCCTGGAGATTTGTCCTACCAGCAATATTTTTCTTGGCTTGTTTGACGATATTAAAAGTCATCCTCTGCCTGCTTTTCTTGAAGACGGTATCAGGATCAGTATCAATTCGGACGACCCGCCTTTCATGAGCACCGACCTGGCCCATGAATATGCGCTCGTTCAAAACACATTTCAATATAGTGATGAACAAATGACTGCCATTACTAAAATGGCCATTGAAGATGCTTTTGTGGATGAAACAACGCGAGAAAAATTGCTGACCCAATTGAATTAAGTCAAAACCGAGATTCTGCGGCTTGACCCCATGCGAGCCCCACATTTTTTCATATGGGAGCCTCTAATGGAGTCTCCCTACTTATTTGATAAAGCGAGTAAGTACAATTATCTCTTATTGTTTCCGGGTTAAATAAGATGGACAAGACACAAAAACCGAACGTTTAATGCGGCCATCTAACTTTTCCGCTCCCTAACGGTCACGGCTCGGATTTACTACGCAGAGATTTTGTTTTTAATGCAATCGCCCTGTTAGCTATCTAAGCTGATCTGGAAAAAAATAAACCTTTAAGATATAGTGAGGATACATTATTTTTAGGGATTAAAATTTTGGTTTCTTCAAATGGATTTTTCAAGACAAATAGCGCTTCATCGGCACAATTGCCGCTCATTCAAATACCATCTGCCTCTGATCTTGAATCCATGCAAGGCTTATATGCTGCCGAAGATGAAGATCAGGCAACGCGCCTGCAGCATATATCACAAGCCATACAGGAAGCTGCAGCATTAACAAGCGCTTTCAAAATTGAAGACAACCAAAGTATAATCTTCCCTCAACCCTGGCAAACGCTCTTTCAACAAATTAAACAAGGTCAACACAAGCAAGCCCTTGCTACATACAAAGATATAGCAGAGATGGACCGGTATAAATCGGCCTTACTCGGTTGTCATGCACAGGCATATATTGAAGAGCTAATTGAAAATTGTTCAAGAGCTGAAGCAAATCAACCCTTGGAATTTGCAATGGATGTGGCGGTAAATCGTGGTACGTTCGAAACCCTCATTCGCGATATGGCTTTTGCCTTGCTTCACTCCGGGATGCTTCTATCTTTTGGGCTGCCGACACACCATGCGTATAGTTCCTATGCCAGTGGGTTTTGTCTGCTGAATAAAACGGCTGTTTTAATAAAGCAATGCCAAGCGGCCTCAGCCATACCCATCATCATCGGATTGGATGTCAATAGAGATGATGGCTTAAATCAAATACTATGTGATGACGAGGCCAATCATCCTTTTTTTCATATCGATGTTTTTGACAGTCGGGTGTATCCCTGGCATAAAGTTGCTGATATAAAAAACACACTTGAAGAAAAAGGATTTCATTACCAGCATTCAGAATTTGTGCATCAATTCCAACGCGGTGATCAGCGTTATCATCTCATTAACCTGACAAGCTTCCGACGTAAAAATCTAATGGTACATCCTGCTATTGACCATGCTGTCAATGTCGTTGAAGAGGAAATCATGGCCGCTGTATCAACGCATCGTCAAATTCAAATTTTTCTGCCCACCGGATGGGATTCCCATAGCGATGAGACAGCGCAATGTTCATCCCTACTAAATAACCACTCTTTTATTACCAGCGCTGGTAAAATGACACAGCGTTTTAAGGACGCGGATTTCAATTATTTTTTTGAACATTTGTTCCATCTATATCAGCAGAATAAAGAATATATCAGCAGGTTTTATTTTGGTTTGGAAGGCGGCTATAACCCAGCGATGTATCTTTCACAGCTAAATCATCTTTTGTCAATCGTCAATGAACAATCACCAGAACATTCACCACACACTGACATGGTTTTTTAAAACACAACCACCACTCAATATCTTCAGGGCAAGAGCATCAAAGTTTAAAAACAGAACATGGCCACGTAGGGTGGCGCAAAGGAGCGTAGCGACGTGCCCACCAGTCAAGTTCTTGTGCCACTATGGTGGGTACGCTGCGCTTTGCGCCACCCTACAGTATTCTTTTTAAACTTTATACTCTTGCCCTGCTCAATATCTTGCAATGGAGGCAGATAAAACTTAAAGTATTGCGATAATACTATTTATCAGATAATTATGTCGACTTATTCTTTTGATCTTATCGTACTGGGTGGTGGCAGCGGCGGCATTGCCAGTGCTGTCAGGGCTGCATCTTATGGCGCAAAGGTTGCCGTCATTGAACAGGCATACTTTGGAGGCACTTGCGTTAATTTGGGCTGCGTACCTAAAAAAGTAATGTATAACGCCGCAACGCTGGCACATATGATGCATAAAGCCGAGGATTATTGTTTTAGTCCTGTGGATTCTTCATTGGATTGGTTGGGGCTTGTCACCAAGCGGAATGAATATATCGAACGCCTTCGTGAAATCTATGCCAAGCGCTTTAAAGACCATCAAATTACTACTATCAAAGGTCAAGGGCATTTTGTTGATGCACAAACCATAGAAGTAGCCGATCAATTATATTCAGCAAAGCATATCATCATCGCCACAGGCGGCGAACCTAAACAGCCTGTATTTTCTGGCGCTGAACACTGCATTGATTCGGACGGTTTTTTTGCTCTGACCTCAAAACCCAGAAAAGTCGCCATTATAGGCAGTGGGTATATTGGCTCAGAGCTTTCAGGCGTTTTGCACGGATTGGGTTGTGAAGCCCACTTATTGATGCGCGGCTCAAAACCTTTGAGCCGATTTGATTCCATGTTAAGAGACACCCTGATGGACATCATGAAAAAACAGGGCATCATTGTGCATCCCAATCATGTGGCGAAAGAAATCATCTTGCAGGACAATGGACAAAAGCAAATTCGATGCACGAAAGACTCTCTTATTTCTGATATAGATGTCATTATTTCCGCGATCGGTCGCACCCCAAGAACCAAATATCTGAATTTGGAAAAGCTTGGCATGGTTTTCGATAGAAAAGGACTGATTGAAGTAGATGCATATCAAAACACCTCGGTTCAAGGCATCTATGCCATTGGTGATGTGACCGACACCCCGGCATTGACCCCGGTGGCCATCGCAGAAGGCAGAAAGCTGGCTGATCGTTTGTTTGGAAAACAAAAAAATTCAAAACTTGATTATAATAATATATGTACGGTCATCTTTACCCATCCGCCTGTGGGTACTGTAGGTCTGAGTGAAGAGGATGCCATTGACCGTTATGGCAAGGAGAATATCAAAATATATCAAACAAGATTCAATCCGATGTTTGATGCTTTAAGTGATGAGAAAACGCCTACAGCGATGAAACTGGTTACCTTGGGTGAACAGGAGAAAATCATCGGTTTGCACGTCATCGGCTATGGCGCTGATGAGATGCTGCAGGGTTTTGGCGTAGCGGTTAAAATGGGGGCTTGTAAAAAGGACTTTGATAATAGCGTAGCTATTCATCCTACAAGTGCAGAAGAATTCGTAACAATGAGATAAGCCATGACAGAATCAGTAAGATCCTTCGGTTATGATATTCCTGAAATCGGAGGCAGAGTATTTATAGATCCAACGGCTACAGTGATTGGTAATGTTGTTCTTGGTGATGATGTGTCTGTCTGGCCTTATGCCACGATTCGAGGTGACGTCAATTCAATTTCCATTGATGAAAAGACAAACATTCAAGATGGTGCCGTTTTACATGTCACTCATGATGGTCCTTATACCCCCGGTGGCTTTAAACTGGACATTGGAAAAGGGGTAACCATTGGCCATCGTGCTGTTTTGCACGGTTGCCAGCTGGGTGATTATTGCCTTATTGGGATTAATGCGGTAGTTCTTGATGGGGCTGTCATTGAGTCTCAAGTTATGGTGGGTGCCGGGAGCTTGGTACCTCCAGGAAAGCGTCTCGTTTCCGGGTATTTATACCTGGGTTCTCCAGTAAAACAGATCCGGCGATTAACTCAAGATGAGATTGATAACTTCGAATACTCTGCAAATCATTATCTCCGCTTGAAAAATAAATATTTATTGCCAGGCGGGTAATCATATGTTTTTTTAAAATAGGTAAAAATCCGCCAATTTTTATTTGGTTCCGATATCGTAAACCTTGATGCTTGTAGCGTGCGGTAGCCTTGATAAGCGGAGCGCATCAAGGGGACAATCCTGCCGTACGAGATGGTTTATCTATATTTTGAGATGGTTTAACCTTGATGCGCTTCGCTTATCAAGGCTACAGGTGCCTGAAAATTGAATAAAAAAAAGCGGCTGAAAAGCCGCTTTCTGGAATAAAAACCTGGCGATGACCTACTTTCACATGGGGAGACCCCACACTATCATCGGCGCGTGTTTGTTTCACTTCTGAGTTCGGGATGGGATCAGGTGGTTCC
>JAGXGR010000051.1 GCA_024636645.1 Legionella sp.
CCCCCAAGCCAATAATTACCGCTCATATTTCATTGATGGGGCTATAAAAGCGATTCAAAACCAGAGCATAAGCGCGCCAACTGCCAATACAGCATCTTATAAAAAAACTGCACTTATTGCCGGGGGCATCACCGGCGTTTTGGCCATCATCCTCACTTTAAATTATATTCATACCAGTAAAATTCTCGATGAAACCAGTAAGGAATTATTAAAATATGAAGTGCTAAGCCATCAAAAAGGGGATCCCATCCAGGCTTTATATCATTTAAGCAATGCGGAAAAAAAATTAAATCATAGCCCTTCTATGTTTTTATCACAACCGGCGCTTAATCAACTGAAAGTTCAATTGCATACGAGTAACAGGCAATACTTGAACAATACGTTTATGCCCTCCATCACTGCAGAATTGGAAAGGGTTCTCACTGATCCTTCACAGCCTGTAATTGCCCAGTATAAAGCCTTGAAAATATACTTCATGCTAGGACATACAGAGTATTTTTCAGAAGCTGAGGTTATGCGCTGGTTTGAAAAGCACTGGCAAGCTCAATCCACACCGCACCTGGAAAACAGGCTCAGTTTGTTAAAGCAAAGTATTAGCCTGCCTCTGCAGACATTCCCCATTCAGGAAAAATATATTCTTAATGCCAGGAATTATTTAAATGCCCTGCCTGCCAGTTATTTTTATTACTCTCTGGCAAAGGAATCTTTTCCTTCTGAGACCAGCCCCCTGGATATCAAGGGGTTTAATCTGGCAAGTCAACGTTTGCCAGTTTATTATACTAAAGCCGGTTTTGAACAGGTCATGAAAAACCTCGCAGATATCAGTACTCAAATACAAAATGATCACTGGGTTCTTGCCAGGCAGGATGTATCTCAATTACAAGACATGCTAATGCAGGCTTATTGCTATGACTATGTCACCTGGTGGAAAGCTTTTTTAAAAAATTCACGCCCAGATCATTTCCAAAATTATCAGCAAGGTCGGCTTGTCTTTCAAACCCTCAAACAATCCAATGCCATAGAACAGCTGGTTAATCTTTTTCAACAACAAACCTCACCTGAATTGACGGATAACCATCAGCAATTTAATCAGTTCATTGCCAGTCAATTCACTGAGTTAAGTTTAATCAATCAGTTATCATTGAGGGATTTGAGCCAAACAATCAATGAAATGGACAAATTCATGGCTACCCTGTCCTTTATCAACGATGAAGGCAGAACGGCATTTAATCTAAGCAAGGCTCGTTTCAATCAGCATGACTCAGCTGATCCTGTCAGCATGCTTTACATGCAATCAAAGCGTTTACCCGAACCTGTTGCCAATTGGGCAAAACAGCTTGCAGATGACAGTTGGGCCTTGTTGATAAAAAATGCGCGGGCGCATATCAATCATCAATGGCAGCAACAAGTCTATCTACACTACCAGACCAGTATTGCCCATCGCTATCCGCTTGATAACGCGGCAAAAAACGATATTTTACTTATAGACTTCAAAAACTTTTTTGCAAATAGCGGGGCATTAAATCAGTTTGTTGCGTTTTATATTAGGCCGTTTTTAAATACCTCAAGCGCTCAGTGGAAACCCAAATCTAAAAATGGTTATATACTGCCTGTCTCAAATAACATGATAGATGAACTTATCAGAGCAAATATCATTGCAAATATGTTCTTTCCTGATAGCAGCGACCAACCTGGAATAGATTTCAGTTTACAAAAAATCGAGCTTGATCCTGTCATCAGTAAGCTGACATTAAGCATTGGCGAAACATTACTGGTAGACAATCAAAACAGTGATACATATACCCACTTCAAGTGGCCGCAAAGCAATGCAAAACTGGCTCTCGATTCTATTGACGGTAATCATTATGAGCTCTCTGAATCAGGTCTTTGGGCTTTCTTCAGGCTGTTGGAAAAAGTAAATGTTCTGGCTGATCCCAATAATAGCGCCAGTCTGCAAATTCTTTTTGAAATCAATTCGAACTCCGGCCGCTATGTATTGGAAACAAGCAATCCTGTAAATCCTTTTACACCAGGCGTTCTTAATGGTTTTCATCTTGACGAGCATATCGTTTAAAGCGCAGAGCAAAGATGCGTAAGCTGTGCTGTTGCATTTTTGGCGCCCTTTTTTAAAGGCGCCTACGGCTTCCTTTAAGTTGACGCCTATGCGCCTTCGCGGGAATGACAGCTAATCGGTCAAAACCAAATGCAAATAGTACTAGGCAACGTCCCTGAATTTTTTTAAACAAGATTAAATCTTGTTTAAAAAAATTCAGGGACGTACCAAAACTGAACACTTAATGGAGAATTTTAACTGTTGCGCTACCTCAACTGTTCCGCTTCCTGACGGGCGCGGCTCGGTTAGATCGCGGCTCGGATCAACCGGTCATAACTATATGGAAATGGTACTAGGTTTTGACCGGTAAACTCTTCACATCAGGGTTTTCTGAATAGGCTTTAAGAATATCAGCAACCAGCTGATCAAGAACACCTTCCTTTGCTTCCTCTTCTATCATTCCGCCTTCTTCCTTCAAACTTTCAAGCCGAGCTTCGATTACTTTTGTGACAGTGCCATTCGGGAATAGTGAAGCTAAAAGACGTCTTGCCTCTGAAGGACCAAGATGGCGATACAACCTGTTTCGCACGGTAGCATCTTCTGCTGTTGTGCTGAATGCCCACAACTCTACAGGTCCAAGGGTTAACGTGAGCAATTGTACATTCACTCCCGTTTTAGTAGCAAATTGGGCAAGAAAAGTCGCCCCGCCTTCTCGTGGACCATGTACACGTGTTCTTAGTGCAATTTTAGCCGTTTCAGACAAGCCAAATATTTTGGTCGTTTTTTCAATAGCCTGGGTGGGTCCTGCATCCATGATATAGATAGCTGTAGCGAAATCTATCATCACCGGATCAAAATCGTCAACTGACTGAGACAGTAAAGCAATCTGCACTTTCCATTTACGCCCTTCCCGCATATCAACAACCACCTGATCACGCACGGCCTGGGATTTGGAGGTACGGTGAAATTCATCATAAACAATTCGCTTGGGATCTTCTCTTATCTCCTGGATTCTGTCTCTATGATAATCCTTGTATTGCTCAGGTATATTTGTCAGACTTTGTTCAGTTAAATAGTAATGGCGAGCCAGGATATAACGAGACAGCATATACATGACAGCCGTTTGTCTGTCCGCGGCATCTCCACCGCTTTTTGCAACCTCATCCAAATCCAGGGACACTATGCGTGCATCACCAATGTCAAAAGCGGTGACTCTTGAAAGAATAGGATATTCTCTAACGGCCGAGGAAACCATTCGCGAAAAAGCTGAAATTAATGATTCGCCTGTAGGCGCTGTTACTTTTTCATATAAATCTTCAATAGAAGGTGTTCGACAAATAGAAACGGCATCCGCCAACAAGGGGGAAGCATAACGCTGGGCCAGCAAGGCTTCATGAATAAAGCCTGCCGAAAATAAAGAATCGGTTACCTCCCACCAGGTTGTTCTGGAATCGCGAACAAAACCAATCTCTTCGAGAATACTGTCTATAAATTCCTCAAGACCT
Source organism: Legionella sp. (assembly GCA_024636645.1). GTDB lineage: Bacteria > Pseudomonadota > Gammaproteobacteria > Legionellales > Legionellaceae > Legionella_D. The sequence goes on from JAGXGR010000051.1 coordinate 3,559, forward strand.
GGGGCATAAGGCGTGGGATTATATTCATCCGCAAGACTTTTATACAGCTCATCAACGACCATGCCCGCTAAATCTGCCATGCCATCATAGGGCTTGTCAGCACCCAGCGGTGTGGTCAAAAGGGTGAGGAAATTAACCAGAAAGGAACGCTCCAGAGCGGTTGGATATCTACATCCCAATTGGGTGTCAAAAGGATTAATGGAATATTCTGGAGCCATAGCCAAGCGATGGTATGCGACTAAATGGCGCTTAGAGGCCGGTAAAGCTTCTCTCAGCAAAGATATTAAACCGCTGCTCGAAGGACCAATGTCAATAATTGCGATACGTGGCAAGCGTGTAATGCCGCTTGAGAGACACAAGGCCAGGTTTAATGCATTTGATAATACCGACTTACCGGAACCTGGACGGGCATAAACCAAATCAATCCAGGTCGTCTGTTGGGATGATCCAGGCTGGAAAGGCCAGGGTTTCCCATCGGGGGAGCGGTACAGCAATGCACCGGTTTTCCATGGGGATGCAGGCCTTGTAATCGGCAGCATGGTGATGACATCAGACAAGGGAGCCACTGAGGCTACGGCGGCACTGTTTAAAGTGAAGGCTGGCAAGCTGGATACAAACCCGGCAAAGGGATCACCGCAAATTTCAGAGACATCCGTTGAACCCCAGCCCTGAATGGCCTTGACCAACTCAGAACTTCTTCGCCTTAATAAAGGACTATTATCTTCAGGTGCCCAGGTGACAGCTACCACCCTCAATCGAACAATGGCATCATCTGTATTCAAATCCAGGTATTTCAACAAATTAATCGAATCACTGAGTAATCGGTTTTGCGCTGAAGAAAAACTTAAAATAGCCGATAACATTCCTTTTAGTTTGAGGGTCTGAAGCCCCTCACTTTCCATCAGAAATGACATTCTCCAAGGAACATGTGAAGGCAGAATTCGTGAAAATAAACTAATAAATGGCCTCACCTCTTTGGGAAACAAATCGATAAAGACGGAAGAGTATATTTTATTTCCAACTTTCACGGTGCGTAAATCGAGATTTTCTGCATCGCGTGGAATCACCTGTTTTGCCAAAGACGGCCAGAGTAGATCGGATGGGTCGCCTTCAAAAGCCTTTACCTCTCTCACGGGCAGCTTGTCACCAGGCAAAGTAGCTCGCCAATTGTCCGCAGTAAAATCCGGATCGGCACTCATTCTTATAGCATGCAGAGCCTCATGGACTTCTAAAACATTGGCATAAATATTTAAAACATCAAGATCATTCATGATAGAACGTACATAGGCATCATGCGTATTTCTTAGTTCGGGAATGGCGGCATAAACGGTTTGTGAATTGATAAAAGGAGGGGCTTTGGTCTCCTTTATCATCTTCATTTTATTTTTACCCGATGCTTTCAATTGCTCTTTATTTAAATTGAAAGGTCTGGTAATCAAAACGAAATAAAGTCGCTCCTCAGCGCAGTACAGAGATAAAAAATCAACCCTTTCCTTGAACAAATCATCAAGATTGAGATCCAATCGTCTGGCAGTAGCTTCTGCGGGCGCGTAGATATCCTGGATCAATTTTTTAATGTTTTGCTTGTCATAGCTGAAAATAACCTGAAATGCATGCCCGGATCGGCTCAAAGGACCCTGAAAAGAATTACTCAAGCCCCTGACAAGATGATCAAATTCATCAGGTCCCGCTACTTCTGTAATGCCTTCTACTTTTAAAACAGACAATAATGTTCCATCATGATTAACCAGAACTGTCGGGCTATCAGCTGTTTCCAGATCACAGTACGATTCTGTCGTTTGTTTTAGCGAGGTGCCTAACCAAGCTAAAAACGTATCAACACCTTCAAAAAACGACTCAGCCCAAGTTGCCATTTTGCTGTCCTCATAATTTATTCCAAGCCTTTCAAACAGCTTAAAGCCATTTAATATTTAGAAGCAACCAGAAGATTATATCTGATACACCTCGATGCCATGCTTAATCAGCAATTTCTTCCAAGGCGCTGGCTGCCCATTTTTCTATCTGTTTCCTGAATTTGGCTCTTGAAGGCAGCAAGCAAATATTTTCAAACAAATTATCCATCATTTCGCCCTCGGTTACGCCTGAGTCGATAATTAACTGCCCCAAAATAGCAGGATCTGAGGTTCCTTCACCAAATTTTTCCTCAACAGCCTGTGTGCGAAATTTAAAACTGCGGTAAATGTCCTGGGCACTGCTCTTATAACCTGTGTCATTGGTGATAGCACAAAATAAAACATGGCATAAGCTGTTCAGTTCGGTTTGAGACATTTCTGGTAAATAAATTAAATTCCCCCCACCATACCCGCCAACACCTACAGATTCAATGAAAAAGCATTGCGCACAAAAGCAGCAGGCCGTCACCAGATTGGATTGACGATTATTAGTAAAATCACCATCAAGATTAACAATCTCCTGGAAATATCTGGCTTGAAAGCCACAATACTGACAGGTATAGCTATCTCTGCTAAATACTTTTTTCTCAAAGGCTTCAAAACGCTTGTCCGCTTTTCTGGCAGAATATAAACGCCATGAGCCAGGTGTTGCTCTTAATTTTAAATCGTATTGTTGTGGATGACTGGCCATATTGTCAAAGCTCTCATCGTTTGGGTCATATCAATAAATAACACCCAAGCCTTAAATTCTTCAGCTTGGGTGTTATTGTATTGTAATGGACCACCGGGCAGGCCGGTGCTCGTTTTAAATGACTGGTATTAAGAACCACCACCAAGTCCAGCCCCGCCGCTTTTAGCGCCCGCACCAAACATCGTTGTTCCGGCTATATCAAGAACAGTAGGCAGGAACAATAGTGCTGCTGCAATGAACAGCAAAGCAACCGGTGTACCAATTGGAATCTGGGTGGGGTTATCTTTATGCGCTTTGAATTTCATGATTGCACCAAGAGCAAAACCAAGGCCCGCTATATAGGACCCCGTGGTAATTAATTTCGCCAGACTTTTAAATGAATTCGTTATATTCGAAGCCATCGCGCCGAGGGTCGCCGTTCCAGCAGCTGCGTCGGCAACTACCAGCATTAATGCCATCAGTGTAAAACAAACGGTCCAATTTTTAAGTTTCAAATTGGTTGTATTATTATTTATCACGTTATATCTCCCCATAAGAAATTTACCCCTGTTAACCATATAAAGTATTATTGATAATTTGTAAACTTGCAACAATATTAATTGCTAAAATACCTCCCAGTACATGAACAAACCCTTTTCCGGTTCCTCCGGGCTGTTGTCCTTGAGATGACGCGCGGGCTATCAGGATCCAGCCGCGAATAAAGGCAATCAAACCTATGACCTGTATCAGCATGGTCAGAGGACGACCAACAGCGCTTCCGCTGCCAAATAAAGTATCCATAGCCGTATTCTGACTACTGACAGGTGCATATTGCAAAATATTGGAACTGCCGAAAGTCGTTTGCAATATCATTCCAAGCCCACTTGGAAAGTAAATAAAAATTGCTGCAACCAGTAAGTAAGTAGCAGGTTCTTTTATGCTGCTACTGGAAGACTGCATAGTCCTCGATTCACCATACACTTTTAACGCATAAATCGCCTTAAAAGCAAAGGAAAGACCAATAATATAGGCGGCTCCTGTTATCATACGTTCAACAGGTTCCAAAGACTTAGCAATATTGGTTAGTATATCAGCTTGATTGGCAATCCAGTTTGCAATATTATCTGCCATAAATGCCTCAACTGTCTTGTGGACTAAATCTTATTATTTTCCCCGAACTGGTTAATACTTTCCCTTGTATAGGATCAATCAGTTTAACAACGCCGTATCCGGCGACCGTTGATCCCTCCCTTATAGTAATTGTAGTACCATTTGAAGCAATTAGCCAAGCTCGACCGGGAATAATTGCCTGTATATTATACTTTAATGCGGGCCTTGTCGGCTTGGTGACGGCCGCTCTTGTCTTTTTAACTTTTATAAACCTTAAACGCGTTATTTCCCGCGACTGTTGCTCGAGTTGGCCGGATAACTGATTAATCATTTGACTCAGCTTGTTCATTTGCTCAGATAATTCAGTAATATTGCTATTGATACTGCTTATCTGACTGGTCAGAGTAGACACATCAGAACGCAAGCTTTGCTGACTGATTTCCAGAGCACTTAATTTGCGGCTGGTTTCCTGACTCACAGATGCATCCGGTGTGGGTGGAACTTCTGAGACTTGAGCAGGGCGTTCTATGGCCGGAGGGCTTGGCTCAGGTGGCGCTTGGGTCGCTGCATCGGTCATTTTTACAGTAGGGATTGCAGCTTTTTCTGCCTTCTCTGCTCCATACCATGGACTGACAAAGCGGTATAAAAGCACGGCTAAAATGAAAACACCAACAGCAATCAGAGCATTTCGCAAAACATTGCTTGTTTCCGTGGGCTTATACTCATCAGAACCTTCTGTCTGACTCGCTTCGTAATCCGGTGCTGCATTTTCCGGATTCATTATATCCACGTCTGAGAATTCATATTCTTCATTCTGATCTTTATCTGCCATGTCTATCTACCATCAAGTTAAAGTGATGTTAAGTCCTGTGTAAACAGAATACCCATTCCTGTGCCCGAGCAAACTTCAACTGTCGTTGGACGGCTAAACAGCTGCTGTACATGTTGCCCCCAGGTTTTACCAACGGTTGCCAAACCAATGACTGCATTTTCCAGGGTTGATCGGCCAACACCCTGACTGACTGTAATATTATCTCCACCGCCTGTTCCACCAATTTGTATTGAAGTGTTGGCGGACTGGAATGCATTACCAAAGCCCTCAATGAAAGAGGAAGCAAATAAAGAACCATAGCGGAGCAGATAGTGGTGATTGGCTCTTGTGGCAATGGCCGTTCTTGCAGTATTCGGGTCAATGGCATAAGCACTGATTGTTGTGGTTCTTGCCGCTGATGGTACTGATAAAGTATGGAAGGAGATAACCATCTCATCTGAATTCGTCGGGACATTGAAACTGCCGATAAGTTTTGCACCCTTAAATTTGCCTGAAACAATGGTAGCAAGTATTGGTCCCGGTTGATCACTGTTTATTGAGGTATCAAGTACGGCATAAATGACGTCGCCCGCTTTGAATATCGCTTTGGTCTGGGCATTTGAAGCGGCACTCCCTGCTCCTGCAGCGCGCGTGCCTGCACCAGCTTCTGCTCCCTCTGCTCCAGCTCCTTTTTTTTCAGGGGGTGGGGTACCTGAAACATAGACATGGGACGCCACCTGTTGCCACGCCTGCAAGTTCTGATTTGCAGCAGAAAGCATGGCCGCAGTCTTTTGTTGTATAGCTTGTTGATTTTTTTGCTCAGAGGCAATATCCTCTTGACGCTCCATAATATCTTGTAAATGTTTTTGTTGTACGGCAACCGCCTGTGCTGCTGTTGGCTGAGCAGGCGCGGGAGGTGCTGCGACATCAGAAGGAGGTACCGCGGGCGTTGGCGGTGCGGCTAAACCTGCAACGGTTGTTTCAGGGATAGTAAATCCTGCCTTTCGGAGAGCAGCATCATCGAAGCCTGCAGCCTTGAGCTGATCGGCTGTAAAACCGGCATTTCGCAAATCGCTGGGTGTATATCCAGCATCTTTTATTTGTTGAGCCGTTAGACCTGCATCGCGCATATCCTTTGCACTGACGCCAGCATTTTTCAGTTCTGCTGAATTAAATCCCGCGTCTTTTAAATCTTTTGCGCTGAATCCAGCATCTTTCAGTTCTGCTGCGGTAAAGCCCGCGTCTTTCAAATCCTTTGCAGTATACCCGGCCGCTTTAAGCTGGGATGCTGAGCACCCCAGGGTTTGACGAACAGTTAACGCGGAAACACCTTCTGCCTTGGCTTTCTGCAGCGATGCAACTGTACAGTCAGGTATATTTTCAGCCGCCTTAATTCTTGCTGGCGCAGGCCCTGCAGCCTGAATCTGACTGGACGTAATCCCTGCATTTTCCAGTTCATTAGGGGCTAAGCGTGCATTCAGAAGATCTCTGGTTGAAAACCCTGCGTTTTTTAACTCTTCAGGTGAAAAACCTGCCTTTTTCAATTCTGCCGCGGTGAATCCAGCGTTTGCCAACTCTTTGGCACTGTAGCCTGCCGCTTTCATTTGCGTGGCACTGCATCCGCTTATTCGACGAATTGCAGAAGCACTAACACCGGCTTTACGTAGCCTTTCAAGGGCCTCTGCACTGCATCCAGCCTTTCGTACATCATCATCTGTAATACCACTTGGCAATCCGGCTGCCGCTATTTCCGAGGGCGAGTAACCTGCACCTCTTAGTTCTCCATCTGGAAAACCGCCGTCTTTCATTTGCTGAGCAGTTAACCCGGCATTTCGCAATTCACAGGCATCAAATCCACAAGTACGTAATCGCCCGGCACTAAAGCCGGCATCCTTTAATTCTCTGGCACTAAAGCCTGCGGCTCTTAATTCGTTACAGCTACAGACAGTTTGCAACTCCTGCGCGTTATAGCCAAGGGCTTTCAATTGTACGCAGGTGCAGGCTTGTTTTAGATCTTCTAATTGCGCACCTTGATTAACAGCCTTAGTAACAGCTTCCTTGCTGCAATTGGCTTGCTGAACATTTTGTATCCATAAGCTTTGTTGTGCGCCGCCCGCCTCTTCACGAGACAAGGCTTCAAAGCCAACGCCACCTGGTGGGCCAACCACCTCCACTCCGGCACCAACCGCCTGCGTTCTTATGATCGTGGGAATAGCACTTCCGCCTTTTTTTGCGGCTTGTACCGCTTGGGATACATTTTGCTGCTCTTGTAGCTTGGCATATTGAACCGTGGGATCGGGAGCGCCTGGTACAGCCGTTATTTGTGGCGTAACGCCAACTTCCGCTGCGGCTTGGGTGCCGGTAAAACCTGCGCCCTGTAGTTTTAAGTACCCTATAACCACAGCGGTAAGCAGCAGTACCAAGGTAAATAAGATAATAATGCGCGTTCTTGCGTTGGAAAAAAGTGATTTTAAATTTTGCTTTCTGCTTGCCATAATCTATAGCCCTTCCACCTTGAGTTGCATCACTTTGCCATGCCAGGAAACCAGCAATACTGGGGATTTTTGCATTTCATAAGCATGCATGCCGTCAGCACTTGTCATACTGGCCAACCAACCCGGCGACAGAATGGTCAGATTGGTTCTTACATACATTTTGTTGTTAACTAACCAGGCTCGCGCATCACCACCGCTCACCATTAATCGTTCACTGTTAGGTGGGGGAACGCCATCGAGCACGTGTAATAACAAATCGCTGGCGGTGGGGGGAATGCCTACTTCCATGGGCATTGCCTCAGCATTTGGGCCATGCCCTTGCATTCGAAGATCAACGCGGTAGTCGACGGCTTTTTGTCCTGGGATTAAGGTTAACATCACAGGGGTATTCAAATTTCTCAATCGTACTGCCAAGTTGCCGTAATTGTATAATTTTGTCGCTTGGATCATCAGGGTATTACTGGTTTTATCCCACTGAATGTTAAAAGCAGAAGGATCGCCCAAATCATAGGCGCTTATAGGCCACGGGGCACCTGTCGAATCAAGAAAAACCAGAGAAGAAACAAACCCCTGCGATAAACGAATAACAGGCGGAGTAGAGCCTGGTGATAAATTTACAAATTGAGAGGTTGCAGTAGGTTTTGGCGGTGTCCCTGCCGGGGAAGCTTCAGCAAACTCCTGTGAATGATATAGCTGCTTTAAACGAACAATTTGCTCAGGCGTCAAAGGAAAGCGCTGTTCTACCATGTTTTCAAATGCTTTTTTGTCAATGATTTTTTTGACATTAGGCCGCGCAACGGGAGGGCTTGCCGGTGTTGCAGCAGGAGAAGCTGGCGTCTCCTCTGCATCCGCTGCCGGAGCGGCTGTCGGCGGCGTTGCTGCTGGCTGATTAGGTCGAGCATTATCCGTCTGCGATAATCGCTGCTGTAGCTGTCTTAGTTGTTGCAGTGCTTGCTGTGCAGAATCGCCCTGGTCTGCGGCATACAGCAAGCCGTTGCACCCAAGGCATATTCCGAAGATGAAAGTCGTTGTAAATATAGCGGTTATTATTCTCATGAAGTTATTCCACCGGCAGGACCGACAACAAATTGCGATATCCCTATACCTCTAGGCGAATTC
>JAGXGR010000052.1 GCA_024636645.1 Legionella sp.
CATTTAAAAAAGATTCTTGATATTGCCAACGTGGAGCAAACGGTAGAAGACATCCAGACATGGCCAGAATATAAAATCACCCCGCTTCGTTCTCTGCAGGAAATAGCCAAGGGCATTGAGGTTAAAAAAATATGGTACAAAGACGAGTCCAGTCGATTTAACCTGGGCAGCTTTAAAGCCCTGGGCGGGGCTTATGCTGTTGCAAAACAAATCATCAATGAATTAAAGAAAAGACATGGTATCGATGCAAGCATTCAGGATCTGCTGTCTGAAAAATATAAAAAAGAAATCAGTGATATATCTGTCAGTTGTGCAACAGACGGCAATCACGGCCGAAGTGTCGCCTGGGGTGCACAGCTGTTTGGCTGTGAATGCGTCATCTACATTCACAAGCACGTCTCTGAAGGCCGTCAAAAGGCCATTGAAGCCTATGGAGCAAACGTTATTCGTATTGAAGGCAATTATGATGACTCCGTTCGTCAGGCCGATGAAGATGCGCTAAGGTACAATCGCTTGATTGTCTCAGACACCAGCTACCCGGGCTATATGGACATTCCCAAGGATGTTGCCATGGGTTATACCGTGATGTTTGAGGAGTTGGTTGATCAATTGGACGGTGACATACCCAGCCACATCTTTATTCAAGGCGGCGTTGGTGGCTTAGCCTCTGCCGCCTGTGCTTATTTTTGGCAGAAATGGCAGGATAAACGGCCATTATTTATCATCGTGGAGCCTGTCAAAGCCAACTGCCTTCAACAAAGCGCCATTAACCAGCGCCCTACTGTCGTCACCGGTGAGCTTGAAACGCTAATGGCAGGGCTGGCCTGTGGTGAGGTATCACTGCTGGCCTGGGATATTTTATCCGTGGGAACTGATTATTTTACAACGATTAACGAAGAAACCATTGCACCAACCATGCGTTTACTGGCACATTATGATATTGAGGCCGGTGAATCGGCAGTGCCTGGTCTTGCCGCATTAATTACCGGTGCAAAAAAGCATGCGCTGGAACTGGATAAAAACAGTAAGATCTTGTTGTTTGGAACCGAGGGAGCAACGGATCCGTTTTTATATGAGAAGCTGACAGGAATTCAATTAAGCAGGTAGGCTAAATGGACATATCAACGCTGCAAAGAGGCTTTCCAGAACAGGAATTTGCCAACAGGATGGAAAAAGCTCAAAAATTAATGTATGAAAAAAACATTGATGCCATTCTTTTAAGTACAGAAGCAAATATCTTCTATTTTACCGGGTTTCTTACCCAGTTCTGGAGCAGTCCCACCCGTCCCTGGTTTGTTATTCTCCCAGCTGAGGGAAAGCCAGTAGCGGTCATTCCCAGCATTGGTAAAAGCGGCATGCAGGAGACCTGGGTGGAGGATATACACACCTGGAACTCCCCTAGTCCCAATGATGATGGTGTCACATTGCTGATAAATGTTTTGGACAGGTGTTGTAAAACCTATAATAAAATTGGCGTCCCTTTAGGTATTGAATCCCATGTCCAAATGCCCCATAGCAATTTCATGGCTATTCAAGAAGCGCTTCCAAGAGTAGAATTTGTCGATGTTGCTCTTGATATCCATAAAATCAGATCAGTAAAATCCGCAGCCGAAATAGAAAAGATATCCGCTGCATGCAGAATTGCCAATCAAGGATTTGATTTGTTACCTCAGCATGCAAAAACCGGCCAGTCCGAGCGGCAAATCTCCAAAGAAATGGCAATGAACCTGCTGAAACACGGTGCAGATTGTGTTGAATATTTAATTTGCGGCTCAGGGCAAGGCGGTTATAGCAGTATCATTATGGGACCGACAGATAAGATCATTCAAACGGGTGATATTGCCATTTTTGATACCGGCTCAACCTTTGATGGCTATTATTCTGACTTTTGCCGTAATTTTGCTTTTGGTACAATCGCTGATGATGCCAAGATTGCCAATGATGTAGTCCATTCTGCAGTCGATGCGGCCTTTGAAATTGCAAAACCTGGCGCCACTACCGCGGATTTGTATTACGCGATGTGGTCGGTTCTGGAGCTTGGCGGCGCCTTAGGCAGCGATGTCGGTCGTTTTGGTCACGGCATAGGCTGTGAGCTCACTGAATGGCCTTCAAATACGGCCTATGAAGGCGTCCCTCTTGAAGCCGGTATGGTCATATCCCTTGAACCGGGGATGTATTATGCCCCGGGTAAATCGCTGGTACATGAAGAAAATATAGTGATCACAGAATATGGCGCTGAGTGGCTGAGTGAAAGAGCCCCACCTGAAATTGTGCTCATAGATGGCTAGTACCCGCATAGATACGGCTTGTCTTCTGAATATCACTTTAGTGTGTTGTTCAACCTGACAGGCACTGCTCAGTGACGATATTATCGCTCAATACTTCATTGAGTCGCTGCGGAAAAACATCCTTAAATCTCACCCGATTTTCTTCCTTGATAATCTCGGATCTTGCTTTTTTCAAATTAAGAATTTTATATAAGCACATCGGTATGACAAAAAAACTCACACCAATGATAAAGGCCAATTTGTATATGGGATCAGTACTGAAAAGCAAGAAGATCAAGGCACTTATCATCAATACGATCGCAAGAATGCCTGTATAAGGTGAAAAAGGCGTCACATAACGCAGGTCTTTGGTGGTATAACCTGCCTTGTATAGCCTGCGGCGAAAATTAATCTGCGACCAGCACAGGGAAATCCATGCCAAGGTCCCTGTGAATCCTGAAACCAATAACAGTGCAATGTACAGATTGCTTTGACCCAGAAAATAACTCATTCCCAATATAAACCATATGGCCAATAAGGTTGCAACAATAGCATTTTGCGGCATGGCATTATCATTTAGTTTTGCAAACGGACGTGGGGCCATGCCGTCTCGAGCCAGTGCATTTAAAGCCCTCACAATCCCATAAAAGCCGGAGTTGGCACAGGAGATACAAGCTGACAAAGTCACAATGCTGGTGGCTAGACCCGCCCATTTCAAACCGTATAAATTCAATGCGTCTGCAAAGACTGAATTTGACAAACCGGCCTTTTGCCATGGAAAAATAGTCACAAGACAAAAGACAGGAATAATGTAAATAAACAGTATCCGATAGGTCACATGGCCTATGGCGCGAGGAATCATCCTTGCCGGATCCTCTGATTCCCCTGCCGCAAGGCCAATAATTTCTGAACCCTGATAATTTACCAGTAACAAAACCATTGCCGTTAATAACGCCATTGAACCGTGAGGCAACAATCCTCCGTCTTCGAATAAATATTTAAAGCCTATGATTTCTGAAGAGTGCGGCCCATGAATCAAACCAAAGAAGATAAGTACAGCCAGAATAACAAAACCCATCAAGGCGGAAATTTTTATTAATGCCAGCCAAAACTCAATTTCGCCAAAATTATCCACTTTGGCAAGGTTAATATAGGTCACCAGAAGACCAATACATAAAGCCCAGAAAAAACCATTAATGCCCGTAAACATCTGCAGAATAATACCACCTGCAATGCACTCGGCAGGAATATAAAACACCCAGCTTATCCAATAAGACCACCCAACCCCGCAGGCAAACGCTGGAGAAATCAAATCCGATGAATAAGTGACAAAGGAACCTGAAACAGGAATAGCCACTGATAGCTCTCCCATACAATGCATGGTTAAAAAAATAATTAAACCACCCAGAAGGTAAGCTATAAAAACAGAAGGCCCAACCAAATGAATCACCTCACCGGTACCTAAAAAATACCCGGAACCAATCACGCCTCCCAAGGCTATCAGTTGGATATGGCGGTCTTTTAACCCACGCCTAAAACCACCGTCAGCAATAGGCTGCGATCTCTTGAACCTTTTCTTTATCACGGAATTTAGAATCTCACAAAAAATAAGATATTAAAGGGAAAGCTTTTTGGAATTCATCTTGAAATGAACAAGGAATATTAAGGCAGTTTTGCAAAAAAACAAAACATTAATTGTCAAGAACTGAAAATATTTTTCATTTACCATTGTGAGAGTCAAAATCTTTGTTATAATGGCTGCCTGTGCCGGGGTGGCGGAACTGGTAGACGCGCCGGATTCAAAATCCGGTGGTGGTGACACCGTGTGGGTTCGAGTCCCACCCTCGGTACCATTAAGACAATTTATATCCGTTCTTAATGGTACACAAAGGCACGTAAGATATTGTTTTCTATTAAAATAATTCAGACTTCTTCTCAAATCCTTCTCAATTATTTCCATTTTACGATTGAAGAAAATGGGTAACTCCCCACGTCATCCCATCCTTGATGCGCTTCGCTTATCAAGGCTACTTTAGATACTGCGTGTAGCCTTGATAAGCGCCAGCGCATCAAGGATGGGATGACGAGGGGAGTTACAATTGAAAAATGCACTTCAGATAAGCAAAATTTTCATCGAGATGACCCAGCCTACATTTGAACAAATCCAGGATCTTTATAATAATCCATATTCAATTCAGCCTGTAAATTTTTGCTAAGAACATCTCCATGGGATTGAGTAAAGTTGTAAGTTTCTTTTCTGCTTTTTGAATAAAATAAACCTGCACCAAAAAACAAGGAGGAGAGCACGAAACTTACATTTTTAATAAATCGCATCAAAGGACCGTCTCTGTGCTCCTTTAATTGATCTTTGTGGTTATAAAAATCATCTTTAAATGTTCCAATTCTAGCTGTTGCACTTTGGTTTTTATCATTTAAAGTAGTCATTAAATTTTGCACGGCATTAAACTTTTTTGCCGCAAGAGAAGAGTCTATAATTTCATCTATTGGATTGCTATCATTTGCTGCTCTGCCCATCTCTATGTTTAAGTGTTTTCTGTATTTTTCACACTCAGAACTTAAGCGAGCGATTAATATTTTCTGCTTGCGCGTTCCTTGATCCGGTTTTACCATGATGTGCATTTTACCTTGGATTTCATCCATCAAGGCATTACAATTTTTATTGTTTCGAACATTACAATTGAAATCAATAATTTTCTCGTAAAATGAAGTTGCAACAGAGGTTGCTGAATGAAAACTGACTTCTTGTTTATTTGAAGGCAGTAACCGCTGCAACTGCTGATATCCATTAACAATGACGTCAGCATCTGCGGATGTCAAAAAATGAGACATATCTAATTTAGGATCAATAACATCTTTCTGAAAGTGTTGAACAAACAGTTTAAAATATTCTATTGCTTCTATGTATAATTCTCTATTTTTTAAAGAAAATTCATCTTGTGACTGTATTTTTTTTAAACATTCAACCATAAGATAAGTGATTAACTTTTTCTTCTCGCAGGTTTCTTCAACCGGCGTTACCAGGTTTCCCATTCTGGATTGGATCTTATCCATTATTGCTTTACAATTTTTATCGTTTGTAAAAGCACTTTTGAAATCAAGAATTGCACTGCAAAGCAAAGTAATATCAGACGATGCTGATTGAAAACGAATGCCTTGTTTATCTGAGGGCAGTAACCGCTGCAACTGCTGATATCCATTAACAATGACTGTAGCATCTTCTTTTGTCAAAAAATGAGAAAGATCTAAATTACGCTCAATAACATTTTTATGAAACCGTTGAATAAAATTCTTAAAATATTCAATGGCTTCCAAGTGAATTTTTCTGTTTTTTAGTGAAAACTCATTATTTGACGGCATTTTTTCAAAACACTGAACCAATGATTTGACATAATTTAGTGTATGAACATGGCCACTTTTGGCTGAAATAAGGCTTAATTCTTTTGCTGTCAGGGTACTGCCTTGTTCAAAACGAGATTTAGACCCAAGTCCTTTGAGAGCTTCAGAAGCATCGGTGCTGATAATTTCTTCAATTTCAATTTTACTGGTATTAGAAGAGCTTTTAATATCAGATTTTTTGACATAAAACAGCTTATTATGCGCCTCATTGTGCGCCACTACGTAAGCTGCATCGGTCTTTTCCAGTAAATAAAAATCGTTTTCCGTTGGAATTTGATCTTTTATGAACAGTTGACAATCATCACTTTTATAAAACATTCTCACAACAATAGGCCATTAGAAATAAATTTGTTACAACGATAACATTAAAAGCTTAAGGAAATATTAAGAGCGTAAAGTTATATTGCTTTCTTGTAAAGATCGTTCAATTTTTTGCAGGGTAGAAAAAATAGTTTTAAGTCAGCTGTTTCACCTGTTGTCTTAAAAGTCGTCGTTACTGAAGGATAAAATATACATGCCTGCTGGAACTGAAAACCGGCTATTTTACGTGAATATAATTCAGCTTTTTTTCATCACACAGGTATAGGTCGTCATTTTTCTCTGTCATATGACGGATTTTTATTAAAAAAGGAATAAACAGCAAGGCAAAGACAATGGACCATTGATATAAGCCAATCCAGCCAGCGGACTGTTGAATGGCGGCGCCAATGGGACCCGAAAGCACTCTTGGCAACGAGGCTGCGGCTACCAGGATTGAAAATTGTGTGCCGGTAAACTGCTTGTCCACGGCTCTCATAAATAAAGCGACCAAGGCGGTACTCCCCATACCTACAGCAAAATTATCCGATACCACAGCGATGCCCAGGAGCGTGGTATTTTTGTCTGACATAGCCAGAACAACAAACAAAACATTGGTTAGAGCTTGCAACAAGCCAAAGGCCATCAACGATTTAAAAAGAGAACAACGCATGAGTATAAGCCCTGCAAGCAGCCCTCCTGTCAAGGTTGAAACAATTCCTATTATTTTATTAACATAACCGATAGTTTCCAGTGAAAACCCCATCCCCTGGATTAAAAAAGGCATGACAATACCGCTGG
>JAGXGR010000053.1 GCA_024636645.1 Legionella sp.
CATTAACCCCGCGCAGGCGCATAGGAGTCAATTTAAGCTTAATTGAACTGATTGAAGTCTATGCAGGGCATAGCTTCCCTTAAGTTGAAGCCTATGCACCTGCGCCGTGCAGTCATCTGGTCATTGATTTCCTGTTAACGTCGCCCCCGTAATACGCTCCGCTCCTTACGGGCTACCTTCCCGTCGCCGTAGCCCGTAAGGAGCGGAGCGTATTACGGGGCGATGGTCAAGACCCGCATTAACCCCGCGCAGGCGCATAGGCGTCAATTTAAACTTAATTGAACTGATTGAAGTCTATGCAGGGCATAGATTATCTAAAGTTGGATCAGTATAGAGAAAAATAAGTACAAAAAAATTAGGTTAAGCAATTAAACTGCAGGTTCACTCTCATCGTTGGCGTAGGATAAAACCGTCACGGTCGTTCCTATTGTAATGAACTCTTCATTTAACCATTTTGCAGCACTTGGCCAAACCCTGATACAGCCATGGCTTGAAGAATGTCCAGGTACTTCATAGGCTGCGTGGATAGTAAAACCACGATAAAAATACATACAATAAGGCATTCTTGCACCCCCTTCCGTTTCCACCGGAAACTCACCGGAGCGGCAGTTTTCGCCTCTTTTATTGTACACTTTAAACGTGCCTGTAATCGTTCGACAAGGTTGGTTCACGTCCTTGCAAAAATCCATCCCTCCTGAACCACTCCCGGTAATGATGCGCTGCCCTTGTTCGTCGTACGCCGCCCAGGCAGAGATTTTTGGATCAAAAACAAAATGCCTTTTACCCAGCGCTTCAATTTTCTGAGGAAAATAATTTTTACCTCTTTTATCTTTCAAATAAAAGGGCGTACGATGGACAAAGCCAGCATCATCGGTAATGAGCGTGGACTCATCCACTTCGCCACAGCCAGTCAATGCCATACATAACAGCAGACCAGCCATAAGTGACTTTTTCATAGTACTATTTTCCCCATAAATTGATCTTTTTAAAGTGCGTTAACAAAATTTTATCTTTATCAAATAACATTCAACCCTGCAAACGCCGGTACTTTATTCTTGATGGTCTGTTTGCCTCATCTCCTAACCTGCGCTTTCTTTCTGCTTCATAAGCACTGTAATTACCTTCAATGAAAATAACCTGTGAATCGCCCTCAAAAGCCATCAAATGTGTACATACTCTGTCTAAAAACCAGCGATCATGCGATATAACAATAGCACAACCTGGAAAATTAAGCAGGGCCTCTTCAAGGGCTCGCAATGTTTCCACATCCAAATCATTACTGGGCTCATCAAGCAAAAGAACATTGCTGCCGCTTTTAAGCAGTTTAGCCAGGTGAACGCGGTTTCTCTCACCACCTGAAAGCTGGGCTATTTTTTTCTGTTGATCGCCGCCTTTAAAGTTAAATCGCCCCACATAGGCGCGCGAGGACATCTGGAAACTTCCCACCTGCATAATGTCATGGCCGTCAGTAATTTCCTGCCAGACGGTGTTTTTTTCATCCAGCTGACGCATCTGATCAACGTAGGCCAATTGAACCGTGTCGCCTATACGGATTTGTCCGCTGTCGGGCTTGTCTGTCTGAGTAATCATTTTTAACAGGGTTGATTTGCCTGCCCCATTGGGTCCAATGATTCCCAGAATACCACCAGGAGGCAGTTTAAAGTTCAGCTCATCAATCAATAAACGATCGCCGAAGGCCTTACGGACATTTTCGGCCTCAATGACCAAATCACCCAGTCGTTCACCGGGTGGAATGTATATTTCATTCGTTTCATTACGCTTTTGAAAATCTTTGGAATTCATCTCATCAAATCGAGCCAGCCTGGCTTTGTTTTTCGCGTGTCGCCCTTTGGGTGAGGAACGCACCCATTCCAACTCTGCTTTAATGGCTCTGTCCATTGTGGACTGCTGTTTTTGTTCCATCGCCAGCCGTGCTTCTTTTTGCTCCAGCCATGAACTGTAATTGCCCTTATAGGGAATGCCTTCTCCGCGGTCTAATTCCAAAATCCATTCGGCAGCATTATCAAGAAAATACCTGTCATGGGTGATGGCCACAACCGTGCCGGTAAATTCTTCCAGGTAACGCTCCAGCCAGGCAACACTTTCAGCATCCAGATGGTTGGTCGGCTCATCGAGCAATAACATGTCAGGACTGGAAAGCAATAAGCGACACAAGGCAACGCGACGGCGTTCACCGCCTGACAAAACGCTGATTTTTGCATCCCAGTCCGGCAAGCGCAATGCGTCCGCTGCAATGTCCAGCTTGCGATCCAGCTCCCAGCCGCCGCAGGCTTCAATGGCATTTTGCAATTCACCTTGCTGATCCAGCAAGCGGGTCATTTCATCATCACTCATAGGCTCGGCAAAGAGCATGCTGATTTCATCAAAGCGGCGTAATTTTTCTTTTATTTCGCTTACCGCCTCTTCAACAATTTCGCGTACCGTTTTATCCATATCCAGAACAGGTTCCTGAGGCAGGTAGCCAATATTAATGCCTGTTTGCGGCCTCGCCTCGCCTTCAAACTGTGTATCGACACCGGCCATAATCCTTAACAAGGTGGACTTACCTGAACCGTTTAATCCCAAAACGCCAATCTTGGCGCCCGGGAAAAAGCTAAGCGAAATGTCTTTAAGAATATAACGTTGATTCTCAACTATCTTGCTGACACGGTTCATGGTAAATATATACTGCGACATAACTTCTCCAAATTACTTTTTTAAAAAATTAACGGTTTATAACCAATCAAGAATGATTTTACCAGATTGGCCTGAGGCCATAATCTGGAAAGCATCCTGAAATTCATCCACGGGAAAATGATGGGTAATCACCGGGCTGATATCCAAACCGCTTTGTAACATGGAAATCATTTTATACCAGGTTTCAAACATTTCCCGTCCATAAATGCCTTTAATGACCAGGCCTTTAAAAATCACCTGATTCCAGTCGATAGGCGTTTCCTGAGGAGGAATCCCTAACATGGCCACGTGACCGCCGTGATTCATGGCCTTCATCATGTCGTTTAGAGCCATGGGATTGCCAGACATTTCCAAACCGACATCAAAGCCCTCTGTCATGCCTAATTCTTCCTGCACTTCATCGAGTGTTTGATATTTCACATTAACTGCTTTACTGACCCCCATCTTTCGGGCCAACTCAAGTCGATAATCATTGACATCGGTAATCACCACATGCCGGGCACCGATGTGACGGACAATGGCTGCAGCCATAATGCCAATCGGACCGGCGCCTGTAATCAGTACATCTTCACCCACGACATCAAAGGCCAAAGCACAATGCGTTGCATTGCCTAAAGGGTCGAGTACAGAAGCCTGGTCTGCGCTGATGTTATCGGGCATCACCAGAACGTTTCCCCCAGGTACTGCAAGGTATTCGGCAAAACAACCGGGGCGATTCACACCAACGCCCAAGGTATTACGGCATAAATGACGTTTACCCGCGCGACAGTTGCGGCACATGCCGCAGGTTAAATGCCCTTCTCCTGACACGCGCTGCCCTGCTTTAAGGCCTTTGACTTCACTGCCAACTTCCACAATCTCGCCATAATATTCATGGCCGACGGTCATTGGAACAGGAATGGTTGCCTGCGCCCATTCATCCCAGGAGTAAATATGAATATCCGTGCCGCAAATGGCGGTTTTATGGATTTTAATCAAAACATCATTCACACCATATTCAGGAACAGGCACATCCTGCATCCAGATGCCGGGTTCTGCTTTTGCCTTCACTAGAGACTTCATGATTTCACCTTTAAATTACTATTTTTGCGTTTTAGATAACATTCAATTCTTTACCCGCTACTTCAAAGGCTGATATTGCCTTATCCAGGTGATGGCGCTCAAGGGCTGCTGACATTTGAGTACGGATTCGCGCCATGCCTTTGGGAACGACAGGGTAGGAAAAACCAATGACATACACTCCCAATTCCAACAGCCTATCAGCCATACGAGTGGCCAAAGCCGCATCACCCAACATCACTGGTATAATTGGATGCTCACCAGGAATTAATGTGAAGCCCAGTTGGCTCATGCCCTCACGGAAATACTGGCTGTTTGTTTTAAGTTTCTCACTCAATGACGCATCGCTTGATAAAAGATCCAAAACAAGAGAAGAAGTATGGGCTATCATCGGCGCCAGT
The DNA here is from genome assembly GCA_024636645.1 of Legionella sp. Taxonomy (GTDB): domain Bacteria; phylum Pseudomonadota; class Gammaproteobacteria; order Legionellales; family Legionellaceae; genus Legionella_D. The sequence goes on from JAGXGR010000053.1 coordinate 4,158, forward strand.
GTATTGGAAAATAAATAAGGTCTGGAGCGCTGGCGCAGCCAGTCGACAATCACGGCATTCGTAGAGGTATAGCCTCCCGAAGCACCGCCAAGGGCTTTGCCCAAAGTGCCTGTAATGATATCAATGCGGTCTTGAACGCCAAAATGCTCAGGGGTTCCTCGACCTGACTGGCCCATAAAACCCACCGCATGGGAATCATCCACCATGACCATGGCATCGTATTTATCAGCCAGGTCACAAATAGCAGGCAAATTAGCCAGGATACCATCCATTGAAAAAACACCGTCAGTGGCTATAAGACGAAAACGCGCATCTTTTGCCGCAATGAGCTGTTCTTCCAAAGCAGCCATGTCATTATTGGCATAACGGTATCTTGCCGCCTTGCAAAGTCTCACACCATCAATAATGCTGGCGTGATTTAATGCATCACTGATGATGGCATCTTCTGCGCCTAACAGGGTTTCAAAAAGGCCGGTATTGGCATCAAAGCAGGATGAGTACAAAATGGTATCTTCCTTGCTTAAAAATTGACTGATTTTTTCTTCAAGTTCTTTATGCGGGGTTTGCGTGCCGCAGATAAAACGGACAGAAGCCATCCCGTAGCCGTATTGTTCCAACGCTTTTTTGCTTTCTGCAATGAGTCTTTGGTCATTGGCCAGTCCAAGGTAATTATTCGCACACAGATTGATCACTTCACCGCTTTTGACACTGATTGCAGCTTGTTGCTGACTGCTAATCACACGTTCAGCTTTATACAAGCCTTCTTCTTTAAGATTTTCTAATTCATTTTGCAGGTAATTAATAAAACGATTAGACACCAAAATCTCCTTCAGGGTTTAAATTTAAGTAAATGATAACAAATTTTAGACAAATTCTCCATGGGGCGCGTAAATTCTACATCTATTTTGATAGAGGTAAATAGCTTTTTTCTATGCCCACCACGGAAATCTTGCTAAAATCGCTGCAAAGTTTTAACCTAGAGTGATAAATAATGATGGCCGAGCAAATGACCGAACAGAGCGCTATAACAAACATGATTAAACAACAGTTAAGAACAGGCGATGTTCTTGATGAAACGATTCTCGATTTATATGACAAACTCCCGAGGCATGAATTTGTTCCCGAGAAATATGCTGACTTTGCCTATGCTGACATGCAAATTCCGCTGGGGCATAACCAACGCATGATGACACCGCTTGAGGAAGCGACAATCCTTCAGGCTCTAGAACTCAAAGGCAATGAAACGGTGCTTGAAGCAGGCACAGGCAGTGGTTTTTTTACAAGCCTGTTAAGTCAGTTATCTAAAAACG
>JAGXGR010000054.1 GCA_024636645.1 Legionella sp.
GATCATCGGGACCCGTGCTGCGGTTTTTACACCGATGCCCTCGCTGGGCTTGATTGTTATCGATGAAGAACATGACAGTTCACTCAAGCAAATGGAGGGGGTGAGATACTCAGCCAGAGATACTGCCTTGATGCGCGCCCATGATGCAGGCATACCTATCGTTCTGGGTTCCGCGACCCCAAGTCTTGAAAGCATCTATAACTGCCGTCAGGGCAAATATCACTTATTACGTTTGAACCAGAAAGCGCTGACCAGCACGCCGCTGCATTATCGCCTGCTGGATATCCGCAGCCTGCCGCTGCAGCATGGTCTGGCCTCGCCTACGCTGGATGTGATCAAAGCCCATTTAGAAAAAGGCAATCAAGTACTGGTTTTTATTAACCGTCGTGGTTTTTCACCAGTGCTGCTCTGTCATCAATGCGGCTGGATGGCCGATTGCCGGGCTTGTGACAGCCATTTGACCCTGCATCGCAAGACGGGGCGTTTAAACTGTCATCACTGCGGGTTGACCCAGAGCATACCGAAGCAGTGTCAGGCCTGCAACGGACGGGAATTGATTCCCGTGGGTGCCGGTACCCAGCGCATTCATGAGTTTCTCAGTGAGTACTTTCCAGAGACCAGCGTGTTACGCATTGATCGCGACGAGGTGCGTAAAAAACATGCCTTCGATGCCCATCTTGAAATGATAAACAGCGGTCAGGCGCAATTGATTGTTGGTACTCAGATGCTGGCCAAAGGCCATCATTTCCCCCGTTTGAGTCTTGTCGTGATACTTGATTCTGATGCCGGGTTTTATAACCAGGATTTTCGTGCGGTTGAAAAACTGGGGCAGTTGATAAATCAGGTCGCAGGCCGCGCCGGAAGGGCGGAGCATGCCGGAGAGGTGCTGATTCAGACCCATTTGCCGCAACACCCGTTGCTCAATTGCCTGATTCAACGGGGTTATGATGCCTTTGCCGACGCACTGCTTGATTCAAGGCAAAAAGGGGACTTGCCGCCTTATCATTATCTGGCAGTGATTCGTGCACAAAGCACAACACCCAGCCGGGTATTGCAGTTTCTGCATGGCGCAAAAGAGAAATTACAACTGTCTGCCTTGACCGTTTTAGGCCCGGCACCCGCGCCTCTTGCCAGAAAAGCCAATCAGCATCGCATGCAGTTATTGATTAAATCCCCTTCACGCTCGGCACTGAGAACCACCTTGACAGACCTTCGAGACGCCATGCAGTTTGACAAGCGGGCGCAGTCAGTGCGGTGGAATGTGGATGTTGATCCGATTGATTTGTCTTAAGATTTTTTCAGGTTAATAAAAACATCAGCAATAAACCCAATATAAAAATAAAAAAATGTATCAGTTGCTCAGTCACTTTCTCAGTGTGCAATTGAGGGACGAGATCAGAGGCTGCAATATAAAGAAAATTGCCGGCAGCAAACGGTAAAATCAACGAGATATCGATGCCATCCGATAGCATATATGCCAACAAGGCACCTGCAGGAATGGTCAGGGCCGATAGGAAATTGAATAACAAGGCTTTTTTCCTGCTCCAACCGCTGTTTATCAGTATGCCAAAATCACCCAGTTCCTGAGGGATTTCATGGGCTGCTGCAATCAGCCAAACGATAATGCCAAACTTGATATCAATCAGAAAAGCGGCAGCAATCGTTACCCCGCCGATAAAATTATGGATGCCATCGGCAAGCAGAATCAGGTAACTGACAGGATGGTGTTTAAGGCTGGAGCGATGGCAATGGTGCCAATGCAAAAATTGTTCGAGAATAAAAAAAGCGACAAAACCTGCGGTTAATGAAATATACACGCTCTTCACATTGCCGATGTTGTCGATGGCTTCGGGAAGAAGATGAAAAAAAGCACCACCAATCAAGGTACCGGCGGCCAGACTGACCAGCGGCAAAATGATTTTATCAAAGAGAGCCTCAGGTAAAATGACAGTCAGACTGCCTACGAGTGCTATAGCGCTCATAGCGAACCCAAACAGCAGAATGAAAAAGAAGGTAGACATAGTATCAAATGGGATGAGCATTCTATTCAATATAGCGGGCTTGTTGGCATTTGAATAGCCCTTGATTGAGAAAATTCATATCCTGGCAGCTATGATGCTGCGCGCAGTATAATAAAAATCAACATCGTGGATTAAGATGCGTTATCATCCAATGGTTTTATACCATAAGGATAATGGAGTTTGCTTCCCCTTCTGTTGATGCAATCCTGCAAGATAGTCAAGGGAGGATTGCTGTTGGCCATTGTGCCGGAGTCTTTAATACAATTGGCCGATGCACCCAAGCAATCCATCTTGGCCACCCAGCCGCCTTTTTCAGGGCAACAGATATAGGCAGTCTGCATGGGCCAGTTGTTACAATAAGCCAGCATCGATGCCTGCGTTGCCACGCTGTACAGGGAGGCTGAGACAATAAAAACGGTGTTGATCAATTGTTTTTTCATTATTTATTTTTACTACTAATAACAACATAAATCAAGTCAAGAAAAATGTTATACTGGTATCATTTTATTTTATTGCAGAGGATACACTCCGTGAAACATCGTGCGCGTAAGCGTTTTGGTCAGAACTTTCTTCAAAGCAGCCATGTCATCAATGATATTTTGCAGGCATTGCATCCGCAGCCTGACGATAATCTTCTTGAAATAGGCCCGGGTCTTGGTGCCCTGACCCAACCATTGCTGGGGCAGGTGAACCATCTGACCGCCATTGAAATAGACCGGGATTTACATGCCTATCTGGCCGCTCAGCCTGCGGCTCAAAATAAATTAACCTTGTTGTCTGCAGATGCCTTGACAATAGATTACAGCCAATTCGGTGATAATCTACGCATCATTGGCAACCTGCCCTATAATATTTCAACGCCTTTGATTTTACATTTGCTGAAATATTGCGCCTTTATTGAAGACATGTATTTTATGTTGCAAAAGGAAGTCGTGCAGCGCATGGCCGCCTCTCCTGGCAGCAAAGCCTATGGACGCTTGACCGTCATGGTGCAATACCATTGCGAGGTGGATTATTTATTTACGGTACCCCCTGAGGCGTTTGACCCACAACCCAAAGTTGAATCAGCCATCGTAAGGCTTAAGCCCTATAAACAATCGCCCTACGAAAGTATAGCGACTGAGCAACTTCAATCATTGGCCGCCGCGGCCTTTTCCATGCGCCGTAAAACCCTGGCAAACAACCTGAAAGGAATCATCAGCGCGGAGCAATTAAATAGCTTGGATATTTCTCCCACGGATCGCCCCGAACAAATTCCAATAGAAGATTATATCCAAATAGCGAAATTTATTGCCAAATAGTGTAAAATTAAAGGAATAGTAAATTATGGAGGTTTGTTTTGTTTCATCGTAGAGATAAAAAGCCGGTATCAATGCAGGCTAAATCATTGAAAAATATGACTAGAATCATGCCGGCCGCCCAACTTCTGGTAGATGAAAAACGCAAAGCGCTGCTCGAGCAAATGAGAGAAATCACAGCCTTAGAGCCCTCTCGTTATGAGAGCCTTTGCCAAGTGTTGATTAATAATTTACTGAATTATTATCAGAATTTGCCTGAAAGTTCACATCAATTTTATGCTCAATCAGGGGGGTTAATAGACTATGCCCTGAACAGAACGGAAGCAGCTCTCAGCCTTTTTCGCCAGTTTGTGATTTTGGATGAATCAGCTGAGTTTTCTGAACAACAGAAATTATGGCAGTATGCCTTATACTCCGCCGCATTGATCAAAGGCATCGGAAAGCTCTATACCGATTATCGGATTGATTTGTATGATGGCAACGGCCAATTGTTAAAAGCCTGGAATCCCCTTTTAGAGAGTTTAAATGCGATTGGAACCTATTATGATTATGCCTTTGAAAAAGAAGGCGAGGTTGAATTTCGCCATCGCTTGAATATTTTATTGGCGCGCGCGGTCATGCCGGAAAGCGGCTACACCTGGCTGGCGTCCGATCCTCAGGTTTTTGCCGTCTGGCTGGCCTTGATTAATGAAGACGAGCGCTCCGCAGGCACCTTAGGTGCTTTGTTGGTTCGGGCTGATGCCATTGCCATCCAGCGTTATATAAGCCAGTTTATGGTAAAAGGCCATGGCGCCCGGGGCGGACGTTTGGGTCGTGTCGGTGCTTTTTCAGACGGCACACCAGAATCACTTATCGAAAAAGAGCAGCAAATGGCCGCAGAAATCATCATATGGTTGAAAGCCGCACTTGCTGACGGCAGGATCAATCTAAATAAAAGCCCTTTATTGATGGTACCCGGCGGTTTGCTGATGGGAGTGGATTTCTTTAAATGGTTTGCACGCGGACACCCTGAATACAAGAATTGGCAAGCCGCCCAAACCGCTTTGCTTTCTCTGGGGTTGCATGAAGCAGGACGTGATGGCGTTACAGAGGCACGTTTTGAGCAGGTAAAAAATCAGCAAATTCATAGCGGCGTTATTATTAAGGATTATGCCGTTGTTTTGCCTGATCAGGTGCATGTTCATAATATGCATACCGGCAAGGTCACCACCCAATCTGCTTTGGACGTCATTCATTCTGCTGAGCATGGCAATCAGTTTATCCGCTCGCAAGCGGCGTCACCTGCCTCTGGCATGCAGCAGTTAAATGCATCGGGTCAATGGCAACAGCCTGAAGCAAATCATGAGCCATCGCCTCAACCTGGAGTGAAAGGACGTGGTTGATTATGCCATTGGCGATCTGCAAGGCTGTTACGATCCACTGCAGCGCCTGCTGGATGCAATAGATTTTGACGATAAACAGGACAGGCTGTGGTTTGCAGGCGATCTTGTCAATCGCGGCCCTCAATCGCTTGAGGTCTTGCGGTTTATCAAGCGTTTGCCCTTGGCGCCCAAAATCACCCTGGGCAATCATGACTTACACTTGCTGGCCTCGCTTTTTACGAGCCGTCCCTGGAAGGGAAAAGATGACACTATCTATCAAGTGCTGAACGCCGAGGACGGCGAAGAGCTGGGGCATTGGTTGAGGCAGCAAGCTATTTTGCTGCATGATGACTCCTTAAGCCTTGTCATGACCCATGCAGGCATATCACCGCTCTGGGATCTCTCGCAGGCCAAAGCACTGGCAAGCGAGCTTGAAAATACACTCAAGGGTGAGTTTTATATTGCCTTTCTTGAAAACATGTATGGTAATGAACCGGATCGCTGGTCAGATGATCTGACAGGCATAGAGCGTCTTAGAGTGATCACCAATTATTTCACCCGCATGCGATTTTGTGACGCTGAAGGTCGTTTGGTGTTAAGCTACAAAGGTACAGTGGATAAGGCGCCGGCAGGGTTATACCCCTGGTATGCGGTACCCGGCAGGAAAGCCATCGGCGAGGATGTGATTTTCGGGCACTGGGCCGCTTTAGAGGGGCAATGCCCTGTTGCCAATCTGTTTCCGATAGATACAGGCTGTTTATGGGGCGGTGAATTGACCGCGTTACGATTGCAAGACAGGAAGCGATTTACTGTTCCGGGGTTATGATTTGGCTGTTATGACAAGAATTTTGCTATATTTCATACTAATGATCGCCTGTTTTTCTGAAGCAGTAGCTGCGGCAGCTGGCTCAGATCTGCAATTATACCGCTGGGTCTCTCAACCAGCCAATGAGGCCATGCGTGTTCGAGAGGCTCATGAGAGGCTTGGCAAAGCCATAAAAGATCCTGAGTACATGCTGAAACACTGGGTCATGCTTCCCACCTCACCCAAGGCCCGTGAAGGAAAAGCCCATCAATTATCCCTGCGTGAAGCCATTCTTCTTGCCCTGCGATATAATCCCAATATCCAGAATGTTGAGCTGGACAGAATTATCCAACGCTATCAATTGCGTCAGGCATACAATGAATTTGAAATGCAGTATGCACTGGCAGCTTCTGCTAATCTGGATAAAAGCCACTATTCCGATGTCGGCAATGGGACAACGCACAGTTATCTGGCGACACCTGAACTGAGTTTAAAAACCAAAACCGGCGCCACATTCGATTTAAGCATGAACAATAATGTCGCAACCTATGATACTTACAATCCCGTGCTGAACTTTACCTTTACCCAGCCGTTGTTGCGTGGTTTTGGCAGGGCCGTCAATGAGGTGGGTTTGCGCAACTCAATCGATACAGAATTTTTAAATAAATTAAACTTGAGGCAATCGGTGAGCAACCAAATTACCCAGGTGATTTCTGCTTACCGCGCTTTGATTCTCAGCGGCAACAACCTGGAAAATCAACGTTTACAATTAAAAGAAGCACGCAAGACCTATGAAATCAATGAAAAAAAAATAGAAGCCGGTCAATTGGAACCTACCGGTAACATTCAACAGTCCTATCAGATTGAGTCTTTAAGCCTGATGGTAGAACAGGCGGAAAATGATTTTAAAACAGCCGCTCAAAACCTTTTGCAAACCATTGGACTTGATCCTGACATGCATTTGTCTGTGCCCAGTGATGTCACCGTGGATAAAATAAATATTCCAGACTTAAAACAATCCATTGCTCAGGCCTTGAGTCAAAACACCGAATACCAGGCTTTGAAAATGGCGTATCGCGCCGATCAGCGCGCTTATCGCGTGGCCAAAAATCAACAGCTCTGGCGTTTGGATTTGTCAGCCAGTGTGCAGGCCGGCACCGTGACGGATGTTGATGGCAACAGAGGATTGAAAGGCATTTACAGCGGTAGAAATATCAATGAGTCTGCGCAATTAACCTTGACCATTCCTTTGCGTGATCTGGACCGCCGCAGCCAACTGATCAACGCCAAGGTCAGGCTGGAGAAAGATTGCATCAATCTCACGGCCGCCAAACGCGCTTTGATAACCGATGTCACCAATATCATCAATGCCATTGAAAGCCAGGCCAAACGCGTGCAACTGGCACAAAAGCAGGTAAAACTGGCAGAGCAATCCTATTTGTTGCAGAAAAAGAAACAGGAAGCGGGCATAGCAACGGCTTTGGATGTCAACAATACCCAGAATCAGCTAATCCAGGCACAATCCGGTCTGATTTCAGCAAAAATTGCATATTTAAATCAATTATCAGCGCTGGAGCGTCTTTTGGGCACCACCCTTGAGGCCTGGCGAATCAAACTGAGGTACGGCGAATGAAGTGTTTAAAATTATTACTTATTTCGGTTTTGGTTTGCATCATAGCCGCTTGCGGTTCTGAGCCAAAACAAACGTCTCAGTCTCAGCAGCATCGCTTTGAGGTGAAAAAAATACCCGTTCAGAAAACATTGCATTTCAGCGGCAGTATCCAGCCTTTGCATGAACACTCACTTAACACACCTGTGGATGCCGTGGTTGAGTCTGTCAATTATCAATACGGTCAGTGGGTTAAAAAGGGCGAGGTGATACTGACTCTGAACTCCAGTCAATTGGAAAAGCTATACAATGAAACACTCACCGAGTATTTGAAAGCCAAGGATAACTTCACCATCGCCAGAACTAAATTTAACGGAACCCAGGATCTTTGGGCGGCCGGTCTGTTATCCAAAAACAATTATCTCAGTGAAAAATCCAGCATGGATAATGCCCGGGTGAGCTTGATGCAATCCACTCGCAAACTGAGCGAAATGCTTGAAAAAATGGACGAAGAAACCGTGCCTGATATTGCCGACTTATCAGAATTATCCCTGTCTGAATTTGATAAAGTGCGCACAGCCCTGACCACTCGACATAACCTGATTCATATTAAAGCCTCAAGTGATGGCATCTTGCTTTATCCACCCAAATCCTCTGAGGACAAAAGCGGTCATCTGACCGTTGGCAATACAGTAAAAGCAGATCAGGTCATCGGTTTGATCGGTGATTTGTCAGGCGTGCGGGTTGAAATCGATGTACCGGAGATTGATATTGATAAAATATATACCGGTATGGACGCCAGCGTTCGGGGGATTGCCTTCGGCAAGGAAGAACTGCATGGCAAGCTGGTGTCGGTGAACGCCCAGGCTTCAAACAGCAATTCTGCCAGCCTGCCTTCTTTTTCGGCACTGGTTGAAATTCAGACATTAAGCGAAAGACAAAAAAAATACATTAAAATCGGCATGAGTGCGGCCATTGAGTTGTCCATTAACAGCAAAGATCAGTTAATGGTGCCTATCAAGGCGCTGACACAGGAAGAAGGTCAGACCGCTGTCAAAGTAAAAGACAAGAACGGCAAAGTGAGAACACAGATAGTGACCACCGGTGCTGCACAAGCCGATAAAGTGACCGTGACCTCGGGCCTTCATGAAGGGGATGTCGTGCTTTATGGCTGATAATTCCCTGATTTGTCTCAAAGACATCTCCAAAACCTATTTCCTTGAGGGCGTGAGTTCTCAAGTGTTAAAAGATATTGCCTTAACGGTAAACCAAGGGGATATGCTGGCCATTGTTGGCGCCTCCGGTTCTGGCAAGTCAACGCTGATGAACATCATAGGCTTGCTGGATAAAGCAGACAAGGGCGAGTATTTGCTGGAGAAACAGCCTATTTCCGCTCTGAGCGAGGATGACATGGCCGAGATGCGAAATCAAAGCATGGGCTTTGTTTTCCAGCAGTTTAACTTGCTCCCCCGGTTTACCGCCAGCCAGAATGTTGCCTTACCGCTGATTTATCGCCATGTCTCAAAGGAACAGATAGACACTACGGTGATGAAAGCACTGGATAAAGTAGGCATGATGGATTATGCAAGACACCGCCCTTTGCAACTGTCCGGCGGGCAGCAGCAGCGTGTTGCCATTGCCCGCGCGCTGGTCGGCGAGCCCAGGGTGATTTTGGCCGATGAGCCCACCGGCGCGCTGGACTCAAAAACCAGTGCCGAGGTCATGCGTTTATTTTTAAACCTGCATCAGGAAGGCCGCACCCTGATTGTCGTCACCCATGATGAGAAAGTAGCAGCGCAATGCCAGCGAACCATCACCCTGGCGGACGGTGAAATCATCGCGGAGTCTTGGCAATGAGCCTGTTAGTCCACTGTCAGCAAGCCATGGTTAACTTGATGGCCGCTAAACTGCGCTCCTTTCTTGCCATTCTTGGCATTTTGGTTGGAACAGCCGCCGTGGTCGCTTTAATTTCCTGCGGTGAATTGGCGACACAAAAAGCATTGGAGCAATTTAAAGCGCTGGGAACGGATTTGATGTCGGTATCGGTCTACCAACGAACCGATGATAAATCGCATAATGGCGGTGATCATTTAAGCCTCGAGCAATGGCGCCGCTTGCCCTCGCAAGTAGAGGACATGCTAAAAATAGCCCCCTACAGCACCGCTTTTCAAGCACTGAGTTTTGAAGGTAAAGCGTTACAGGGTTCAATTGTCGGTGCAGACGAAAGCCTGGCAGATGTCATGAATATTTCCATGGCGCGCGGTCATTTTGTATCGTTTGTTGAGTCTTTTGAACATTTTGCAGTGATAGGCGATGGCATCGCCAAACAAATCAAAGCCATTACCCAAGATGAACCGATTGGCAAACAACTGCAAATCGGCAAGGCCTTGTATACCATCATCGGTGTTGCTAATCCCTGGAAGGAAAACGGTTTTTTTAACGAAGACGTCAATCAGGCGGTGATTATCCCGATAGCCGGCATGCCCCTGATAATGAAAGACAGCAAAATCAATAATGCCGTGGTGGTCTTAAAACCAGACACGGCCATTGATCAGACCATCCAGCAAGTCAAGCAACTGATTAGTCTGCAAGCTCCAAAGCTCAATGTTTTTCCTCGAAGTGCTAAACAGATCATTGCCAGCATGGAAAGTCAGGGGCAAATTTTTACCTTATTGCTGGCGGTTATCGGTGGCATATCGTTATTGGTAGGCGGCATCGGGGTGATGAATGTCATGCTCGTTTCTGTCAGCGAGCGAAAAAAAGAAATCGGCATTAGAAAAGCCGTTGGCGCACGCAATAAGGAAATACAAGGCTTGTTTCTGGTGGAGTCGGTCATGCTCGCTCTACTGGGCGGCTTCCTTGGTGTGCTCTCGGGCTTGATGCTGACACGAATCATTGCTTATTTCAGCCACTGGACCTTCAGTTTTTATCTTATGCCCCCCATAGCAGGTTTCGCGGTTTCTGTTGCCACAGGCATCTTCTTTGGATTTTATCCAGCACACAGAGCCGCCAAACTGGAACCGATAGCCTGTCTTCGCAGCGAGTAATTCAGAAATAACCAAGCTTAACAGCTGTAGGTTGGGCCTTGGCCCAACAACCCCTACCTTATAAATAAACCGAGCGGTAGGTAGGGCCTTGGCCCAACAAATCCAGAACCTCCCCTATAAATAAACCGAGCATGAAGCCAGGTGATATTTTTGTCTGGCAAGGTAATCCAGATGACGAGAGTAATCCAATTCGTCCCGAATAACATGCTCCCAAAACCTCCGTTGCCAAATACCTCGTTAGCGTTGAAACCGTGGATTTTAATACTTTAGTGTTGGGCCAAGGCCCAACCTACAGCATGCTGGACCTTCAGTTTTTATCTTATGCCGCCAAACTTGAACCGATTGCTTGTTTGCGCAGCGAGTAATTCAGGATAATTTCATTTTGGTTTGACAAAATTTCGAAATAGCATTGACAATGTAGGTTTTAAATTGTGCACTATGTTTTTTTATTATGTTGCGGGAATGATTTTTAATGCCTAAATTAATAGTTGATACAGATGTAGTTGAAGCCCATGCACGGCTCCTCTATGTTAGTGAATTACAGGGTCTTCTTAGTGAATATGAGCAGCATATTCGCAATGAGGCTTTAAAGACCTTGAGAAACATATATTATACAAAAATAAAAACATGGCTTTCGATATCAAAAGGTAGGCCGGATTTACAGGGAGAAGTAAAAAAATTTGAAAAACGAGCCACTACTATTCTAAATGGTCCCTTATTTGATTTTGAAGCTGCTATTAAAGATCTGAATTATGAAGCACAGAGCAGTCAACTCTATCAACTGGTTATTTTTCCTAATAAGGATCTTCTCGTCATAAAGCAGAAGCAGGATGGAATAAAAATTTTACAAGAGACTTTGAAGGATAATGGAAACCCTGCTTCTACAAAGTTAGACAACTTTATGCGGGCTTATCAGAGTGATACCTTTCACGGTCATGCCCAAGGAGTTTTAAAAACACCGACATTATTCGCACAACGTCGTCATCAGGATAGTGCTCTTCATAATTTCTGGACAGCGGTTGATGCCATTCTTACCAAGCTAGGTTTTGGCGTTTCGACTCAAGGCGTGACAGGTGCTAAAGTCGATAAGAAAATCTGGGGAATGTTCGAGAAGGCGGGTGTTAAAAAAGCCGATATGGAAAAAGAGCAAGAAGAGCAAGAAAAGCAAGAAAGAGAACAAGCTCCTCCACTGGGTTTATAAATTCCATCAAGGTCAGTCCTTGGACCAAACCTTGATGGAATCACGCGGTGCGAATTTGAGCCGGATGACTATCAGCAATTAAGCAGCATGTTTGATATCCACGGCTGTAGGTTGGGCCTTGGCCCAACAATCCAGAACCTACCAATAAATAAACCGAGCATAAAACCAGGTGATATTTTTGTCTGGCAAGGTAATCCAGATGACGAGAGTAATCCAATTCGTCCCGAATAACACGCTCCCAAAACCTCTGTTGCCAAATACCTCGTCAGCGTTGAAACCGTGGATTTTAATGCTTTGGTGTTGGGTCAAGGCCCAACCTAGAGCTTAACCAAAAAAACCTGGTTTATGCGTTGATTGTGCCTCTTCATTTTTTGTTGGGTTGACTAATTGCAGCAATAGTTCAGTTTGTCGTTGCATTGATTCTTGCATTGCTGCCAGTTGCCGCTCCAAACCTTCAACTTTTTTGCTTAAACAAGTCACTTGTTGATGATTAAGCAGGCTTGCCGCAGCGGCGTCTCGCTCGATGCTTGAGGCATTCATGCCTTGCTCAATCATGTCATGAAGTGGACTGTTGGCAGTCAATGCATAGCGAGAGTCGTAACTTTGCCATGCATAGATTTTAAACAAAGCCTCACACATTTCAGGATCTGCCTTGATAAGCCAATTTAATGTAATTCGTTCATTAGATGATTTTTCAATCAGGCAATTTAATTCATGTTTGAGAACATCCAGGTCAGTCATTGAGGCCGGTAGTTCTTTTTGAGTTCTGATGTGTTCACAAAAAAGAACAACGTTTTGATGGCTTTCAGCAATGTTTAGTCGGTAAAAAAGGGCCATCACACAAAGCTCAAAAGGATCTAAATCGCGTAATTCGGGTATTTTTCTTGTCACGTTGGAGTGGTGGCGATCAAAAAGCGCAAGAAGGGTGCTTTTCAGAGGTTCATCCAGTGGATGAGGGGGAAGGTCACGAAATTTATTACGTACGAGGTTTTGAGACACACTGATTAATACCTGCTTGAGCTCTAATCGCTCTTGACTACTGATTTTTGTCTCCTCCAGGGTATTTTCAATCTGGTTTATATTGATTTTAAAGCCAGCAACGTGAAGCCATTCCACGCGATAGGCATAGTTTGTGTCACGAAGCCCGGATAAATAATAAGCGTTAGCCAACGCTTCATTTGTCTCTAAAAGGGCTTTTAAAGGTCGGCCGTAGGTACGGCGATGTTCCGTGTTATCTTTGTGTGAGGTGATCACTTCATCCAAAAGTTCAAACGAAAATGGGAGTAACTTTTGACAAATTTCAAGCAACTCCTGTGTCCTTAAAAGGTGGCCAAAGTCGCAAAGCAGCGTCATTTTGATTGTTCTGTCAGCTTGAGCAAAGTATTTGGATTTTAAAATGCGTCTACTCTGTGCCTTTTCCATCACCGGGAGATCCCACGGCGTAGAATGGTTTGCCCTGGCAAGCTGCTCAAACAGGTAAGGGATAAAGGCTGGACGATTCATCAGATATTCGTATAAGGGGGTTGAGCCCCAGGATTGAAAAAAATATGCGATGCAATCTGTATCATTAAGGCTCTCGAGGCTTTCAATAAATTCCTGGCTTAATTTTCCTTCATGGACAAGTTGAAAAACATTAGAAAAAAGAGTGGCATTTTTCCTTGGAGAGCGCTTTATGAAATCCTCATCCAGTGCCTGCTTCAATAGCTCAGTAGGGATACTTTCAAGAACATCATCGGGTATCTCTTCTCCTCTTTCCATCATTTTAATGATGAAGTAAACTTTGTGCGCCTCGTCATAAGCTGAAGTGGTCTCAATAAGTTGTAAATCTTCCCAGAATGTTTCGCCAGCCTTAAAGGGAAGGTGTTTGAAAAACAGCTTGGGGTATAAGTCCACTAATTTTTTTATCAGCGCCTCTCGCATTGTTTCAGGTACAGCTCGTTGATATTCCGAATAAATTAATTCACACAGAATTTCAACATCCGATTCGGATAATTCTGGCTCAAAGTTTTCTGCTTCTAATAATAAAAGTAAGAGCTTTAATATCGGGGGCAAGCTTGAAGCAAGTGCGGGGTTTTTCTGCAATCGATCAATGATGGTTTGCGGGCTTAATAAAAAATCTACGTTGGCCTGAGGTGCATTGTTTTGAGAAAAATGTGCACCAAGAGATAAGGCCATTTGGTTTGCCTCGCTGATAAAGTAAAGTATCGTAGCCGAGGGCGTATTTTTATTGAAAAAAAAGGTATCAGCAAGCTGGAAAAGATCTATGATATCGATATAGTTTATATTCCCTGGGGAGCTAGATAAATAATCCTTAAGAAAGAAGGACCTACCGCGTAGGGAGGGGTTTTTTTGAATGAATTCAATACTGAATTTCGAATAAGAAACATACCCCACCTTTTTAAAAAACACAAGCAACTCTTCAACTTCATCAAGGGTTTCACACAGGCTGAAGAGGCTAAATTTAGGATGTCCACTTTTCCTTGATAAAGCGCAATCAATAAAGGGCCGTGGCTTGTAAGACTTTAAATGATTGTGTGAGAGCCAGGACGATATACCCTTTGCATTATTAAAGAATAGAGCGGTCATAAGATCAATTTTGTAACTTTGCCCATCGACAGTAACGGGTATGGTTTCGTTATTTTTTTCTGGAAATTTTTCGTAGTTTCCTGAAAACAGTGACTTATGGGAATCGTAGTGTTTTGGTATAAATGCTATTTGTTTCATTGAATCATTCCTAATCTATTTTAATCCAGACTGTCATGGATATTTAGGCGTTGGAGTATAAAACATATGAAATGAAAAGACTATATTTTATACAATAAGGGCTGGGGGTGTAAAAGAAAGAAAACAGCACTTTTAAGAACCATAAGGATCTGAGACATATAAAACAACAAAGACTTAAAGCCAATTGGAAGGCCTTTGCTGCTGGAATTATTCGCAAAATATTGCTAAATCTTCCACCGTCGATGCAGCCAGTTCCACTGTTCAGGGTGTGCCAGAACCAGTTTTTCAAGTGCTTTATTATAGGCCAGGGTATTTTGATACAAGGTTTCCTGCTTGCTGCCATGGTCTTTCCAATAAATGGGGGCATGGAATTCAAGAACATGCCCTCCATCTGCCTTGCGATAACCCGCTGCAGGAACAACCGGCACCCCTGTATATTGAGCCAGGGTGGCCAGGCTGCGATAAGTGCCTGCCTTCTTGTTGAAAAATTCAACGGCTATACCGTCACGGTTATCAAGAACGGCATGTTGATCCATCACGAAGACCACCGCATGCTTGTTATCAAGGGCATCACAAACCTGATGCAAGGAGTTCTTCATGGGAATGATATTCAGGCCTGCTTTATAATAACGCTTAAATAACAGCCTCTCCAGTGCCTTAAAGCTTATGCTCTTTCGGATAAAATGAAACTGCCCCTGAAATGCATCAAAATTGAGAATGCCGCCAATGGGGGCCACTTCCCAGTTGCCAAAATGACCGGTTAATACCAGCATGCCCTGCCTTTGGTAATCCATCTCAATCAAATGGTGCAGTCCCTTCACTTCGACTGCCTGTTTAAGCTGTTGTTGGCTCATAAAGCGCAGGAGAAAGGCCTCTTTTAATGATTTCATTAAATGGGAATAGTAGGCTTTGATAAGATGTTGCTTGTTTTCAGACGTTAATTGTTGGCCGTAGACCTGATCGATGTTGGCCTCAATGATCTTGCGCCGGTAGGGTATCAGGCGGTAGCACAATTTTCCGGCAAGACTGACAGGCAAGCTTGCTATGTGTGAATCAGCATCAATCACAGGCTTTCACCACGATGCAGGCATTCATGCTGGCAAAACCGCGATTGATCAGCATCGCATAGGGCGGCTTCCCTGAGAGACTTTGTGAACAAGCGCTGATGGCCAGGTGCTCACAATCCTCTGAAGGTTTGTCCAGATTTGCAATGCCGGGCATTTGCTGGTGCTTTAGCGCATAGCTGGTTAAGACGGCATCGATGAGGCCTGAAGCACAAAGGGTATGTCCGACAGACCATTTAAAACCTGAGACAGGCGTATCCGAGGAAAACAACTGACGGATAGCTGCCGCTTCACTGGTATCTGATTTGGGGTTGCCGTTGGCATGTGCCACGATACAGCCGATGTCAGAGGCTTGCAGCCCGCAATTATCCAGAGCCGTTTGCAATGACCTTACCAAAGGCTGTCCATCTTCTTCAATAGAAAATAAACCCGCAGCCTCAGTACTGCTGCTGCCGCCGATGATTTCACCGTAGCGTACCGCTTGTCTTTCAAGCGCACTGGCTTCACTTTCCAAAACGATAGCCGCAGCCCCCTCGGCAAGAAGGGTGCCATCATGAAGCTTATCAAAGGGTTTCAGATGCTGGTGACTTAAAACCCCCAGTTTTTCATAATAATACAACGCCTGTGCTTCCAGTCCTATGTCATAGGCCACGACCACAGCGCGTGCTGCCTGTCCGGATTTAATGGCATGAAAGGCTTCCAGCAGTGCCTGGGCACCGCCAATGACATGGTTGGCTATATTATGGTTTGGCCCTTTAAAGCCATAGGTGATGCCAGTGTAGGCCAACACATTATTGGGCAGAATCCGCAAAAGCCACATGGGATGCACTTCACTGAAAAGTTGGTCAGCAAAGGCTTGCATATCGCCGCCGGATTTTGCAACAAGGGGGAGAAAATCATATTGCTGGAAATATTTATTTCCTGGAGAACCTGCAAAAACCGCAGTCTCGTCATTAAACTGTTCAGCATTTGCCAGTGCGTCACGATAAGCTATCATGCCGCTGTGATTAACGGCCTGCATGGCGACATTGATGCCCATGGCATCCTGTTTTGAGATGACCTTGATTAACTTGCGATCAGGCAGCATTTTTGCGGCTTGAAAGTTTTTTAACTCACCACCCAAACGGCAGGGCCAGCTTGAAATATTGTCTTGACCGATTTCAGCAATGCCGCTTTCGCCGGCCATAACCGCAGCCCAGGTCGCATCAGCCGTTTGGCCGCTGGCAGTGAGTGCGCCAAGGCCTGTAATAAATACACGGTTGTTTTCGCTCATGACAATCCTCCATGAAATTCAGGATGCTTAAAGAGCAGGCAACTGTTTGAGCCGCCAAAGCCAAAGGAATTGGAGAGCACCACGCCAAGTGATTTCTCACGGGGGCCGTCACTGACATAATCCAGATTGCAATCCGGATCAGGCGTGCTCAGATTGGCGGTCATCGGGATTTGTCCGTATTGAATGGATTTAACCGACAAGACCGCCTCTAGCGCGCCTGCTGCGGCAATCAGGTGCCCGGTTTGGCTTTTGGTTGAGCTGGCAGGCAGTTGAAATGCTTTTTCAGCAAAGACCGCTTTAATCGCATTGGTTTCACTCAAGTCATTCATTTTGGTGGATGTGCCATGGGCATTGATGTAGTCCACCTCCGAGGGCTGCACGCCTGCATCTTTCAGTGCCGCTTTGATGGCCTGTATGGCGCCGTCACCATTCGGATGCGAATCGGTAATACGATAAGAACTCAAAGAGTTGCCCTCGCCTGCCAGTTCGGCATAAATTTTCGCACCTCGCGCCTTGGCTTTATTCCACTCTTCAAGAATCAAAAAAGCAGCGCCCTCGCCTAAAACAAACCCGTTTCGGCTGATATCAAAAGGGCGGCTTGCAGTCTTTGGGCTGTCATTATAAGTTGAAACCGCACCCAAGAGGCAAAAGCTGGATAAGCCTAAGGGGTTTATCATCGAATCAAAACCGCCGGCCAGCATGAAGTCTGCATCACCGCGGCGTATCACTTGTAAAGCCAGACCCAAAGCCTGACCGCCAGAGGCACAGGCCGTATGGACCGAGGTGGCATAGCCTTTGATGCCAAACTGCTGAATCAATAAGGAAAGCCCGGCATTTGTCTGGGTTTTGCCAAAGTCAGTGAGTTTATAAAAATCCGACGATCTGCTTTGCAACAGCTCCCAGTCCGGCTCGCCCGTTGCCGCACAGATTTGCTGGAAACGCCGAAGGTAGTCAAACTCTGCCGTCATCATGCCGCTACCGGCTACAATGCCCCAGCGAGAGGCGCTCTGCTCAGTGGGATAGCATCCGGCATCTTCAAAGGCCTGTTCGGCGGCATCTACTGCAAACTGTGTGAATGGTGAAGCAAAACGGTGATGTTTCCTTTTGTATTTGGGATTGGGATGAAAACCTTTTACTTCAGCGGCTATGCGCGTTGGAAAAGCGCTGGCATCAAATTGGCGGATGTCAGCGATGCCTGATTGGCCTGACATTAAATTTGACCAGGTTGATTCCACATCATTACCCAAAGGTGAGACGACTCCCAGCCCTGTGATTGCTACACGTCTTTGTTTCATATTAATCCTTCGCGGTAAACACAGCTTCAGCAACGCAGACCCGTTTATCATCGACGCGGCTGTTAAAGCTGAGTATGAGTTCGCTATCTGAATGCGATTTAACTTTTGCCTGGGTGATGATGACATCACCAGGCTGAACGAACCCGCTCATTTTGATTTTGCGTAATTCGCTGAAACGATAGTTTTGCTTAAAGTCCGATTGTTTAAGAAACGATTTGGCCAGATTGGTTTTACACTCTAATAAAACAGTCAGGGGAAGAACGGGTTTATTTGGAAAATGATCATCAAAATAGGGGGAGGAGCGGCTGACGCGTTTTTCAGCACGAATACTCAGGCCCGGTTGAATATCAAAAATACGATCAAATGCCATTGCTGTTTTAAAGGGAATGTCTGACGAATCAAAATCCTGATGCACCTGGCTTTGTGAGTGAAGCAGAATCTCTTCCCAGGAACCAGGACGATAAACGTCCGCGAATTGCTGTCTTACCTGCGGCGGATCGATAAATTCATCCATGGCTAATAAAGGGCCGAGTGCGCCTTGTAGAGAAAAAACCGGCTCATTATTGACATGGGCGATGCTGTTATATTGTACAGCCTCTTCATCCAGTTTTTCAATGAAGGATTCCAGTAACAGGGTTTCGCCGACATAAGCCGGTCGATGAAGACGGGCTGAGGCACAAAGCCCTGCCACAGGTCTTAAGCGGAATTGATGGTGGTACATCACATTCCAGGCGGCCAGTTGCCCAAGCGTTTCGCCAATAAGGGAAGGCATGAAGCAGGCACGACCTTGCTCATCAGCACAAAGGTATGCGTCATCGCGGGTGATGTGTTTTATCCCCCGGACAGACTCTCCGGGGGACAATTCAACAATTCTGTCGACAAATAAAAACCGCATCAGGCAACAGTGGTTTCAGTAGTCTTTTTTTCATTTACGGCGTTTATCACCAATTTACAAAAGGTTTCGACGGTAAACAAACCGGGGATTTCATTGACTTTCATTTTGGGTTTGAAATGCTCGGCGGGGACTTCAGAAAAATGGGATTTAATCGCCAGCAGGCCTTGTTCTGTTAAAACGCCGCCTTTTTCAAATTCCGCTTCGCTGAGATCGCCCCGAGCACTTTTTTCCAGTTGTCCACGGGGTATCTTAATACCGAATTCTTTTTCAAGCTGGAATACCAAATCAAGAAAATCGATGGATTCCGCACTTAAATCGCTGATTAGGCGACTGTTTAAACTGATTTCCTCTTCATCAATGACCAGGACATCAGCGATAATTTCCCTTACTTTTGGGTAAACGCTATCAATATTCATGGTTAATCCTCTGAACTTACCTGTTTTACAAAGCCATCGATTGTAGCATAGATTTAAAAAAATCTGCTATAGCGATTTCACATACCTTAGCCCATTTGGCTATAACCGGCATCAACAAACAAAGTGTGTGCATTGATCATCTCTGCTTCTGGCAAGCATAGCAAATAAACCGTATTGGCGACATCTTCAGGCAATAAAGGCCTGGACGCCAGAGAGTGTGCCTGGTATTCATCCAGTAATTGTTCACGGTTTGGGAAATGCTTGAGTGCATCTGTGTCTACCACGCCTGCAGAAACGGTATTTACAGTAATGCCAAATTCCGCGAGCTCGAGACTTAAAGAGCGAACCAGCGCTTCCAGAGCGGCTTTAGAAGCGCCAATGAAGGCGTAATTGGGAATAGCGCGCGAAGCACCCAGGCTTGAAAGAGAAATGACCCGACTGCCTCTGGGCATGATATCTTTCGCTTCGGTGACCAGATGATTTAAAGCCAGCGCATTGGTTTCAAGGCACCAGCGCCAGTGCTTGGTCGACATTTTCAGCGCGGATTTTAAAACGCCGCTGGCTGCATTGGAAATAAGAAAATTCAATTGACTGAAATGCTCGCGAAACTGAGCCATCATCTCTTTAACCGATTGATGATCGGCAACGTTGGCCTGAATGGTGATAGCCTTTCGCCCTTTTTTTTCAATGTCTCTGGCCAGAAGCTCCGCTTCATCTGAGCTGTTGAAATAAACAATGGCAATATCACAGCCCGCATCAGCCAGTTTCAATGCGCTGGCCTTGCCGATACCCCTGGCCCCGCCTGTTATGAGTGCGACTTTATTTTCAAACATGGCGCTTATCCTCAAAAAAAAACAAGAAATTACCGTGATTCACCAAGCCTGTCAAATGGTTGCAGCTTTGCTACCACGGCAGCCCCATCTTAATTTGCATTGAAATTAATCAGTTAGCACGATCTGCTCCCTTCTCCCTTGAGGCGACCCTGTGGACAGATCTCTGTATAAATGCCAACCGTTACAGAGCGGTAGGTTGGGCCTTGGCCCAACAGTAAAGTATTGAAA